>NZ_JABWQX020000002.1:0-330000 GCF_014268655.2 Pseudomonas marvdashtae
CCAAACCTCCACAAACTCCCTGTAAACTCCGGCCTTTGCCCAACACCCAGGGAGTCGGCAATGTCGGGTTCGATCCTTTATATCCACGGCTTCAACAGCGCCCCAGCATCGACCAAAGCCTGCCAACTGGTCGACGTGATGGCACGCCTGGGCCTGAGCAACCAGTTGCGGGTGCCCGCCTTGCACCACCACCCCCGCCAAGCCATCGGTCAGCTGGAACAGGCGATTGCAGAACTGGAGCGGCCGCTGCTGGTCGGCAGCTCGCTCGGCGGCTACTATGCGACTCACTTGGCCGAGCGCCACGGGCTCAAAGCCCTGCTGGTCAATCCTGCCGTGAGCCCGCATCGGATGTTCGACGGCTACCTGGGCACGCAGAAGAATTTATACACCGACGAAACCTGGGAATTGACCCACGACCACGTGACGGCCCTGGCCGAGCTGGAAGTGCCGGCGCCCCGGGATCCGCAGCGGTTTCAGGTATGGTTGCAAACCGGTGACGAAACGCTGGATTATCGCCACGCCCAGCAGTATTACCGCGCCTGCGCCTTGCGCATCCAGGCCGGCGGCGACCACAGTTTCCAAGGGTTTGCCCAGCAGTTGCCGGCACTGTTGAGTTTTGCCGGCATTGGCGCCGATTTGTACCAGGCGATCGACTTCACGTCGCTGTGAGCCATCGCCCCTTTTTCATTGAACACTGACGACGAGACCCCATGGCCACTCCCAGCGCTAGCTCTTATAACGCAGACGCCATCGAAGTCCTCTCGGGCCTCGACCCGGTGCGCAAGCGCCCCGGCATGTACACCGACACCAGTCGGCCGAACCACCTCGCCCAGGAAGTCATCGACAACAGTGTCGACGAAGCCTTGGCCGGGCATGCGAAGTCGGTGCAGGTCATCCTGCACGCCGATCACTCCCTGGAAGTCAGCGATGACGGTCGCGGCATGCCGGTGGACATTCACCCTGAAGAGGGTGTGTCGGGCGTCGAGCTGATCCTCACCAAGCTCCACGCCGGCGGCAAGTTTTCCAACAAGAACTATCAGTTCTCCGGCGGTTTGCACGGGGTGGGTATCTCCGTGGTCAACGCCTTGTCGACCCAGGTGCGGGTGCGGGTCAAGCGTGACGGTAATGAATACCAGATGACCTTCGCCGACGGCTACAAGGCCACCGAGCTGGAAGTGATCGGTACCGTCGGCAAGCGCAACACCGGGACCAGCGTGTATTTCGCTCCGGACCCGAAGTATTTCGATTCGCCGAAGTTTTCTGTCAGCCGCCTCAAGCATGTGCTCAAGGCCAAGGCCGTGTTGTGCCCGGGGCTGCTGGTCAGTTTCGAGGACAAGGCCACCGGCGAGAAAGTCGAATGGCATTACGAAGACGGCCTGCGCTCCTACTTGGTGGACGCGGTCAGCGGTTTCGAGCGCCTGCCCGACGAGCCGTTCTGTGGCAGTCTGGCCGGTAACAAGGAGGCGGTGGACTGGGCGCTGTTGTGGCTGCCCGAAGGCGGCGAAAGCGTCCAGGAAAGCTACGTCAACCTGATCCCCACGGCCCAGGGCGGCACCCACGTCAATGGCTTGCGCCAGGGCTTGCTCGATGCCATGCGCGAGTTCTGCGAGTTCCGCAACCTGCTGCCTCGCGGCGTGAAGCTGGCGCCGGAAGATGTCTGGGAACGCATCGCCTTCGTCTTGTCGATGAAGATGCAGGAACCGCAATTTTCCGGCCAGACCAAGGAGCGCCTGTCGTCCCGCGAGGCGGCGGCGTTTGTTTCCGGCGTGGTCAAGGACGCGTTCAGCCTGTGGCTCAACGCCAATCCTGAGACCGGCCTGGCCCTGGCGGAGCTGGCGATCAACAACGCCGGACGTCGTCTCAAGGCCAGCAAGAAGGTCGAGCGCAAGCGCATCACCCAGGGGCCGGCATTGCCGGGCAAGCTCGCCGATTGCGCCGGGCAGGACCCGATGCGTTCCGAGCTGTTCCTGGTGGAAGGTGACTCCGCCGGCGGTTCGGCCAAGCAAGCGCGGGACAAGGAGTTCCAGGCGATCCTGCCGCTGCGGGGCAAGATCCTCAACACCTGGGAAGTGGACGGCAGCGAAGTGCTGGCCAGCCAGGAAGTGCATAACATCGCGGTGGCCATTGGCGTCGATCCGGGCGCCGCGGACATGAGCCAGTTGCGCTACGGCAAGATCTGCATCCTCGCCGACGCCGACTCCGACGGCTTGCACATCGCCACATTGCTGTGTGCCCTGTTCGTCCAGCATTTCCGCCCGCTGGTGGACGCCGGTCACGTCTACGTGGCGATGCCGCCGCTGTATCGCATCGACCTGGGCAAGGAAATCTACTACGCCCTGGACGAAGCCGAGCGCGACGGCATCCTCGATCGCCTGGTGGCCGAGAAGAAACGTGGCAAGCCGCAGGTCACCCGATTCAAGGGCCTGGGCGAAATGAACCCGCCGCAGTTGCGTGAAACCACCATGGACCCGAACACCCGCCGCCTGGTGCAGTTGACCTTGGATGACTTCGAGGCGACCTCGGAAATGATGGATATGTTGCTGGCGAAGAAACGCGCCGGCGACCGCAAGTCCTGGCTCGAATCCAAAGGGGACTTGGCCGAGGTCCTGGCCTGATGCGCAACGGGTTCGCCCTGGGATTGTTGCTGTGGGCGGGGGTGGTAGTTGCAGGGCCCGCGCCGGAATTGAAGCTGGTGTCCGAGCACGTCGTCGATGGCCTGCGCGGCGGCAACCTGTCCGGGCTTGCGCTGTGCGGCAGCGAGATGTGGACCGTGTCCGATCGCGACGATGACCAAATCTACCGCCTCAACCCCGACGATGCGCCGGTTTGGCAGGCTGAAGCGGTGGCTATCGAAGTGCCGCGGGTGCCGGACAGCGGTTTGCCCTGGGGCTTGAGCTCGCGGACGTGGGCGGCGTCGTTTCTGCGCGGTGGCGAGTTGGATTTCGAAGGCGTCAGTTGCGACAGCGCCGGCAATCGCTACGTGGTCAGCGAGTCCCATGCCGCCGTGCTGCTCGTGCCGCCAACTGGGGCGGCGTCCTGGCTGAAAATCGCCCCGACCTTGATCCGTCAGGCCCGGGGCAGCGGTATGCTATTGCATTTCAACGCACTGTTCGAAGGCCTGGCCGTGAACCCCGCCGGTGACCAGCTATGGCTGGCGGCCGAACGCGAGCGTCGGGGGCTGTTATTGATCAAGCGTCAGCAGACGGTATGGGATTGCGATGGCAATTGTGTGTTGCTGAGCGAAGCGGGAAAGGAAATGCAGCCCGAGCAGTTTTTCAAGCCGAAGGCGGTGTCGCGGGATTTCGCCGACCTGTCATTGTTCGACGGCAAGCTGTTTACCCTGGAGCGAAACGCCTATCAGGTCTGCCGGCGTGACCCGCAGACCGCCAAGGTCGAGCGCTGCTGGTCATTCGCCGCTGAGGCGCTGCAGGATAAGCGTCTTTATCCACAACCCTTCGGCCTGGCCGAAGCGCTGGTCGTGGACGCTGGTGGCGCGTGGATCGGCCTGGATAACAATAATGGCAAGCGCGCCGACGGCGAAACGCGGCCGATCGTCTGGCGTTTTTCCGCACCGACGGGTGGTTGGAGCGCCACGCCATGAGCCAGCAACCGCCGGGCAAGCGCGCCGGCCGGGTGCTGATGATCGTGGCTTGGTGCGCGGCGCTGTTTCTGGCGACGCGGTTTTTCGCCCAGTGGGAGCAGCGCGAGCACAATCCCAACACAGAGGTGTATTCGCAAAAGGGCGAAGGATTTATCGAGGTGAAGCTGGTCGGCAATAAACAGGGGCATTTCGTCGCCAGCGGCCAGATCAACGGCCAGCCGGTGGATTTCATGCTCGACACCGGGGCCACCGATGTGGCGGTCCCGCAGGAACTGGCCGAGCGGCTGAAGCTGGAAAAAGGTTTTGGCGTGACATTGAGCACCGCCAACGGTTTGAGCGAAGGTTATCGCACCCGCATCGACCGGCTGCAATTGGGCGACATCGTCTTGCGCGATGTCCGCGCCCTGGTGGCGCCAGGCCTGGGTGGCACGCAGGTGCTACTGGGCATGAGCGCCCTGAACAAACTTGAATTTACCCAGCGCGACGGCACCATGCTGTTGCGCCAGACAACGAACTGATGAGGCCCGCATGAGCGACATTCTTGCAGACAGCTTAGACGGCGTAGAACGCCGGTCGCTGGCTGACTTCACCGAAAATGCCTACCTCAATTACTCCATGTACGTGATCATGGACCGCGCCTTGCCGCACATCGGCGACGGTCTCAAGCCGGTTCAGCGGCGGATCATCTACGCCATGAGTGAGTTGGGGCTGGACGCTGACTCCAAGCACAAGAAGTCGGCACGGACCGTCGGTGACGTGCTCGGTAAATTCCACCCCCACGGCGATTCGGCTTGCTACGAAGCCATGGTGTTGATGGCCCAGCCGTTCAGCTATCGCTACACCTTGGTGGACGGGCAGGGCAACTGGGGTGCGCCGGACGATCCCAAGTCGTTCGCGGCCATGCGTTACACGGAGGCGCGGCTGTCGCGTTATTCCGAAGTGCTGCTCAGCGAACTGGGCCAGGGCACTGCGGACTGGGGGCCGAACTTCGACGGTACCCTCGACGAACCCCTGGTGTTGCCGGCACGTTTGCCGAATATTCTTCTCAATGGCACCACCGGTATCGCCGTGGGCATGGCCACTGACGTGCCGCCGCACAACCTGCGGGAAGTGGCCACGGCGTGCGTGCGTCTGCTGGACGAGCCGAAAGCCACGGTGGAGCAGCTCTGCGAGCATATCCAAGGCCCGGACTACCCGACCGAAGCGGAAATCATCACTCCCCGCGCCGATCTACTGAAAATCTACGAGACCGGCCGTGGTTCGGTGCGCATGCGTGCCGTTTATCACATCGAAGACGGCGACATCATTGTCACGTCGCTGCCGCATCAGGTTTCCGGTGCCAAGGTGATGGAACAGATTGCCGCGATGATGCAGGCAAAGCCATCGAAGGCGCCGCAAGTTGCTGACCTGCGTGACGAGTCCGACCACGAGAACCCGTGTCGCCTGGTGATCATTCCGGTCAATAGCCGGGTCGACCACGATGCGCTGATGCAGCACCTGTTCGCCAGCACTGACCTGGAGTCCAGCTACCGGGTCAACATCAACATCATCGGCCTGGACGGCAAGCCGCAGTTGAAAAACCTGCGGGCCTTGCTGGTGGAATGGCTGGAGTTCCGGGTCAAGACCGTGCGCCGGCGCTTGCAATTCCGCCTGGACAAAGTAGAGCGCCGCCTGCACCTGTTGGACGGTTTGCTGATTGCCTACCTCAACCTGGATGAAGTGATCCACATCATCCGTACCGAGGAGCACCCCAAGGCCAGCCTGATCGCCCGTTTCGCCCTGAGCGAAATCCAGGCCGACTACATTCTCGATACCCGCCTGCGGCAGTTGGCGCGCCTGGAAGAAATGAAGTTGCGCGCCGAGCAGGATGAATTGCTCAAGGAGCAGGCGAAGCTGCAAGCCCTGCTGGGCAGCGAAGCCAAGCTCAAGAAACTGGTACGCACCGAACTGCTCAAGGACGCCGAAACCTACGGTGACGACCGCCGCTCGCCTATCGTCGAGCGCGCCGAAGCCAAGGCACTGACCGAACATGATCTGTTGCCGAACGAGAAAGTGACGGTTGTGCTGTCGGAAAAAGGTTGGGTGCGCTCCGCCAAGGGGCACGACATCGACGCTGCCGGGCTTTCCTACAAGGCTGGGGACAACTTCAAGGCCTTGGCGCCGGGACGTTCCAACCAGTTCGCGGTGTTCATCGATTCAACCGGGCGCAGTTATTCGGTGCCGGCCCATACCTTGCCTTCGGCTCGCGGCCAGGGCGAACCGCTGACCGGACGATTAACTCCTCCGCCGGGTGCAACTTTTGAATGCGTGCTGATGCCTGATGATGACGGGCTGTACGTTATCGCGTCGGACGCCGGTTACGGGTTCGTCGTCAAGGGTGAGGACCTGCAAGCCAAGAACAAGGCGGGCAAGGCGTTGTTGAGCCTGCCGAACAACGCCAAGGTCATTGCGCCGCGCCCGGTCACCGACCGCGAGAACAATTGGCTGGCCTCGGTGACGACCGAGGGTCGGTTGCTGGTGTTCAAGATAAGCGACCTGCCACAGCTGGGGAAAGGCAAAGGCAACAAGATTATCGGTATTTCCGGCGAACGGGTGGCGAGTCGCGAGGAATATGTCACGGATATTGCAGTGATACCCGAGGGTGCCACGCTTGTGCTTCAGGCAGGAAAGCGGACGCTATCTTTGAAAGCGGACGATCTTGAGCATTACAAGGGTGAACGCGGTCGGCGGGGCAACAAGCTTCCGAGGGGTTTTCAGAGGGTGGATGCGCTGCTCGTCGAAAACCTCAATTAAGCGTGCTAGAGGCCTCGATCTGCGATTAAAACCCGCAGATCGGAACTTTGGCGCTGGAGTCGGGACGCATATTCACGGATGATAGGCCCTTTCAAGCGCCGGCGTGGCCGGGCGTTCTTCATATGACCGAGTATTTTTCACTGTGGTAAGCCTTGTGGCCGCCACCTGGACGAGACGATGACTGTTCTGCGCCTTCCTATTTTGTGGCTCGCCGGCCTGCTTGGCCTGGCGGGCTGCAGCATGAATCAGCCGGTGTCCTTGTACCAACTGGACAGCGGTACCCCAGCCCAGCCTGCGCAAAGCACAGGCATGGCCGTATTGCTCGGCCCGGTGCTGATTGCCGACTACCTTCAGCGTGAAACCCTGTTGCAACGCCAGCCAGACGGCAGCCTGCAAGCCGCCACGGATGGACGCTGGGCTGGCAGCTTGTCTTCCGACATCGATCAGTTGTTGCTGCGCCAGGTTGCGGGCCATTTGGACAGTCAGCGCGTAGTGCTGGCCCCGGCCACCCAGGGATTCTCCCCGGATGTTCAGGTCCTGCTGTCAATTACCCGGCTGGACTCAGGCGAATCCCAGCCAGCGGTCCTCGATGCCCAGTGGCGACTGATCGACCGTCGCGGCAAGGTTCGCGAAAACCGCATTGTTCATCTGCAAGAGCAGCACGCGGGCTCCACCGCTGCGCAGGTCCAGGCACAAGGCGTGCTCTTGCAGCGCCTGGCCGAGCAATTGTCCGTGTCGCTCAAGCCGCTGGCCAACCAGCCGCCTATCGCAGAGGTCCCACGCAAGGCTGCTCCCGCCCCAGCAAAACCGGTTGAAAAGGAAAAGGACAAGATTCCCATGGCCTTGCCGATTCGTACGGACATGGAAGTGTTCAGGTTCTGATAGCCGGACCGGATACAGGGCAAAGCCCGCATTGATGCGGGCTTTGTTGTTTATATGAAAAGCCCGCTGGCGATCACTCGCCAGCGGGCTTCGTTATTTCAGATGCCGAGGCTCAGGCCTGGCGCTCATGCATCCGCGCCAATTGCCGCTCCAGCATCGACGGATACGGCTCCATCAATCGCTCTACACAGCAGGCGCCTTCGGGACTGGCGATGGGACGGATACGCGCGCGCTGGCGGATCAGGGCGTCGTCGTTGATCTTGCGCTCCACCAGCAGCAGGTTGCGGCTGTGTTGGGAGAGGGCCAGTGCGTCCTGGGCTGTTTCGGTCAACAGCAGATCGATCTGGCTCAGGCCGAGCAGGCTGTCGCCGAGGGTCAGGCCTAATTGCAATTGCAGGGTAATGCCACTGTCGGCAACCTCGATCTGCAACTGATGACCCAATGCCCGCAGCAATTCACCGCAGCAAATGGCGTTGGTCAGGTAGTCGTCGCCGCTGTCTTCGGCGTGGAACAGCATCAATGTGCTGCCGTCGTTCAAGGTGTGCAGTTCGCCCTGATAAAGTGATGCCGCCTGGTCGAGGCAGTCGCGATAACGTTCGAGCAGTTCCTTCAGGCGGGCCTGGGGCAGGCGTCGCAATTGATCCTGGGCGCCCAGTTGAACGGCTAGTACGGCGCTGTGCTGCGGCAGGTTCGAGGCGACAGGGCGGGCGATCGGTTGAGGCGCGTCGGCGACCGTTTCATCTCGCAAGTCGGCGAAGGCATCGTCGTCTTCATCGTCTTCAACCGTACGCACCACATGACGCGGCACAGGGCGGGAAGCAGGCATCGGCGCACTTTCGTCAAAGCCCGGGTCCCGCAGGTTGCGCACTTCAAATTCCGGCTCGGCATCGTCCTCATCGACGTAGTCGATGTCTTCGGGCTCAGGCACGGGCTCAGGCTCCGGCGCGAAACTGGCGTGAAGTTGCCGGGCCAGGTCGCCAATTTCGTCCTGGCGCTGGGTGGCGGGTGTGTGTTCGTCGATGTCCCGCAGCCAGACGCGCAATTGCAGCAGCGGCGTGGAAATATGCCGTCCCAGGCGCAGGCTCAAGGCCAGTGCCAGTGCCAACAATATCGCGCTGAGAATGCCCATGCTCTGCAGGCTGATGGTCATCGGTTGCTGGAACTGATCCATGTCCAGGCTGATGCGCAGTTGCCCGGCGGTCACATCCTGGAACGTGATCTTGCTCTGGTACATGCCACCGGTTTCACCCAGCAGGCCCGGCTTGGGACGCTGGCCGGCCTCCGCCAGGATGCGATTGTCCACGCTGTAGATGGCGGCGTGGGCGACCAGTTTGTTCTTGGTCAGGTTGTTGAGCAGCACGTTGAGGCTGAGGATGTCGTTGGACACCAGCAACTCGGTGGCGGACGTGGCGGTCTGGGTGGTCAGGCTTTCGCCCAAGGCATCAGCCTGCTCGTGCATGGCCTGCTTGAACTGCAAACCCATCACGCAGGCATAGATGACCAGGGCCAGGGCGACCAGGATCACGTTATGGCTGGCAATGCGTAATGCAATCGGCACGCGACGATGGCGCAGTGCACGGAAGATCAGCAGAAAGAAATTGTCGGTTTTGACTGGCGTGGGCCGGTTCACTGAGCTCGGCTCTTTGTCCGTGAAATTGACGCGCAGTATAGCGATAGCCCCATGACCGGCAAAGCACTGGCGGTGCCCGATGGTCACTGAATGTGGGTAGAATGCGGTTTTTTTCCACCTGCGGGGGTGCGCCTTGCGCGAAATTGTCCTGATAAACATCACTGGCAGCGACCGTCCGGGTCTGACTGCGGCCATTACCGGCGTTCTGGCCCAGGGTGGTGTGAACATTCTCGACATTGGACAGGCGGTGATCCACGACACGCTGTCGTTCGGCATCCTGGTTGAAATCCCGGACACCGAGCAGGGCAAGTCGGTGCTCAAGGACATCCTGTTTACCGCCTACAAGCTTGACCAGCAGGTACGGTTCACTCCGGTATCGGAAGCCGATTACCAAAACTGGGTGGCCGGGCAGGGCAAGAAACGGCACATCGTGACGCTGTTGACTCGCAAGGTCACCGCCGAGCAATTGCAGCGCGTCAGTTCGATCACGGCGAAATATGGCCTGAACATCGATCACATCGATCGGCTGTCCGGGCGCATGCCGCTCGATACCCCGGCCGACCAAGGCAAGGGCTGCATCGAATTTTCCGTGCGCGGCGAACCTGCCGATCCCCAGGCGTTGCGTGCTGAGTTCCTCAGCGTGGCCCAGGAGCTGAACGTCGATATCGCGTTCCAGGAAGATTCGCTGTTTCGCCGTAACCGCCGCCTGGCGGTGTTCGACATGGACTCGACACTGATCGAAGCCGAAGTGATCGACGAGTTGGCCAAGGCTGCCGGCGTCGGCGACAAGGTGTCGGCCATCACTGAGCGGGCCATGGCTGGCGAGCTGGATTTCCGGGCCAGCTTCAAGGAGCGCCTGGCGCTGCTGCAAGGCCTGGATGTGAGCGTGCTGGATTCCATCGGCGCTTCCCTGCGCCTGACCGAAGGCGCCGAAACCCTGTTTGCCGAACTCAAGCGACTGGGCTACAAGACCGCGATTCTGTCGGGCGGCTTCGCGTATTTTGCCAAGCAATTGCAGGCCAAGCTCGGTATCGACTACGTGTTCGCCAACGAGCTGGAAGTGGTGGACGGCAAGGTGACCGGCGTGGCGGTCGAGCCGATCGTCGATGCCCAGCGCAAGGCGGATCTGCTGCGTGAACTGGCCGCCAAAGAGGGCCTGCGCCTGGAGCAGACCATCGCCGTAGGCGACGGAGCCAACGATCTGCCGATGCTGGCCATCGCCGGGCTCGGCGTGGCGTTCCGGGCCAAGCCGCTGGTCAAGCAGTCGGCCAGGCAGGCGATTTCAACCTTGGGGTTGGATGGGGTGTTGTATCTGCTGGGCTTCAGGGACCGCGACGGGCAGGTTTGAGCCCTGCATCAATTTCCAGGGCATACGCTCTTGTGGCGAGGGCGCAAGCTCCCTCGCCACGGGAACTGGTCGCTTTCTAGAGCGACTTCCACAACGAATCGAAATCCCCTTCTTGCGCGCCGCCATCCCCGGCCGTGCCCGAATCCTCCTGGCGGTAGGCAAACTGGTTGAAGCTGTGGGTGCTGGTGACCCGGCGATCCAGGCCGGCACGACGTGCCTGCCCGTCGGTATTGATCAATACTTGCTGGCCTTCCTGGAAAGGCAGGCGCGGGGCAATAACGGTGGGCGGCAGGTCGATGGCGCTGATTTCGGGCAGTAACAATCCTCGCAGGTAATGTCCCTGGTCGCTCTGTTCGCGGATCAGTTGCAACCCGCAAGGCTGGGCGTGGGGTGCGACCAGCTCGATGCCCATCTGCATGGCGCCATTGCGTACCTGGCGGATCCAGCGCACCACGGCGATGCTCCAGGTCTGGTCGTTGGCGTCACGAATGCCGACCATCTCCCCGGCCTGCAATTGTTCCGGCACCTCTTTCGGCCAGCCAAGGCAGTAACCGCCCGGGCTGTGATTGATGATTGGCAGGTCGTAGGTTGGAAAGTGATGCTGATTGTCGGAGCTGGTGCTGTCGTCATCGGCCGGATTGACCGGGTACTCGATTTCTTCGTAGGGCAGCAGCTCGCTGTCACCGGCTGGCGCGGCGTCGAAGGCCTGGCTCCAAGTGTCGTTTTTTGTGGTCGGCGAGGCCTCGAACCGGGCCTTGCGCGTCGCTGGATTCTTCAGGATTTCGCTGAAGGAGCGCTCGCCTCCAAGGTAGTAGTGCAGCGCGCTCATGCCCACGCACAACGTCAGCGTTCCGTTGCCCTCGGTGCGCTGGAAGCTGCGTTCGACGGCCTCGCCCCAGGCGGCTTGCAGGTGGTGCAGGGTGTCGGCACTCATGCCGGCGGGTACTGGCAGCGATGATTCGACAGGGTGCGCCAGATGGGTGGTAATCGCGCGTACCAACGGCTCAAGATCGAAACCTTGCAGGCTAGGTTGCTGCTCGGCGCGGAATTTGGAGCGATACCGCGGTCCGACATCCAGTTGCGGTGCGACGGCGAAAAGGCTGGTGGCGGCGCTGGCGGGCGGGTCCAGCTTGACCCACTGGCTCCACGATTCCAGTACCTCGGCCAGTCGCGCGATCTGGCTCTGGCGCAACTGATTGCTGCGCGAGGCGCCTAGCAGCAGGGCGACGACGTAGGTCTGTTCGGCGTTCAACTGATGAACCTGGCTGGCAAGCTCATCGCTGACGCTCAGGTGTTGCAACTTGTGCTGGCAGGCAATCCGGTACAGCTGGTGCAAATCAAGCCAAAGTCCCTCGGGCACCGGGCTGTACAGCTGGCCGGCGCGCAACAGGTTGCCGTCGAGGGCATGTAGCGCCCGTTGCAGTGCGGTGGCGAGCACGCGCGCCCGATCCTTGGTGAACTTGGGCGAGAGGCGTACGACTATTTGCTTGTAACCCATCGCCAGATGGGTCTGCAGGGCCTGGCACAGGTTGACGATCTTGCGCGAGCGGTCGTCCAGCACAATGGCCTGCTGCAGGAAGTGTCGCTCCAGGTGCTTGCAGACGTAATAAACCTCGGGCCGCAGCAGTTCGAGCAGTTGCAGGCGGTTTTCGCTGGGGGTGAGCAGCAGGTTCAGCTCGCCGAGCGCCTGATACAACAGGCGGGCGGTTTCGCCGATGTTGGCCTTGGGCAGGTTGGCAATCCAACGCTTGAGGTCGCGAGGCGTGGCATCGCAAAAGGACAGGCGCGACTGGGTCGGTGTCGAAACACGCAGTAGCTGGAGAGGGCTGGTCTCATTCATGCCGTGGACGGGCTCCGGCGGGAAATGAAGGGGATGTTCCAACTCTAGCAGTTATGTGCGAAAAGGCGCGTCCGATGTCGGGTGCCAGGTGGGAGCGACAGGCCTCGCCCGCACCTGGCCGATGAATCAGGCTTTGGGCAGCGCCAAGCCTTGGCCCATCTGCACCGGCGAGCCGGCCACCAGGTCTTCGGCCCATTTCACCTGGTCCGGGCCAAACAGCACGATTGCGGTGGAGCCCAGTTTGAATCGGCCCAGTTCTGCACCTTTTTCCAAGTGGATCGGTGCACGGGCGGCTTCGTCGTAACGGAAGGTTTTCAATTCGCGCTTGGGTGGCGTTACCAGCCCGGCCCAAACGGTTTCGATAGAAGCCACGATCATTGCACCCACCAGCACCACGGCCATCGGGCCGCGTTCGGTGTCGAAAATGCAGGCTACGCGTTCGTTACGGGCAAACAGTTCCGGGACGTTTTCGGCAGTGGTCTGGTTGACCGAGAAGATCCGCCCTGGGATGTAGACCATTTCCCGCAAAGTGCCGGCCAGCGGCATGTGCACGCGGTGATAATCCTTGGGCGACAGGTAGATGGTGGCGAAATCGCCGCCCATGAACGGCGCCGCGTTGGCCGCATCACCGCCCAATAGCTCCAGCACACTGAAGCTGTGGCCCTTGGCCTGGAACACCCGCCCATGCTCGATCGGGCCGAGCTGGCTGACGGCGCCATCGGCAGGGCTGAGGATCGCGCCGGGGGTTTCGTCCTGAGGGCGCGCTCCCTCTTTCAGGGCGCGAGTAAAGAAGGCATTGAAGTGCTCGTAAGCCGTCAGGTCTTCCACCAGCGCCTGGGACATGTCCACCTGGTAGCGCTTGGCGAACCAGGCCGTGAAGGCATTCTTGAACCAGCGCACTCGGCACTCGGCGATGCAGCCGGCCAGCCGCGACAGCAAATGGTGCGGCAGCAGGTACTGGGAGAGGATGAACAAGCGGTTTTTCATTAACTGTCCTTAAAAATCTTCAAAGCTCAACGGGGGTGTCAGGGTGGTTGCCCCATTCGCCCCAGGAACCGGCATAGCCTTTGACTCGCGGATAACCGAGCGCCTTGGCCACCAGATAGGTGAAGCCAGAGCGGTGGTGAGTCTGGCAGTGGGTGATGACTTCTTTGTCAGGCGTAATGCCCAGTTGTTCGAGTATTTGTGGCATGTCCTTGCGGATACGCAGGTTGCGTGCCGGGTCCATGCCTGCGGTCCATTCAAAGTTGATTGCCCCAGGGATGTGTCCGCCCCTGGCCGCAACGACTTTTTCGCCGGAATATTCGAGCGGGCCGCGCGCATCCCAGATCGCCAGGTCGCTGGCGCCCAGGCGGCTTTGCAAATATTCGCGGGTGGCGGTGGGTGCTTCGTGCAGGGTCAGGCTTACCGAGCCCGCGACTGCCGCCGGAACTTCAGTGGAGACTGGCAAGCCCTCGTCCAGCCAGGACAGCAAGCCGCCATCGAGGTAGTGATAGTTCGAATGGCCAATCACGTCCAGCAGCCAGATAAAGCGCCCGGCCCAGCCGCCGCCCTCGTCGTCATACACGACGTAGATCGCATCGGGGTTGTGGCCGAGCTCGCCGAACAGTGCCTCCAGCTCGGCATTGGCAGGCAACAGGCCTGGCGCGGGAGGCTGGCCCAGTTGCGTGCGCTTGGGGTCGACGAAGCGCGCGCCAGGAACATGTCCGGTGCCATAGCGGGCGGCGCTGGTCAGGTCCACCAGAATCAGATTGGCAGCATCGAGGCGCGGCAGCAGCTCGTTAGGCTCGATTACCAGCGGCAAGCCAGAGAAGTCAGGCATATGAGGTCTCCTGGGGCGCAA
This sequence comes from Pseudomonas marvdashtae, assembly GCF_014268655.2. NCBI lineage: Bacteria > Pseudomonadati > Pseudomonadota > Gammaproteobacteria > Pseudomonadales > Pseudomonadaceae > Pseudomonas > Pseudomonas marvdashtae. The sequence goes on from NZ_JABWQX020000002.1 coordinate 13,938, forward strand.
AGGGAAAAGATTGTACCAAGTTCAGCGGCCACGGTTGGTAAAGCTGTGCAGGGCCCTTTCGATGCATTGCGAGGTTTTGCCGAAGGCCTGTACGGTCACGTCCGAGAACGGCCCGCCACCCTGGTCCACAGCGACCAACATGATCACCCGGCCGTTGCAGGTCAGTGAGCGCAACAGCAAGTGCTCGCCCTTGAACAGGCTGCGCAGGCCCGGCGGCAGCAAAGCCGAATATTGCGCATTGTTCTCCGGGTTCAGGCGAACCTGGGCCTGCTGGGCCAGCAGTCGCTGCAGGACCTTGCTCTGGCTGATGGAGAAACTCATCGCCGCCGCCTCTTTGGGTAGGCCGGCGGTCTGATGCACGCGCACGCTGGTCTGGCTGCGGTCGGCCATCAAGATCATGACCCGGCGCATTCCGCACGCCACCAAGGCGTCGCGGGCCGAGGTCGTCAGATGCATGGCATTGCTGAAGGGGCTGGGTTCCACCAACAGCGCGGCGCATTGCTTGCGCCATTGGGTCAGGTCTTCGGCGCTGGGCGGCGCGGCCGGGAGCAAGCCCGGGTGAACGCGGCGGCTGCCCCAGGGCCAGATCAACGCCACGGCGGGATGCCAGAGGTCTGGCATGGCGTTTTGGCGGGCGCTGGTGACAGCCTGTTGATGAAGCTGCTGCTGGAGCTCATCCATTGGCATTTGCAGATACAGGCTTGTTAGGTACTGCCAACGAGCGCTGGACGGGCTGTCCCAAGCCTGTTGCGCCGCCAGTGCCAGGCCGTTGGCCAGCAACACGGTATTGGCGGGCTGGTTGAGCCAGCGCCGCAGGGTTGGATCGTCGTCCAGCCGATTCTGCTGGCGTAGCGGGTGATCGCTGTCGCGTGCGATGCGCAGCACTTTGATCAGTTCGCGGCGCTCGTTGAGCAACAGACGATAGCCCTGCATCACCCACGCTGGCAGGTGCCACCTCTCCACCAGCGCGAGGCAGATTTTCAGCAGGCTGACGCCGAACAGTTCGCGCTCGACCCGGTCGGCTGGCTCGCCTTTATGGACCACCCGCAACTCCCACTCACCCAGCAGCCGCGGGTGCGTCAGGGCCAGTGGCCAGAGCGGCGAGAGAAATAACAGGCTGCCCCAATGGATGTCCTGCCACAGCCGAGCCAGGCGGTTGGCGAAAAAACCGTTGGCCTGTTGCGAGGCGTGCTGGCTGATCAATTGCAATTGGCGCAGCGCCACGGGAATTTCATATTCCGGCAACGAGGGCAGGCGGGCGAGCAGTTCCTCGGTGCGTTTGAGGCCGAGGCGGTTGATGGCCACCTCGAGATTTTCCGCCGGTTCCGCCAGGGTGCCGTGGGTGTGATGGTTAGCTTCGCGGATGACACTCAGGGCCAGGGCGGGGCTGCCCTGCATTAGTTCGGCAATGTCGCGCAACGAGCGGCGGCTGTCGGCAATAGCCTTGCAGACCAGGTCATGACTGGCCAGGGGCACCGGCAAGTGGATGCCTTCGAGCAGCTTTACCCAGCCTTCGAGCGTGGTGGGTCGCGGAGTTGGAACCTTCGTTTCGTTAGCCATGACTAGACGCGATCTTCACATGAGGTATCAACGCCCGGAACGGGGCAAAATTGGCTTTTCGCCAGAACTGGCTATAGTCTGGCGCAGTTTTGCCGATAAGTAGAAGAAGAGATTTTTCAGCTTCCGAATATGACCTTGAACCCGACTTAAATAAGTACTTTCTACCTATGGCTAAAATTATCGGCATCATTGTCGTGTTCGCGAGCGTACTCGGCGGATACGTGCTCTCCCATGGCAAGATCGCAGCCCTGATCCAACCTTTCGAGGTATTGATCATCGGCGGTGCGGCCCTTGGCGCATTCCTGCAGGCCAACCCTGGCTATATGACCATGCACGTGCTCAAGAAATCCTTGAGCATGTTCGGCTCGCGTTTCAGCCACACCTTCTACCTGGAAGTGCTGGGGCTGGTTTACGAGATCCTCAACAAAAGCCGCCGTGAGGGCATGATGGCGATTGAGGGCGATATCGAAGACGCCGCCTCCAGCCCGATTTTCGCCAAGTACCCCACCGTACTGAAGGATGAGCGCATGACCGCGTTCATCTGTGATTACCTGCGCATCATGTCGTCCGGCAACATGGCGCCCCATGAGCTCGAAGGCCTGTTCGACATGGAGCTGTACAGCCTCAAGGAAGACTTGGAACATCCGTCGCACGCGGTCAACGGCATCGCCGACGGCATGCCCGGTTTCGGTATCGTCGCGGCGGTATTGGGTATCGTGGTGACCATGGCCTCCCTGGGTGAGGGCGATCAGGCGTCCATCGGCCTGCACGTAGGTGCGGCGCTGGTAGGTACGTTCTTCGGTATTCTGGCCGCCTATGGCTTTTTCGGCCCGCTGGCCCATTCCCTGGCCCACGACGCCAAGGAAGAGCTCAATGTCTACGAGGCCATCAAGGCTTCGCTCGTGGCCTCCGCCTCGGGCATGCCGCCATCCCTGGCGGTGGAGTTCGGTCGCAAAGTCCTGTACCCGGCGCATCGTCCAAGCTTCGCCGAGCTGGAACAAGCGGTTCGCGGTCGCTAAGCAATGGAAAATAATCAGCCGATCATCGTAAAGCGCATCAAGCGCATTGCCGGCGGACACCATGGCGGTGCCTGGAAAATCGCCTTTGCCGACTTCGCGACGGCGATGATGGCGTTCTTCCTGGTGCTGTGGCTGCTGTCCACCGCGACCCCGGAACAGAAGATCGCCATCGCCGGGTACTTCAAGGATCCGGTCGGTTTTTCCGAGAGCGGCACGCCGTACATTATCGATCTGGGCGGCTCGCCCGTCCTCGCGCCGGAAAATACGCTCAACCCCGAGGTCAAGTCGCAGCCTCAGCCCGACAAGGCGACCGTCGACGCCAATGAGGCCGAAGGCATGGCCGAGCAGGTCGAGCGCGAGCGTCTGGAGTTGCTGCTGCAGGAATTGCAGAACAAGGTCGAGGAGAACCCGGAGCTGCAGAAATTCAAGGACCAGATCCTCTTCGAGATCACCCCGAACGGCCTGCGCATCCAGATCATGGACGCCGATAACCGGCCGATGTTCGACTCGGGCAGCGCGCGGCTGAAACCCTATTTCGAAGACATCCTGTTGGCCATGGCCGATACCATCAAAGCGGTGCCGAACAAGATCAGCATCAGCGGTCATACCGATGCCAAGCCGTACGTTGGCAAAGGCGACTTCGGTAACTGGGAGCTCTCGGCCAACCGGGCCAACGCAGCGCGGCGCGCCCTGGTGGCGGGCAGCTACCCGGACGAGCAAGTGGCGCGGGTCGTCGGTTACGCGTCCTCGGCGCTGTTCGATCGCAAGGAACCGTTCAACCCGGTCAACCGGCGTATTGATATCGTGGTGTTGACCAAGAAGGCGCAGAAAGCCATCGAAGGTTCGCAGACCGACGATCCGGCGCCAGACCCAGCTCAAAGCGAGGGCGCGCCGGGTGAAGCGCCCACTGCACCCGTGACGCCTGGTGCGGCGGCTGATCCGAACGCGCTGCCAGCGGACCAGCAGCCGGTGCCGGCCCATGAGTTGCGCGAACGCCTGAACCTGTTCGACGACGCCGCACCGAAACCGACGGAACCGCCAGCGCAGTGACCCACAAAAAAGCCGACATCATCGTCGGCTTTTTTCCGTCTGATCGTTCCCGCGCTCTGCGTGGGAATGTCGCCCAGGACGCTCCGCGTCCCTTGTGACGCAGAGCGTCACCGGATGCGTTACCACGCAGAGCGTGGGAACGATCGTCTAACTGGGGTCAGTAACTGCTTTCCGGCAGGCTGGCGATGATCGAGCGGTAGCTGTTCATCCGTTGCTGATGCACGCGACCTTCTTCCAATGCCTTTAGCAGGGCGCAACCGGGCTCGCGGTCGTGCTTGCAATCACGGAAGCGGCAGGTGCCGATCAGCTCGTTGAACTCGATGAACCCGGCCTCGACATCGGCCCGGCTGACATGCCCCAGGCCGAATTCCCGGATACCCGGCGAGTCGATCAATTCTCCGCCACCGGGGAAATGGAACAGCCGCGCGGTGGTGGTGGTGTGGGTGCCCTGGCCAGACAATTCGGACAACGGCCCGACGCGGGTTTCGACTTCTGGCAGCAGGCTGTTGACCAGCGAAGACTTGCCGACGCCGGACTGGCCGACGAACACGCTGATGCGCCCGTCCAGTTGCTGCTGCAACTGCTCCATGCCATTGCCGTGATGAGCCGAGACTTCCAGCACCGGGTAACCCAGGTCCCGATAGACCGACAGCAGCGCGTTCAACGCCGGGGCGTTGTGTTCGTCGATCAGGTCGAACTTGTTGAGCAGCAGCAACGGACGGATGCCGGCGTGCTCGGCTGCCACCAGGTAGCGGTCGATCAAGTTGGCATGAGGCTCGGGCAGCGGGGCGAACACGATCACGATCATGTCGACGTTGGCGGCCACGGGCTTGAGTTGGCCTCGGCTGTCCGGACGGCACAGCTCGGTGTGGCGCGGCAATTGCGCGACGATCACGCCGATGCCCTGGTTACCGGCGCGCCAGACGACCTGGTCGCCGGTCACCAGCGCTGGCAGGTTGGCCCGCAAGTGGCATCGAAAAACCTGGCCGGCCAATTCGCCTTCCTTGGCCTCGACCTCGACCTGCACACCGAAGTGAGCGATCACCAGCCCGGTCTGTTCCGGGCCCAGGTCACCGCCTTCCAAGGCTTCGACAGCGCTGGACTCGCGTTTGGCGGCGCGGGCGGCGCGCTCGCCCTGGATCTTTTCGATGCGCCAGTTCTGACGACGATTGAGTTGGCGTTTGGCCATGGGTGTTCCGTATGAAGAAATGCAGCGAATAGGGTAAAACGGCGGCGAGTTTAGCACGCCCCGGAGGCTGCCTAGGCTAAACTGCGCAGCTACGCCGAGGAGCTTTCCCATGCAAAACCCGCAAAACCTCATCTGGATCGACCTGGAAATGACCGGTCTGAACCCCGACACCGACGTCATCATCGAGATGGCCACCATCGTCACCGACAGCGATCTCAACACCTTGGCCGAAGGCCCGGTAATTGCGATCCATCACAGCGACGAGATCCTGGCCGGCATGGACGAGTGGAACACTCGCCAGCACGGTGGCTCGGGCCTGACCCAGCGGGTGCGCGACAGCAAGATCAGCATGGCCGAGGCGGAAGCCCGGACCATCGCCTTCCTCGAGCAATGGGTGCCGAGGGGCAAATCGCCGATCTGCGGCAACAGCATCTGCCAGGACCGGCGCTTCCTGTATACCCACATGAAATCGTTGGAAAGCTATTTCCACTATCGCAACCTGGACGTCTCGACCCTCAAGGAGCTGGCCGCCCGCTGGGCCCCCGAAGTTCGCGACAGCTTCCAGAAAGGCAGCACGCACCTGGCCCTGGATGACATTCGCGAGTCCATCGCCGAGTTGCAGCATTACCGCAAGCATTTCATCAAGTTCTAACCGGCACTCCAGCGACTGGCGGGATTGCTTTTGTGGCGAGGGAGCTTGCTCCCGCTGGCCTGCGTAGCAGGCCCCAACAGTTTTCCAGGAAGACTCAATCGTCTGGTTTGCGACTGCTGCGCAGCCGAGCGGGAGCAAGCTCCCTCGCCACAGGGGATTTAGCCGTTGAGCGGCGCCGCCCTCTTTTGGTGCCAGCCCAAACTGGCTAGACTGCGCGCCTTCCTGCAAGGACCGCCATCATGCTGCTGATGCTGTATCTGATCGCCATAACCGCCGAAGCCATGACCGGCGCGCTGTCCGCCGGGCGACGGGGCATGGACTGGTTCGGCGTGGTGCTGATCGCCTGCATCACGGCGCTGGGTGGCGGCTCGGTGCGCGACGTGCTGCTGGGGCACTACCCGCTGACTTGGGTCAAGCATCCGGAATACCTGGTGCTGACCACCGCGGCGGCCATGCTGACGGTATTCCTGGCACGCTGGATGCGTCACTTGCGCTCATTGTTCCTGGTGCTCGACGCCGTGGGCTTGGTGGCGTTCACCTTGATTGGCTGCATGACCGCACTGGAGATGGGGCACGGCATGTTGGTTGCGTCGGTCAGCGGCGTAATAACAGGAGTGTTCGGCGGCATCCTCCGAGACATTTTCTGCAACGATATCCCGCTGATCTTCCGCCGTGAGCTTTATGCCAGCGTCTCGTTTGCCGCCGCGTGGTGCTATTTGTTATGCGTTTTCCTGCAACTGCCCAGCGAACAGTCGATCCTCATCACGCTGTTTGGCGGTTTCCTGCTGCGGCTCCTGGCAATCCGCTTCCACTGGGAAATGCCCAAGTTTGTCTATAACGACGAAGTCTGACGCTCGGCGTGCTGGCGCAACGCCCATTCCACATGTTCCTGCACCAAGGCTGACGGATAGTCCCGTCGCGCCTTCAACGCTTCCATTACCGGTATCGTCGTAGGCGCGTTCCCGAGCCCCACCGCCAGGTTGCGCAGCCAGCGTTCGTAACCGGCGCGGCGCAGTGGCGAACCTTCGGTGTTGCTGAGGAATTTGTCCTCATCCCACATGAACAATTCGGCCAGTTCAGCATTGTCCAGGTTGTGGCGGGGCTTGAAGTCGCCTTCCCCCGACGGCCGGGCGAAGCGGTTCCACGGGCAGACGATCTGGCAGTCGTCACAGCCGAACACCCGATTGCCGATCAATGGCCGCAGGTCCTCCGGGATGGCATTTTTCAGCTCGATAGTGAGGTAGGAAATGCACCGCCGTGCATCGAGTATGTAGGGGCCGACGAATGCGTTGGTAGGACAGATATCCAGGCAGGCGGTACATTTTCCGCAATGTTCGCTGGCATGGGGCGGGTCTACCGGGAGCGGAAGATCGACGAACAGTTCGCTCAGGAAGAAATAGCTGCCGGCCTTGCGGTTCAGCACCAAGGTGTTCTTGCCGATCCAGCCCAGCCCGGCCTGTTCGGCGATGGCTTTTTCCAGCACCGGCGCGCTATCGACGAACGCGCGATAGCCAAAGGGGCCAATGGCCGCCTGGATTTTTTCTGCCAGTTGCTGCACGCGTTTACGGATCAATTTGTGGTAATCGCGGCCCAATGCATAACGCGAGACGTAGGCTTTTTCCGGTTGGGCAAGCCGTTGCGCCATTTGCGTGTCGCCCGGCAGGTAATCCATGCGCAGGGACACCACGCGCAAGGTGCCGGGTACCAATTCTTCTGGATGCGAGCGCTTGCTGCCGTGGGCGCCCATATAGTCCATTTCGCCGTGGTAACCGGCCTCGAGCCAGCCTTGCAGGTGCTGTTCATGCTCGGCGAGGTCCAGGCCGCTGATGCCGACCTGCTGGAAACCCAGCTCGCGGCCCCAGTCCTTGATGGATTGGGCGAGAGTGGCAAGATCGGTGGGAATGGCAGGCATGAGGCGAGAGAAACCGGAGCTGAGATGCGTATAATTCTGCCAGACATCGGAGCCCGAAGACGCATGCCGCAGACTAAAGATGATTTTCCCGACGCGCTGTACAGTGCCGCGCAGGTCCGGGCCCTCGACGCACAACTGATCGCGGCGGGCACCAGCGGCTTCGAATTGATGCAGCGCGCCGCCCGTGCCACCTGGCGAGCCATTGTCCGGCGCTGGCCCGAGGCCAGCGAGCTGACCGTGCTGGCCGGCCATGGCAACAACGCCGGCGATGGCTACCTGGTCGCGACCCTGGCCCGGCGCGCCGGCTGGTCGGTCCGAGTGCTGGCGGTGGGTGAGCCCCGGCGTTTGCTCGGTGATGCCGCCAATGCCCACGCCGAAGCCGTGGCGGTTGGTGTGCCAGTAGAACCCTGGACGGACGAATGCGAGTTGCGGGGTGTATTGCTCGACGCACTGCTCGGCACGGGGCTGAGTGGTGATGTGCGCGAGCCTTATGTGCGGGCCATCGATACCATCAACGTCAGTGGCCTGCCGGTCGCCGCCGTGGATATCCCCTCGGGATTGTGTGCCGATACCGGTCGAGTGCTGGGCACTGCGGTGATAGCTGACCTGACCGTGACGTTCATCGGCCTGAAGCTTGGCCTGTTCACGGGGGATGCGGCGGACCGGGTCGGTGAGTTGTTTTTCAATGACTTGCACGCGGCCCCGGACATCGTTGAATCGGCACCGGCCAGCGCTCTATTACTCCTGCCGCGCAATCTGCCACGTCTGACGCCTCGCGCGCCCACATCCCACAAAGGCAAGTTCGGTCATGTGTTGTTGATCGGCGGCGACCGGGGCTTCGGCGGCGCGATCCAGATGAGCGCCGAAAGCGCCCTGCGCTGCGGCGCGGGCATGATTTCCATGGCGACGCGCAGCGAGCATGTAACCTGCGTCCTGGCGCGTTTGCCGGAAGTCATGGTGCAAGGCACCCATTCGGCGAACCAATTGATGGGCTTGCTCAAGCAGGCCAGCGTGCTGGTGGTCGGGCCGGGCCTGGGCCAGGCCGCCTGGGGCCGTAGTCTGTTGTCGGCGGCGGCCAATGCGCCGTTGCCGCAAGTTTGGGATGCCGATGCGCTGAACCTGTTGAGCAGCGGCGCGGTCAGCCTGCCCGGGCATTGCGTCATCACCCCACACCCGGGCGAGGCGGCGCGATTGCTGGGGATCTCCACGGTCCAGGTGCAGGCCGATCGTCCGGCGGCTGCCCATGCGTTGAGCAAAAAATATACAGCCACCGTGATCCTCAAGGGCGCCGGCAGCCTGATTGCGAGTCCGGACGGTCGCCTGGTCGTTTGCCGCCAGGGTCATCCGGCCATGGCCACGGCTGGCCTGGGAGATGTATTGGCCGGCGTGGTCGGCGCCTTGCTGGCCCAGGGCCTGGAAGGCTTCGACGCGGCCTGCCTGGCAGTCTGGTTGCACGCCAGTGCCGGCGCGCAAGCCGGTCAACTGGGACGTGGATTGGTGGCGACCGACCTGATTCCGGTCATTCGTCAGTTGTTGGAGGAGCGTTCACCGTGTCTGAAGTAACCCTGTACGTGGCGGACGAACATGCCATGACACAATTTGGTGCCCGCATCGCGCAGATCACCGCCGGCCACGGCCTGATTTTTCTTGAAGGGGATCTCGGCGCGGGGAAAACCACCTTGTCCCGTGGCATTATCCGCGGTCTCGGCCACGTCGGGTCAGTCAAGAGCCCGACGTTTACCTTGGTCGAGCCCTACGAGATCGGTGACATCCGCGCCTTCCATTTCGACCTGTATCGGCTGGTGGACCCCGAAGAATTGGAGTTCCTCGGTATCCGTGATTATTTCGAAGACGACGCCTTATGCCTGATCGAATGGCCCCAGAAAGGTGCAGGCTTTTTGCCAAAGCCCGACCTGACCATTACCATTGGCGCGCAGAATGGCGGGCGTTCGGTGAAACTGTCTCCGCAGGGCTCGCGTGGCGAGTCGTGGTGTGCCGCTTTGGCATTGGAAAACTAATTGATGATGGGGTTTGGTATGCGCTTTCGCGCGGTGGTTGCTGTCGTAGGACTGTTGCTTACGGCACTGGCCGTCGATGCTGTGGCTGAGACAAAGGTCAACAGCGTTCGCCTTTGGCGGGCGCCGGACAATACAAGGCTGGTGTTCGACCTGACTGGCCCGGTGCAGCACAGCGTCTTTACCCTTACGGCCCCGGATCGCCTGGTGATCGACATCAATGGTGCGTCCCTCGGCGCGCCGTTGAACGTGCCCACCTCCAATACACCGATTACCGCGATGCGCTCGGCCCAGCGTACGCCGACCGACCTGCGGGTGGTCATCGACCTGAAAAAAGCCGTGACCCCGAAGAGCTTCACCCTGGCCCCCAACGCCCAGTACGGCAATCGACTGGTGGTGGACCTGTTCGACAACCCGTCCGATGCCGACCCGCCGCCACCGCCGCCGACCAAGGTTGCCACGGTGCCCGCGGTGCCGGTGACCCCGACCGAGCCTGCGCTCAAGCTCCCGCCGGCGCCTGCTGGCAAGCGCGACATCATTGTCGTGATCGACGCCGGCCACGGTGGCGAGGACCCGGGCGCCTCAGGTTCGCGTGGGCAGCGTGAAAAAGACGTGGTGCTCTCGATCGCCCGCGAATTGCAGCGCCAGGTCAACGGCATGAAAGGCTTCCGCGCCGAACTGACCCGCACTGGCGATTATTTCATCCCGTTGCGCGGCCGCACGGAAATTGCTCGCAAGAAGGGCGCCGACCTTTTCGTCTCGATCCACGCTGACGCCGCGCCTTCGAAAGCCGCATTCGGGGCCTCGGTGTTTGCCCTGTCCGACCGCGGCGCAACCTCCGAGACCGCCCGTTGGCTGGCCGACAGTGAAAACCGCTCCGACCTGATTGGTGGTGCGGGCAATGTCAGCCTCGACGACAAGGACCGGATGCTCGCGGGTGTGTTGCTTGACTTGTCGATGACCGCTTCGTTGACCTCCAGCCTGAACGTCGGCCAGAAAGTCCTGAGCAATATCGGGCGCGTCACGCCGCTGCACAAGCAGCGCGTCGAGCAGGCCGGGTTCATGGTGCTCAAGTCGCCGGACATCCCGTCGATCCTGGTGGAGACCGGGTTCATCTCCAATGCCAACGAAGCCTCGAAACTGTCGTCTGCGAGCCATCAGCAGGCCCTGGCCCGATCCATCAGCAGCGGCGTGCGGCAGTTCTTCCAGCAGAATCCGCCGCCGGGCACCTACATCGCCTGGCTGCGCGATTCCGGCAAGATCGTCCAGGGTCCACGGGATCACCGGGTCAATCCTGGCGAAACCCTGGCCATGATTGCCGTGCGTTACCAGGTGTCGCCCGCCACCTTGCGCAGCGCCAACAATCTCAAGAGTGACGAGCTCAAGATCGGCCAGACCCTGACCATTCCGGGTAATGAAGTGGCGGCCAAGCAATGAGTGACGACGTGATCGGCAGCACCGCCCGCATCGAACTGCTCAGCCCTCGGCTGGCGAACCAGATCGCCGCCGGCGAGGTGGTCGAACGCCCGGCCTCGGTCATCAAGGAATTGCTGGAAAACAGCCTCGACTCCGGGGCCAAGCGCATCGACGTCGATGTCGAGCAGGGCGGCGTCAAGTTGCTGCGGGTTCGCGATGACGGTGGCGGCATTCCTTCCGACGATTTGCCGCTGGCCCTGGCCCGCCACGCCACCAGCAAGATTCGCGACCTCGAAGACCTGGAACGGGTCATGAGCCTGGGGTTTCGTGGCGAGGCCCTGGCTTCCATCAGCTCCGTCTCGCGCCTGACCCTCACCTCTCGCACCCGCGACGCCGAGCAGGCCTGGCAGGTCGAGACCGAAGGCCGCGACATGGCCTCTCGCGTCCAGCCCGCGGCCCATCCGGTTGGCACGTCGGTGGAAGTGCGCGATCTGTTCTTCAACACCCCGGCCCGGCGCAAGTTTCTCAAGGCCGAGAAGACTGAGTTCGACCACCTGCAGGAAGTCATCAAGCGCCTGGCCCTGGCGCGTTTTGACGTGGCGTTCCACCTGCGTCACAACGGCAAGACCATCCTCAGCCTGCACGAGGCCCACGACGATGCGGCCCGCGCCCGACGTGTCGGCGCGGTGTGCGGTGCGGGTTTCCTGGAACAGGCATTGCCTATCGAGGTGGAGCGCAATGGCCTGCACCTGTGGGGCTGGGTTGGGTTGCCGACGTTCTCCCGCAGCCAGGCGGACTTGCAGTATTTCTATGTGAACGGTCGTGCGGTTCGCGACAAACTGGTGGCCCACGCCGTACGCCAGGCTTATCGCGATGTGCTGTTCAATGGCCGGCATCCGACCTTCGTGCTGTTTTTCGAAGTCGATCCGGCGGTGGTAGACGTCAACGTGCACCCGACCAAGCACGAGGTGCGTTTTCGTGACGGGCGCATGGTTCATGATTTCCTCTACGGCACTTTGCACCGCGCCTTGGGCGATGTGCGTCCGGAAGATCAGTTGGCGGCGCCGGCGGCAGTGGCGGGCATGGTCCGGCCAACGGGGCTGGACGCTGGCGAATTCGGGCCCCAGGGCGAAATGCGCCTGGCGGCCAATGCCCTGCTGGAGCAACCCCAGCCTCAGCCGAGCTACAATAATACGGCCGGCAGCGGTGCCGGCAGCGGCTATCAGTATCAATACACCCCACGCCCGCAATCGAACGTGCCGGCAGCCGAGGCCCAGGCGGCCTATCGGGAATTCTTCAAGCCATTGCCGGAGAACGGCGCGGCGGCACTTCCCGACGGCCAGGGCGACATCCCGCCGCTGGGTTATGCCCTGGCTCAGCTCAAGGGCATCTATATTCTCTCGGAAAACGCCCAGGGCCTGGTCCTGGTGGACATGCACGCCGCCCACGAGCGGATCATGTACGAGCGCTTGAAAGTCGCCATGGCCAGCGAAGGCCTGAGCGGGCAGCCGCTGTTGGTGCCCGAATCCCTGGCGGTCAGCCAGCGCGAAGCCGATTGTGCGGAAGAGCATGTGAGCTGGTTCCAGCGCCTGGGCTTTGAGTTGCAGCGGCTGGGGCCGGAAACCCTGGCGATCCGGCAGATCCCGGCCTTGTTGAAACAGGCCGAGGCCAATCGGCTGGTCAGCGATGTGCTGGCGGACTTGATGGAGTACGGCACCAGTGACCGGATCCAGGCGCACCTGAATGAACTGCTCGGCACCATGGCCTGTCACGGCGCGATCCGTGCCAACCGGCGCCTGGCCCTGCCGGAGATGAACGGCCTGCTGCGGGACATGGAAAACACCGAACGCAGTGGCCAATGCAACCACGGCCGGCCGACCTGGACCCAACTGGGCCTGGACGACCTGGACAAACTGTTCCTGCGCGGTCGTTGATGAACCAGCTCCCTCCTGCGATTTTCCTGATGGGGCCGACGGCCGCCGGCAAGACCGACCTGGCCATTGAACTGACCAAAGTCCTTCCCTGCGAGTTGATCAGCGTCGATTCGGCGCTGGTGTACCGCGGCATGGACATCGGCACCGCCAAGCCGTCAAAAGAATTGCTGGCCGAATTTCCCCATCGCTTGATCGACATCCTGGACCCGGCCGAGGCTTATTCGGCAGCCGATTTTCGCCGTGACGCGCTCCAGGCCATGGCCGAGATCACCGCCCGGGGCAAGATCCCGCTGCTGGTGGGCGGCACCATGCTGTATTACAAGGCCTTGGTCGACGGGCTGGCGGACATGCCGGCGGCCGACCCCGAAGTGCGCGCGCAGATCGAAGAAGAAGCCGCGCGCCTTGGTTGGCAAGCACTTCATGAGCAATTGGCGGTCATCGACCCGCAGTCGGCGGCGCGTATTCACCCCAATGACCCGCAGCGGCTCAGCCGGGCCCTGGAGGTCTATCGGGTCAGCGGCCAGAGCATGACGGCCCTCAGGCAGCGACAATCTGCGCGAAGTACTGAAGCAGCCGCTTCGGGACTGCAACAATTGCCCTATACTGTCGCGAATCTGGCCATCGCTCCGGCGGACCGGCAAGTGCTGCATCGGCGAATTGAACAAAGATTCACATTAATGTTGGAACAGGGATTCATAGACGAGGTCGTAGCCCTGCGTGAGCGAAGTGACCTGCATGCCGGGTTGCCGTCTATACGTGCGGTAGGTTATCGACAAGTCTGGGACTACCTGGACGGCAAGCTGACGTCAGCCGAGATGCGCGAGCGCGGAATTATCGCCACGCGCCAATTGGCAAAGCGCCAGTTCACCTGGCTGCGCAGCTGGACTGACTTGCATTGGCTCGACAGCCTTGATTGCGACAATCTGCCACGCGCCTTGAAATACCTTGGGACCATCTCCATATTGAGCTGAGTCCTTGCAATTGCCGTCTATCCTTGGGGGTGTGACGGCCCAAGCCATCTGATTCCGATTTTTATAATTGATCCTTAAAGGAGTGCGGCACATGTCAAAAGGGCATTCGCTACAAGACCCTTACTTGAACACTTTACGTAAAGAAAAAGTTGGGGTGTCCATCTATCTGGTCAACGGGATCAAACTGCAAGGCACGATCGAGTCTTTCGACCAGTTCGTCATCCTGCTGAAGAATACCGTCAGCCAAATGGTCTACAAACACGCTATCTCGACAGTGGTGCCGGTTCGTCCAATTCGTCTGCCTAGTGCAACCGAATCCGAAGGCGGTGACGCTGAACCGGGTAACGCTTGATAGGAGCCTCCTTTGTTCTTTGAGCGCCACGGTGGTGGTGAGCGGACTATTCTCGTTCACTTGGAAGGACAGGACCCTGAGGCGCGCGAAGATCCGCAGGAGTTTCAGGAATTGGCAATTTCGGCCGGCGCCGAGACCGTCGCGTTTGTCAACGTGCCGCGTCATCGGCCAACCGCCAAGTTCCTGATCGGCAGTGGCAAGGTCGAGGAGTTGCGCGACCTGGTCAAGGCCGAGCACATCGATCTGGTGATTTTCAATCACATCCTTACGCCCAGTCAGGAGCGCAACCTCGAACGTGTCTTCGAGTGCCGCGTGATCGACCGCACAGGGCTGATTCTCGACATCTTCGCCCAACGCGCACGTACCCATGAAGGCAAGCTCCAGGTCGAACTGGCCCAGCTTGAACACATGAGTACGCGGCTGGTCCGCGGCTGGACTCACCTTGAACGCCAGAAAGGCGGGATCGGCCTTCGTGGTCCGGGTGAAACCCAGCTGGAAACCGACCGGCGCCTGTTGCGGGTTCGCCTGCGCCAGATCAAGGGGCGGCTGGAAAAAGTCCGCAGCCAGCGCGAGCAGTCGCGTCGTGGTCGCAAGCGGGCGGACATCCCGACGGTTTCACTGGTGGGTTATACCAACGCCGGCAAATCGACCTTGTTCAACAACGTCACTCAGTCCGACGTCTACGCCGCCGACCAGTTGTTCGCCACGCTCGACCCGACCCTGCGCCGGCTCGACCTGGCTGACCTCGGGCCGATCGTGCTGGCCGACACCGTGGGCTTCATCCGTCACCTTCCGCATAAACTCGTCGAGGCTTTCCGGGCTACGCTCGAAGAGTCGAGCAACTCCGACCTGCTGCTGCACGTGATCGATGCCGCCGAGCCGGACCGGATGCTGCAGATCGAGCAGGTAATGATCGTGCTGGGCGAGATCGGGGCCCAGGACTTGCCGATCCTCGAGGTATACAACAAACTCGATTTGCTCGAGGGCGTGGAGCCGCAGATCCAGCGCGATGCCGACGGCAAGCCGCAACGGGTCTGGCTGTCAGCTCGTGATGGCAGTGGACTGGACCTGCTCAAGCAGGCCGTGGCGGAGCTGTTGGGCGATGACTTGTTCGTCGGCACCTTGAAGCTGCCGCAGCGTTTTGCCCGGCTGCGTGCCCAGTTCTTCGAGTTGGGCGCGGTGCAGAAAGAAGAACATGATGAAGATGGCGTCTGCCTGTTGGCCGTTCGCCTGCCTCGGGCGGAACTGAACCGGTTGGTCAGTCGTGAAGGGCTGCAACCGATGGAATTCATCGAGCAACACACTTTGCAATAAAAGCCTGAGAAAGCTGTGTCAGGCATTCTGTAGCATTGGCCGGCGCGCCGTGGGCGCGTCTTTGCTTTATCAGATGGAGAGCGCTATGGCTTGGAATGAGCCGGGTGGCAACTCGAATAACCAGGATCCCTGGGGCGGCAAGCGTCGTAACAACGGCGACCGCAAGGGACCACCGGATCTCGACGAGGCCTTCCGCAAGCTGCAGGAAAGCCTGAACGGTTTGTTCGGTGGTGGCAAGAAACGCGGTGACGATGGCGGCAGCCGTCCGGGCAAGGGCGGCGGTTTCGGCCTGCTCGGCATCGGTCTTGTCGTGCTCGCGGCTGTCTGGCTGTACAGCGCGGTCTATGTCGTGGACGAGCAGGAGCAGGCCGTGGTGCTGCGCTTCGGCAAGTACTACGAAACCGTAGGCCCGGGCCTGAACATCTACTTCCCGCCGATCGATCAGAAGTACATGGAGAACGTCACGCGTGAGCGTGCCTACACCAAGCAGGGCCAGATGCTGACCGAAGACGAAAACATCGTCGAAGTGCCGCTGACCGTGCAGTACAAGATCACCAACCTGCAGGACTTCGTGCTGAACGTCGACCAGCCGGAAATCAGCCTGCAGCATGCGACCGAAAGTGCCTTGCGCCATGTGGTGGGTTCCACCGCCATGGACCAGGTGCTGACCGAAGGTCGTGAACTGATGGCCAGCGAAATCAAGGAACGCCTGCAGCGCTTCCTCGACACCTATCGCACCGGCATCACCGTCACCCAGGTTAACGTGCAGAGCGCAGCGGCACCGCGTGAAGTACAGGAAGCCTTCGACGACGTGATCCGTGCCCGTGAAGACGAGCAGCGTTCGCGCAACCAGGCCGAAACCTATGCCAATGGCGTCGTGCCGGAAGCCCGTGGCCAGGCCCAGCGCATCATCGAGGATGCCAACGGTTATCGCGACGAAGTGGTCTCCCGCGCCAAGGGTGAGGCTGACCGCTTCACCAAACTGGTAGCCGAGTATCGCAAGGCCCCCGAAGTGACCCGCCAGCGTCTGTACCTGGACACCATGCAGGAAGTCTTCAGCAATACCAGCAAGGTCCTCGTGACCGGCAACAAGAACGGCCAGAGCAATCTGCTGTACTTGCCGTTGGACAAGATGGTCGAGAGCGGTCGCAACACCAGCACGCCGCCGACCAGCGCGGCAGCCGCCAGCAATGAAGCCAATGCCCGCGCGGCGGCGGATCTGCAGCAACAGCAAGCACGTACCAGGGAGAGTCGCTGATGAGCAATAAATCGCTGATCGCCCTTATTGTCGGTGTCGTCGTGGCGATCGCTGCCTGGAACTGCTTCTACATCGTGGCTCAGACCGAGCGGGCGGTGTTGCTGCAATTCGGTCGCGTGGTCCAGGCTGATGTCCAGCCGGGGCTGCATGTGAAAGTGCCGTACGTCAACAAGGTGCGCAAGTTCGACGCTCGCCTGATGACGTTGGATGCACCGACGCAACGCTTCCTGACGCTGGAAAAGAAAGCCGTGATGGTGGATGCCTATGCCAAGTGGCGCGTGAAGGATGCCGAGCGCTTCTACACCGCGACCTCGGGCCTCAAGCAGATCGCCGACGAGCGTCTGTCACGTCGCCTGGAGTCGGGCCTGCGGGACCAGTTCGGTAAGCGCACCCTGCACGAAGTGGTGTCTGGTGAGCGTGATGCGCTCATGGCCGACATCACCCGTTCGCTGAATGCGATGGCGGAAAAAGAGCTGGGGATCGAAGTCGTCGATGTCCGGGTCAAGGCCATCGACCTGCCGAAGGAAGTGAACCGCAGCGTGTTCGAGCGGATGAGCACCGAGCGTGAGCGTGAAGCTCGCGAGCACCGCGCCAAGGGTAACGAGCTGGCCGAAGGCATCCGTGCCGACGCCGATCGCCAACGCCGCGTGCTGCTAGCCGAAGCCTATCGTGAATCGGAAGAGGTCCGTGGTGATGGTGATGCCCAGGCCGCTTCGATCTACTCCAAGGCTTATGGTCAGGATCAGGAGTTCTACGCGTTCTACCGTAGCCTGCGTGCCTACCGTGAAAGCTTCGCGAACAAATCCGACGTTCTGGTCCTGGACCCAAGCAGTGACTTCTTCCAGTACCTGGAAAAGTCCAAGCCTTGATGCGACGTTGACCTGAAGCACTCCGCCCGGCGGCTAAAACGTCGGGCGGGGTGATCCTTTCGGAAAACGTGTGTATGATGCGGCAGCCGGGAAATTCCCGGCTTTTTTGCGTCTGCACGTTTGATTGTGGTTACAGGTGCAGGTGTCGGGTTGAACGACTCGACAGGTTTTTCGAGGAAAGTGCTTGGCGAGGCCGATCCAGGGCCATTCGTCACGTCGCCCTTGCGCGTGGTTTGCGGATCTTCGCATGGCGCCGGCATTTTCTGCTTCACTCAAGGCCAGCCTGAAGGCTGGCCGCCCGGACCATAGGGGAATGGCGTAATGGCAACGGTAGACCGCTGGCTGCTGCCAGATGGCATCGAAGAAGTACTGCCACCGGAAGCTGCGCGTATTGAAGTTGCGCGTCGGCAGGTGTTGGATCTGTTCCAGAGCTGGGGTTACGAGTTCGTCGTTACCCCGCATATCGAGTACCTGGAATCCCTGCTGACCGGCGCGGGCCAGGACCTGGACCTGCGCACCTTCAAGGTTATCGATCCTCAGTCGGGTCGGCAGATGGGCTTTCGTGCCGACATCACGCCGCAAGTGGCACGCATCGACGCCCACACCCTGCGCCGCGAAGGTCCCAGCCGGCTGTGCTACGCCGGCAGTGTCCTGCATGCCCAGCCGCGTGCCTTGTCGTCTTCGCGCAGCCCGATCCAGCTGGGCGCCGAGCTGTATGGCGACGCCAGCCCGAGCAGTGACGTAGAAGTCATCAGCCTGATGTTGGCTATGCTGCAACTGGCTGACGTGCCGGATGTCCACATGGACCTGGGGCATGTCGGCATCTACCGTGGCCTGGCCCGTGCGGCCGGTTTGTCCGGCGAAGTGGAACAGCAGTTGTTCGACGCGCTGCAGCGCAAGGCCATCGACGAGGTTGTCAGCCTGACCGAAGGCCTGCCGGCCGAGTTGTCCGGCATGTTGCGTGCGTTGGTGGATCTGTGTGGCGGCCGTGAGGTGTTGGCTGCGGCCCGTGAACGCTTGGCCCATGCGCCGGCGCCGGTGTTGGCGGCACTGGACGATCTGCTGGCGATTGCCGATCGTTTGTCGGTGCGCTTCCCCGAGTTGCCGCTGTATTTCGACCTGGGCGAGTTGCGCGGTTATCACTATCACACCGGCGTGGTGTTCGCCGTGTTCGTGCCGGGTGTTGGCCAGTCCATCGCCCAGGGCGGTCGCTACGACGACATCGGTGCCGACTTTGGTCGCGCCCGTCCGGCGACCGGTTTCTCTACCGATTTGAAAACCCTGGTGACCCTGGGGCGTGCTGAAATCGAGCTACCGTCTGGCGGTATCTGGATGCCTGACAGTACGGATGCGGCACTCTGGCAGATGGTCTGCCAGTTGCGCAGTGAGGGTCAGCGTGTTGTCCAGGCATTGCCTGGGCAGCCTTTGGCCGCCGCCCGTGAAGCGGACTGCGACCGGCAATTGATTCAGCAGAACGGGCTTTGGCAAGTATTGCCGCTGGCTTCTTGAGTTTTCCTGCCGGCCATCAGCCGGCACCAAGTTTGCGCGAATGAGGACAAGTGTTATGGGTAAGAATGTCGTAGTCCTGGGCACCCAGTGGGGTGATGAGGGCAAAGGCAAGATCGTTGATCTGCTGACCGAACATGCTGCCGCCGTAGTGCGCTACCAGGGTGGCCACAACGCAGGTCACACCTTGGTGATCGATGGTGAAAAAACCGTCCTGCACCTGATCCCGTCGGGCGTATTGCGCGAAGGTGTGCAGTGCCTGATCGGCAACGGCGTGGTGGTTGCGCCCGACGCCCTGCTGCGGGAAATCATCAAGCTGGAAGAGAAGGGCGTGCCGGTGCGCGAGCGCCTGCGCATCAGCCCGTCCTGCCCGCTGATCCTGTCCTATCACGTTGCGCTGGACCAGGCCCGTGAAAAGGCCCGTGGCGAACTGAAGATCGGCACCACCGGTCGCGGCATCGGCCCGGCCTACGAAGACAAGGTCGCCCGTCGCGGCCTGCGCATCGGTGACCTGTTCCACCGCGAGCGTTTCGCCGCCAAGCTGGGCGAGTTGCTGGACTACCACAACTTTGTCCTGGTCAACTATTACAAAGAGCCGGCCATCGACTTCCAGAAGACCCTGGACGAGTGCATGGAGTACGCCGAGCTGCTCAAGCCGATGATGCTCGACGTCACCGCCGAGCTGCACGAGCTGCGCCGCGCCGGCAAGGACATCATGTTCGAAGGCGCCCAGGGCTCGTTGCTGGACATCGACCACGGCACCTACCCGTACGTCACCAGCTCCAACACCACCGCGGGCGGCATCGCCACCGGTTCGGGTTTTGGCCCGATGTACCTGGACTACATCCTGGGCATCACCAAGGCCTACACAACCCGCGTCGGCTCGGGTCCGTTCCCGACTGAGCTGTTCGACGATGTCGGTGCCTTCCTGGCCAAGCGCGGCCACGAGTTCGGTGCCACCACCGGTCGTGCTCGTCGTTGCGGCTGGTTCGATGCCGTGATCCTGCGTCGCGCCATCGACGTCAACAGCATCTCGGGCCTGTGCCTGACCAAGCTGGACGTACTGGACGGCCTGGAAACCATCAACATCTGCGTGGGCTACAAGAACCAGGACGGCGCGGTCATCGACGCACCGACCGATGCCGACAGCTACATCGGCCTGGAGCCGGTGTATGAGCAGATGCCAGGCTGGACCGAATCGACCGTAGGCGCCAAGACCTTGGAAGAGCTGCCTGTAGCGGCTCGCAATTACATCAAGCGTGTCGAAGAGTTGGTCGGCGCGCCGATCGACATTATTTCGACGGGGCCGGACCGTAACGAAACCATCGTTCTGCGTCACCCATTCGGCTGATAAGTCGTTGATGTAAAACACAAAGGACCCTCGTTAGGGTCCTTTGTCATTTCTGCCGCCCGTGCGGCACGACACTTGCTTTGCAACTCCATTACCGGCACGTCTATACGAGTGCTATCAAATTAATGGCGTTAGTAGAGGGATTCTCCTGTGTCGGCCGTTCTCTCACTGTTACAAAGCCGTCTGCTGCGGCCGGTGTTCGTTACCCTCGGTATCGCCCTTTTGGTGCAAGTGCTGGTCGCCGTTGCGCTGACCCGAAGCACGGTCACCGCGCTGGAGGCCGATCTAAACGCGCGGCTGGGGGGCGACAGTCAAAAGTTGTCTGGTGAACTGGAGCAGGCCGGGCATGAAGTCACCTCAAGCCTGGACAGCTTGTCGGCCAGCACCCGGCAGCGCCTTACCGCCGGTTTGTCCACGCGATTGAAGGACGAGCAGGCGCAACTGCGCACGACGCTGGAGAAAAGCCTCAAGGAGTCCGCCAATGATATGGCGCAGCTTCTGGCTTCGGTCGCTCCGCGCGCCATGTGGGACAGCGACGTGCCGACCCTTTCTGAATTCGCCCGCCGGGCCCAGCGCAATCCCAACGTGCTGTTTGTCATTTATGACGACGCCGCCGGTGAACACCTTACGCGCTACCTGAACCGGGAGAACCCGATCAACAAGGCCTTGCTGGAAAAGGGCAAGGGCGAGCGCGCGCTGGACAAAGTGCTGGATGCTGCGAAGAACGATCCCTCCGTGTATTACCTCGAAGCTTCGATCAACCCCAACGGCGTGGAAATCGGCAAGGTGTTGATGGGGGTGTCGACGGCCTCCGTTGAGACCGATCTGAGGGCTCTCGACCAACGCTTTGCTGCGTTGATTGCCAGCAGCGACCAACTGGTGGGCGACAGCCTCAAGGGTGCCGCCGCCGACAGCGCCGCCGCCATGCGCGGCCGCTTGGGTTCGGCGCAGGCAACCGCCACGCAAATGCAGACCAACACCGCCGCTACCGTGCAAGAGGCCGCAGGAACCTTGCGCTGGCGTATCGGCCTGGGCCTGGCGTTGGTGGGCTTTGGCGTTCTGGTGTTGCTGGCCGTGGTGCTGGGGCGTCGGGTGGTCAATCGCCTGAAGCTACTGATCGCGGCGATGAACGACCTGGCGGCGGGCGAGGGCGACTTGACCAAGCGCGTGCAAATCAACAGCAAGGACGAGATCGGCGAGATGGCCTCGGCAGTCAACCGCTTTGTGGATAAGTTGCAGCCCATCGTGCGCGAGGCAGGGGATGTGGCCCAGCGGACCGGTCAGGAAATTGGCGCGATGACCTTGCGCAACTCCGGTGCCGATGCGGCGGCCGGCATGCAGCGCGATGAAGTGGCCGAGAGCTTGCGGGCGCTGTCGCAAATGGCCGACGAAGCGCAGTCGGAAAGCCAGGCGATGCAGGCGGCGTTGCAGCAAGTGGTGGAGATTCGCAAGGCTACCGACGAAAACACCCGCACCTCGGCCAAGGTGGGGGGGTTGATCGAGGCGTTGGCCGGTCAGGTCGATACAGGGGCGAAAGTCATCGAGCGGTTGGCGCAGCAGAGCGAGCAGATCGAAGTGGTGCTGACTGTGATTCATGGCATCGCCGAGCAAACCAACCTGCTGGCCTTGAACGCAGCCATCGAGGCGGCGCGGGCCGGCGAAACCGGACGTGGGTTCGCGGTGGTGGCGGATGAGGTACGGGCGCTGGCGAGCAAGACCCAGAGTTCGACCGGCGACATCCAGGCCCATATCGTCGCCTTGCAACAGGGCGCGCGTGAAGCAGTGGCTGCGATTGGTCAGGCCGGGCGCCAGGCCAGCGAGGGTTTGTTGGTGCTGCGCGACAGCGCGCGGTTGCAGCAGTCGGTGCAGGCCTCCGTCGAGCAAGTCCATGCGGCCATCGGCCTGGCAACCCAGGCAGCCGCGCATCAGGCCCAAGGCGCGCAAGCGGTGCGCAGCCGAGTGGAAACCATTCATGTCCAGGCCGAAAAAGCCGCCCAGGCCGTGGTCGAGACCACGGCCAGCGGCAAGGTGCTGGACAGTTTGGCGGCGCAGTTGAAGGCGAGCCTGGGGCAGTTCAGGGCTTGATCGAAAAGCCTGCGCTGGCCTTTCGCAGGCAAGCTCGCCCACAGGGTTGCCTTGTGGAACGAGCTTGCTTGCGATGGCCGCTTCAGCGGCTCAGATACATCCGCGTCGTCAGCAGATAAACCGGCAGCCCCGACACCAGGATCAACAGCGCCGCATAAGGCGCAGCTGCCGCGAACTCCACATTCGAGGTATGTGCCCATACGGCTGTTGCCAACGTGTTGAGCCCGGTGGGGCTGAGCAGCAGCGTGGCGGTCAACTCTTTCATCGCATCCAGGAACACCAGCGCGAACGCCGCGCCCAGCGCCGGGAAGATGATCGGCAGCGTCACGCGACAGAACGCACTGAGCGACGAAGCTCCCAGTGTTCGCGCGGCCTCTTCCAGCTGCGGCGCAGCCTTGTTCAGCGCGGTACGCACCGGCGCTTGGGCCAGCGGCAGGAACAGCAGCGCATAGGCAATCAGCAGCAGACCTGAAGTCTGGTACAGCGCCGGTACATAATGCAGGGCGAAATACACCAGGCTCAGGGCGATCACCAGCCCTGGCAGGGCGTGCAGCAAGTAGGGCAGGCGTTCGGCCCATAGCGCCAGGCGACCCTTATGACGTACCACCAGCAGGCCGACCGGCACCGCGAGTATCAGGCAGAGCGCGGCGCCGCCAAGTGAAAGCGCCAGCGATGACAGCAGCGCCTCGCCGATTTCGCCCGCCGGAAATGCGGCGGAAGTGCCCACCGCCAGCCAGTACGCCAACATCCCCAGCGGAATACCGCTGCCAATGACCGCCAATGCCAAGCAATACAACTGACCGGGTACTGCCCAGGCACCGAGTCGCACTTGCTCGGGCTGTCGCGCCGCGCCCTGTCCGGTGCGCACATGACGGCCCCTGCCGCGCACTCGCAACTCCAGCCACAGCAGGACCAGGCACAGCGCCAACAGCACGGCCGACAGCATGGCGGCATTGGCATTGCTGAATTCCAGCTCGAATTGCTGATAAATCGCTGTGGTAAAGGTTTGCAGGCCGATGATCGACAGCGCGCCGAACTCCACCAGCATGTGCAGGGCAATCAACAATGAGCCGGCCAGCAGCGAAGGCCAGAGCAGCGGCAGGGTGACGCGAAAGAACACGCCCCAGCGATTCTGCCCCAAGGTGCGCGCGGACTCTTCGAGGGAAGGGTCGAGGTTGCGCAGGGTTGCTGCCACGGGAAGAAAGATCAGCGGGTATTTGGACAGGGTCATCACCAGGATTGCCCCGCCCAGCCCTTCGAATTGGGCGCTCAGGGAGACCCAGGTGAAGCTGCTGACAAACGCCGGCACCGCGAACGGCAGGCACAAAATGACGCCCCAGACCCGGCGGCCCCGCAGGTCACTGCGCTCCAGCAGCCAGGCCAGGGACAGGCCGATGATGCCGCAGGCCAGCGTGACGCCGATCATCAGGGCCAGGGTGTTGCGCAGCAAGCCGAACACGTAAGGCCGCCAGAGCAGGTGCAGCGCCTCGGCCCAGCCGGCTTGCCAGGCTTTTACGGTGACGTACAGCAGCGGCAGAGCACTCAGCAGCACCAGCAGCAACACGGGAACCAGCAACCCGATCGACGGGCGCTTGCGCCGCGGAACGTAATTCCCGGCAGTCAGCGAAGGCGTCATCAGTTCAGGCCGACTTCACGTTCCAGCTCCAGTGCTTCTTCGGCGTTGCCGAGGTCGGCCGGGGTGACTTTCGGTGGTTCGAGTTCGTTGAAAGGCTTGAGGCCGCGATCCGACGTCATGCCCTTGTGCAGCGGGTATTCGGCGGACGTCTGGGTGATCACGCGCTGGCCTTCTTCACTGGCCATGTAGGCGAGCAATTGTTGGGCTTCCTTGGGGTGTTTACTGGATTTGAGCGCAGCTGCGCTGGAGACGGTAACCAGGCCGCCGGCATCGCCGCCAGTGAAATAGTGCAGCTTGGAGTCGAGCTGGCCTTTTTCCCGCTGCAGGGCGAACCAGTAGTAATTGTTCACCAGCACGGTCGCCACTTCGCCGTTCTCCACGGCCTTGAGGGCAACCATGTTGTTGCTGTAGACCTTGCCGAACGCGCGCAGCCCGGTGAGCCATTCTTCGGCTGCTTCCTTGCCATGCAATTTGATAATGGCGACGGCTTGTTCCTGGAACGCACCGCTGGTCGGAACGAAGCCGACCTTGCCCTGCCATTGCGGCTGAGCAAAATCGAGGACGGTTTTCGGCAGGTCTTTTTCGTCGATCAGCTTGGGGTTGTAGGCGACCACGCGCACGCGGGCGGTCACGCCCATCCAGGCGCCGTCGCGGGCCACATAGTCCTTGGGCAGTACGTCGAGGGTGGCGTCATCGATCTTCGCCAGCAAGCCTTGCTCGCCGAGTTTGTTCAGCGGAGGCGATTCTTCGGTGTAGATCACATCGGCTGGGGAGCGCTCACCTTCTTCGACCACTTGGCTGGCGAGCTGGTTGCTGCTGCCCTTGCGCACGTTGACATGGATACCGGTCTTGGCTTCGAAGGCCTTGGCCAATTCGTCGCCTACTTCTTTGTGCTGGCCGTTGTAGAGGGTCAGTTCTACCTTGTCGGCGGCTTCGGTGAGGGGCGTGGCGAGGGTCAGGCCGAGCAGGGTGAAGGTCAGGGCGCGGCGCAGGGTGGTTCGAAACATCATTCGCGGGGTTCCTCACTGTCGTGTAGCAAAAACTTGTAACAATGATAAACGATATTGTTTCTCATGTGCGGCTTGGGGAGTCTGGTTTGTCTGGCGGATTGTCAGGGAGGGCTGCGCCCTCCAGCGGGAGCAAGCTCCCTCGCCACGGAGGGGGCGTTAAGCCCGGAAACGCAAAAACCCGCTTTCGCGGGTTTTTGTGAGGTTCAAGGTGTGTAAACCTTGAAGCTTGAATTGGTGCCCAGAAGAAGACTCGAACTTCCACGACCTTGCGGTCACCAGCACCTGAAGCTGGCGTGTCTACCAATTTCACCATCTGGGCAGCATCTTCAGCGTTGCCGCTGTTGATGTGGCGCACTATACGGAGCGCGTTTTGATCTGTAAACCCCTGTTTTTGTTTTGATAATTGCCAAAACGGAAAACCAGTGGGGCGAAACGCAAAAACCCGCTTTCGCGGGTTTTTGAGAGGCTCAAGGCAAGAAACCTTGAAGCTTGAATTGGTGCCCAGAAGAAGACTCGAACTTCCACGACCTTGCGGTCACCAGCACCTGAAGCTGGCGTGTCTACCAATTTCACCATCTGGGCAGTATCGACAACATGTGTATGTCGTCGATGGCGCGCACTATACGGAGCGTGTTTTTAACTGTAAACCCCTGCGAGCAAAAAAACCGTTAAATTTCACCAGTGGTGCGATCCAGGGCTTTAAAGGTCGGTCAAAAGACTTTAGAAAAGGCATCTGACGCTTGAAATTTCCCGTTTCATTACGCCTATGCCAAACTAACCCGCATATAGACAAGGTGAAAACTCTCTAATGGCCGATTGGCAGTCCCTCGATCCCGAGGCCGCTCGTGAAGCGGAAAAATATGAAAACCCTATTCCTAGCCGCGAACTGATCCTGGCGCACCTCGCCGATCGGGGTTCGCCTGCTAGCCGCGAGCAGCTGGTCGAAGAGTTCGGCCTGACCACCGAGGATCAGCTCGAAGCCCTGCGCCGCCGTCTGCGTGCCATGGAGCGCGATGCTCAACTGATCTATACCCGGCGTGGCACCTATGCCCCGGTCGACAAGCTCGATTTGATCCTGGGTCGCATCGCCGGCCACCGTGACGGCTTCGGTTTCCTGATTCCGGACGATGGCAGCGACGATCTGTTCATGAGTCCGGCGCAGATGCGCCTGGTGTTCGATGGTGACCGTGCGCTGGCCCGCGTATCCGGCCTGGACCGTCGTGGGCGCCGCGAAGGCGTGATCGTCGAAGTGGTGTCCCGTGCCCACGAAACGGTCGTCGGCCGCTATTTTGAAGAAGGCGGTATCGGTTTTGTCATTCCGGACAACCCGAAGATCCAGCAGGAAGTCCTGGTCACTCCGGGCCGCAACGCCAACGCTCAGATCGGTCAGTTCGTCGAAGTAAAAATTACCCACTGGCCGACCCCGCGCTTCCAGCCTCAAGGCGATATCGTGGAAGTGGTCGGTAACTACATGGCTCCGGGCATGGAGATCGACGTTGCCCTGCGCACGTACGATATTCCCCACGTCTGGCCTGATGCGGTCCTGAAAGAGGCCGCCAAGCTCAAGCCGGAAGTCGAGGAGAAAGACAAGGAGAAGCGCATCGACCTGCGCCACTTGCCGTTCGTGACGATCGACGGCGAAGACGCACGGGACTTCGACGATGCCGTCTACTGCGAAGCCAGGCCAGGCAAGTTGCGCCTGTTCTCCGGTGGCTGGAAGTTGTACGTCGCGATTGCCGACGTCTCCAGCTACGTGAAGCTCGGCTCGGCGCTGGACGCCGAAGCCCAGGTGCGCGGCAACTCGGTGTACTTCCCCGAGCGCGTGGTGCCGATGCTGCCGGAGCAACTGTCCAATGGGCTGTGCTCGCTGAACCCGCAAGTCGATCGCCTGGCCATGGTTTGCGAGATGACCATCTCCAAGTCCGGCGAGATGACCGACTATTGCTTCTATGAAGCGGTGATCCATTCCCACGCCCGCCTGACCTACAACAAGGTCAGCGCGATGCTGGAAACGCCGAAGCTGGCCGAGTCGCGCAAGCTGCGTGGCGAATACACCGATGTGGTGCCGCATCTCAAGCAGCTTTATTCGCTGTACAAGGTGTTGCTGGCAGCACGTCATGTGCGGGGCGCGATCGATTTCGAAACCCAGGAAACCCGGATCATCTTCGGCTCCGAGCGCAAGATCGCCGAAATCCGTCCGACCGTTCGCAACGATGCGCACAAGCTGATCGAGGAATGCATGCTGGCGGCCAACGTGGCTACCGCTGAATTCCTGAAAAAGCACGAGATTCCCGCGCTGTACCGGGTCCATGACGGTCCGCCGCCTGAGCGCCTGGAAAAACTGCGAGCGTTCCTCGGTGAGCTGGGTCTGTCCCTGCACAAAGGCAAGGACGGCCCTTCGCCGAAGGATTACCAAGCCTTGCTGGCCAGTATCAAGGATCGCCCGGACTTCCACCTGATCCAGACTGTCATGCTACGTTCCCTGAGCCAAGCGGTGTACAGCGCCGATAACCAGGGCCACTTCGGCCTGAATTACGAAGCCTATACCCACTTCACGTCGCCGATCCGTCGTTATCCCGACCTGCTCACGCACCGGGCGATCCGCAGCGTCATCCATTCGAAGATGGACACGCCGCACGTCAAGCGTGCCGGTGCGATGACCATTCCCAAGGCGCGCATCTATCCGTACGACGAAGCAGCCCTGGAGCAACTCGGCGAGCAGTGCTCGATGAGCGAGCGGCGTGCCGACGAAGCGACTCGCGACGTAGTGAACTGGCTCAAGTGCGAGTACATGAAGGATCGCGTGGGTGAATCGTTCCCAGGCGTGATCACCGCCGTGACCGGTTTTGGCCTGTTCGTCGAACTGACCGATATCTACGTCGAAGGCTTGGTGCACGTCACCGCGCTGCCTGGCGACTACTACCACTTCGACCCTGTGCACCACCGCCTGGCGGGCGAGCGCACTGGCCGTAGCTTCCGTCTTGGCGACACGGTTGAAGTGCGCGTGATGCGCGTCGACCTTGACGAGCGCAAGATCGACTTCGAAATGGCTGAAAAAACCATCAGCGCGCCGATTGGCCGCAAGAAGCGCGGTGCCGAAACCGCGGCGCCTGCGGCCAAGACCGGCGCCGAGCCAGCATCGTCCAAGTCCGGGCGTCGCGGTCCGGCCAAGGAGAAGGCCGCCGAAGCCTATCGCCCGAGCGATGCAGCGGCGAAAAACGCCGAGCTGCGCAAAAGTCGTGAAATGAAGCAGGCGTTGCTGACCGAAGCCAAGAACGGCGGTAAAGCGTCGTCTGGGGGAAAGGCCGCAAGGTCGGCCCCGGACAAGGCGACCAGCAAACCGGGCAAACATCGTAAAGGCCCGCCGAAAGCAGGCTCGACTCCAGCCAAGAGTGGCGGGGCGCGTAAACCCAAGGCCAAGTCATGAGTCAGTTGGAGAAAATCTACGGCGTGCATGCCGTGGAGGCGCTGCTGCGTCATCACCCCAAGCGGGTCAAGCAGATCTGGTTGGCGGAGGGGCGTAGCGATCCGCGGGTGCAGACCCTGATTGAATTGGCCGGCGAAAATCGCGTGGCGGTCGGTCAGGCTGAGCGTCGTGAGATGGACGCCTGGGTCGAAGGCGTGCACCAGGGCGTCGTGGCTGAAGTCAGCCCGAGCCAGGTCTGGGGCGAAGCGATGCTCGACGAGCTGCTCGACCGAACCGAAGGTGCGCCCCTGTTGCTGGTGCTGGACGGTGTGACCGACCCGCACAACCTCGGTGCCTGCCTGCGTTCGGCGGATGCCGCCGGTGCGCTGGCGGTGATCGTGCCCAAGGACAAGTCGGCGACGTTGACGCCGGTGGTGCGTAAAGTCGCTTGCGGCGCGGCGGAAGTGATTCCATTGGTGGCGGTGACCAACCTGGCGCGCACCCTGGAGAAACTCCAGCAACGCGGCTTGTGGGTCGTGGGCACGGCGGGCGAGGCCGAAGTCAGCATTTATGACCAGGACCTGACGGGCCCGACCATCCTGATCATGGGTGCCGAAGGCAAGGGCATGCGTCGCCTGACTCGCGAGCATTGCGACTATCTGGTGAAGCTGCCGATGGCCGGCAGCGTCAGCAGCCTCAACGTTTCGGTCGCGACCGGTGTCTGCCTGTTCGAGGCCCAGCGCCAGCGTGGCGTCAAGGCTGCCGCTAAAAAGCCCTGAGCCAACGCATGATGAAAATGTGGGAGCAAACTTGCTCCCACATTGTTTTGTGTAGGGCAGGATCGGCGGTTGTTCAAATATTCGCCAATTGCCTTGCGCCGCCTTGAGCCCTTCTCTACAATTGCGCCCCTTGCTGTGATGGCAGGCACTTATGTGTCTAGCGTCCTCAAGTCCATAAGTGTCATTCACTCCTTGTCTGACCGTTTTTGAGCGGCAGGCTACAACCCGTAAGGAGCATTCATGCGTCATTACGAAATCATCTTTTTGGTCCACCCGGATCAAAGCGAGCAAGTCGGCGGCATGGTTGAGCGTTACACCAAGCTGATCGAAGAAGACGGCGGCAAAATCCACCGTCTGGAAGATTGGGGCCGTCGTCAACTGGCCTACGCAATCAACAATGTTCACAAGGCTCACTACGTGATGCTGAACGTTGAGTGCACTGGCAAGGCCCTGGCCGAGCTGGAAGACAACTTCCGCTACAACGATGCAGTGATCCGTAACCTGGTCATCCGTCGCGAAGAAGCCGTCACCGGCCAATCCGAGATGCTCAAGGCTGAAGAAAACCGCAGTGAGCGCCGTGAGCGTCGCGACCGTCCTGAGCACTCTGACAGCGCCGATGGCGATGACAGCGATAGCGACAGCGACAACAGCGATAACGCTGACGAGTAATCCACGGACCTTTTAAGGAGCCAATCACATGGCACGTTTCTTCCGTCGTCGTAAATTCTGCCGCTTCACCGCTGAAGACGTGAAGGAGATCGATTACAAAGATCTCAACACTCTGAAAGCCTACGTATCCGAGACCGGCAAAATCGTTCCAAGCCGCATCACCGGTACCAAAGCTCGTTATCAGCGTCAGCTGGCCACCGCTATCAAGCGCGCCCGCTTCCTGGCCCTGCTGGCCTACACCGACAGCCACGGCCGCTGAGACCGGGCAGTCGACAAGTAGTAAGGGATTGAATGCATGCGCGCCTTAGCTGACTTCATCATGCGGGGACGTGTGCAGGCCACTCTGGTAGTGGCTGGATGTGCGGCATTGCCGTTGTTGTACTGGTTGGGTGCTGCCGCGGGTAGTCTTGTACTCCTGCGGCGCGGATTGAAGGACGCCTTGGGCGTTCTTGCTCTGGGGCTTCTGCCGGCTTTGCTCTGGTGGATGTATTCCGCTGACCCGCGCGCACTCATGGTGCTGCTGGGGTCTTCGGCGCTGGCGTTGGTATTGCGCGCCAGCGAATCCTGGAACCGCGTGCTGCTGGTCAGCATAGCGATAGGCGTGGTGTTTTCAGTGGTGCTCGGGGTGGCTTTCGCACCCCAGATCGAGATGCTGTCGCAGGCTTTGATAAAAATCCTGCCCGAGGCGCTCGGTGATCTCTACCAGAAGATGTCGGTAGAGGAGCAGGCGCGTTTCGCGTCCCTGATCGCCCCCGTCCTGACCGGCCTGATTGCGGCCTTGTTGCAGATCGTCAGTGTGCTGAGCCTGGTTATCGGGCGCTACTGGCAGGCGTTGTTGTACAACCCGGGTGGTTTTGGTCGCGAGTTTCGCGCCATCCGCTTCCCGCTTGGACTGGCGATGTTGCTGCTGGCGGGCATGCTACTGGGACCGAACTTCGGTCCGCAGATGGCCATGCTCACGCCGTTGTGCAGTGTACCGCTGGTGTTCGCCGCACTGGCCCTGATTCACGGGCTGGTGGCGCAAAAGCGACTGGCCAGGTTCTGGCTGGTGGGGTTGTACGTCACGTTGTTGCTGTTCATGCAGCTGATCTATCCGTTGCTGGTGGTCCTGGCCATCGTCGACAGCCTGATTGATTTTCGCGGTCGTATGGCGCCGAAAGACGCCGACAACGCGAACGGTGAAGGTTAAAAGTTAGAGGATTTTCACATGCAACTGATCCTTCTGGAAAAAGTCACCAACCTGGGCAACCTGGGTGACAAAGTAAACGTTAAGGCCGGTTACGGTCGTAACTACCTGCTGCCTTACGGCAAAGCCACCGCTGCGACCGCTGCCAACCTGGCTGCGTTCGAAGAGCGTCGCGCCGAGCTGGAAAAAGCTGCCGCAGACCGTAAAACCTCGGCTGAAAGCCGTGCTGCCCAACTGGCCGAGCTGGAAGTGACCATCACTGCCACCGCTGGCGACGAAGGCAAGCTGTTCGGTTCGATCGGTACTCACGACATCGCTGACGCACTGACCGCCTCCGGCGTTGAAGTTGCGAAAAGCGAAGTTCGTTTGCCGAACGGCACCATCCGCAACGTAGGCGAATTCGACGTAGCCGTGCACCTGCACGCCGAAGTTGAAGCCACCGTACGCGTTGTCGTGGTAGCAGCTTAAGCAACACCTGTCGGCTGGCACCCTCGGGTGCTTGCCGGTAACATCGGGCACGATCCTGTTTACAGGTCGTGCCCTTTGTCTTTCTGCAATTCCTGATTTTCATAACCAGACGTGGCCATGAACGAAATCACCGCCCCCGAGCAATACGATCTGCAAACCGCTGCCCTGAAGGTGCCTCCGCATTCCATCGAGGCCGAACAGGCCGTGCTCGGTGGCCTGATGCTGGACAACAACGCCTGGGAACGCGTGCTCGATCAAGTCTCCGACGGCGATTTCTATCGGCATGACCACCGGCTGATTTTCCGCGCGATCGCCAAGTTGGCCGATCAGAACATGCCGATCGACGTCGTGACCCTGGCCGAGCAATTGGACAAGGAAGGTCAGACATCCCAGGTCGGCGGCCTCGGTTACCTCGGCGAACTGGCGAAAAACACGCCGTCGGTCGCCAACATCAAGGCCTACGCCCAGATCGTGCGCGAGCGGGCGACCTTGCGCCAGTTGATCGGCATCAGCACTGAGATTGCCGACAGTGCGTTCAATCCGGAAGGTCGCACCGCCGCTGAGATTCTCGACGAAGCCGAGCGGCAGATTTTCCAGATCGCCGAGGCCCGGCCGAAAACCGGCGGCCCGGTGAGCGTCAACGACCTGCTGACCAAGGCCATCGACCGCATCGACACCTTGTTCAACACCGACAACGCCATCACCGGCCTGTCCACCGGCTATACCGACCTCGACGAGAAGACCAGCGGCCTGCAGCCGTCCGACTTGATCATCGTCGCCGGCCGTCCATCCATGGGTAAGACCACCTTTGCGATGAACCTGGTGGAAAACGCCGTGCTACGCAGTGAAAAGGCTGTATTGGTGTACTCCCTCGAGATGCCAGGCGAATCGCTGATCATGCGTATGCTCTCGTCCCTCGGGCGTATCGACCAGACCAAGGTCCGTTCCGGCCAGCTGGAAGACGACGATTGGCCGCGCCTCACCTCGGCGGTCAACCTGCTCAACGACCGCAAGCTGTTCATCGACGATACGGCCGGTATCAGCCCGTCGGAAATGCGCGCGCGAACCCGTCGCCTGGTGCGCGAGCACGGTGAAGTCGGGCTAATCATGATCGACTACCTGCAGTTGATGCAGATCCCCGGTTCCAGCGGTGACAACCGGACCAACGAGATTTCCGAAATCTCCCGTTCCCTCAAGGCCCTGGCCAAGGAATTCAACTGTCCGGTGGTGGCACTGTCCCAGTTGAACCGTTCCCTGGAACAGCGCCCCAACAAGCGTCCGGTGAACTCGGACTTGCGGGAATCCGGAGCGATCGAGCAGGACGCCGACGTCATCATGTTCGTTTACCGTGACGAGGTGTATCACCCGGAAACGGAGCACAAGGGCATCGCCGAAATCATCATCGGCAAGCAGCGGAACGGCCCGATCGGGTTTATCCGCCTGGCATTTATCGGCAAATACACGCGCTTCGAAAACCTGGCGCCGGGTAGCTACAATTTTGACGACGACGAATAACCTGTTCGCTTAAACCGCCTTTGTGACGAGGGAGCTTGCTCCCGCTGGGCTGCGCAGCAGACCCCTGGCCGCTGCGCAGCCGGATGGGAGCAAGCTCCTTCGCCACAGTTGGTTAATTTTTGTGCTATATTCCGCGCCCGCGATTTTTCATCTTTTATACCGGTCATCGACATGCAAGCAGCCAAGCCGTTATTTGACTATCCCAAGTACTGGGCCGAATGTTTCGGCCCGGCGCCGTTCCTGCCCATGAGCAGGGAGGAGATGGATCAGCTCGGCTGGGATTCGTGCGACATCATCATCGTGACCGGTGATGCCTACGTCGATCACCCGTCGTTCGGCATGGCTATCATCGGCCGTTTGCTGGAAGCCCAGGGCTTTCGCGTCGGGATCATTGCCCAGCCGAACTGGCAGTCCAAAGACGACTTCATGAAGCTCGGCGAGCCCAACCTGTTCTTCGGTGTCGCGGCCGGCAACATGGACTCGATGATCAACCGCTACACCGCCGACAAGAAGATCCGCTCCGATGACGCCTACACCCCGGGCGGCTTGGCAGGCAAGCGTCCGGACCGTGCGAGCCTGGTCTACAGCCAGCGCTGCAAGGAAGCCTACAAGCACGTGCCCATCGTGCTCGGCGGCATCGAAGCGTCCTTGCGCCGCATCGCCCACTACGATTACTGGCAGGACCGGGTGCGCAACTCGATCCTGATCGACGCTTGCGCCGACATCCTGCTCTACGGCAACGCCGAGCGGGCGATTGTCGAAGTCGCCCAGCGGCTGTCCTATGGTCACAAGATCGAAGACATTACCGATGTGCGCGGCACCGCGTTCATCCGTCGTGACACACCGCAAGGCTGGTACGAAGTCGATTCCACGCGCATCGACCGTCCGGGCAAGATCGACAAGATCATCAACCCGTACGTCAACACCCAAGATACCCAAGCCTGCGCCATCGAGCAGGAGAAGGGGCCGGTCGAGGACCCGAGCGAAGCCAAGGTCGTGCAGATCCTGGCGAGCCCGAAGATGACCCGCGACAAGACCGTGATCCGCCTGCCGTCGGTGGAAAAGGTCCGTGGCGACGCGGTGCTCTACGCCCACGCCAACCGTGTGTTGCACCTGGAGACCAACCCGGGCAACGCCCGCGCCCTGGTGCAGAAGCACGGCGAGGTCGACGTCTGGTTCAACCCGCCGCCCATTCCGATGACCACTGAAGAAATGGACTACGTGTTTGGCATGCCTTACGCGCGCGTCCCGCATCCGGCGTACGGCAAGGAAAAAATCCCCGCCTACGACATGATCCGTTTCTCGGTGAACATCATGCGCGGCTGCTTTGGTGGCTGCACCTTCTGCTCGATCACCGAGCATGAAGGTCGAATCATCCAGAACCGTTCCGAAGAGTCGATCATTCGCGAGATCGAAGAGATCCGCGACAAGGTCCCGGGCTTTACCGGGGTCATCTCTGACCTCGGCGGCCCGACCGCGAACATGTACCGCATCGCCTGCAAGAGCCCGGAAATCGAATCCGCGTGCCGCAAGCCGTCCTGCGTGTTCCCTGGCATCTGCCCGAACCTGAATACCGATCACTCTTCGCTGATCCAGCTGTACCGCAGCGCCCGGGCATTGCCTGGCGTGAAGAAAATCCTGATTGCCTCCGGCCTGCGTTACGACCTGGCGGTCGAGTCGCCGGAATACGTCAAGGAGCTGGTGACCCACCACGTCGGCGGCTACTTGAAAATCGCGCCGGAGCATACCGAGGAAGGTCCGCTCAACCAGATGATGAAGCCGGGCATCGGCAGCTATGACAAATTCAAGCGGATGTTCGAGAAGTACTCCAAGGAAGCCGGGAAAGAGCAGTACCTGATTCCGTACTTCATCGCGGCTCACCCGGGCACCACCGACGAAGACATGATGAACCTGGCGCTGTGGCTCAAGGGCAATGGCTTCCGGGCCGACCAGGTGCAGGCGTTCTATCCGTCGCCGATGGCCACGGCCACCGCCATGTACCACTCGGGCAAGAACCCGCTGCGCAAGGTCACCTACAAGAGTGATGCGGTGACTATCGTCAAGAGCGAGGAGCAACGCCGCCTGCATAAGGCCTTCTTGCGTTATCACGACCCGAAAGGCTGGCCGATGCTGCGCGAGGCATTGACCCGCATGGGCCGCGCCGACCTGATCGGGCCGGGCAAGAACCAGTTGATCCCGCTGCACCAGCCGGCGACCGACAGCTACCAGAGCGCTCG
The DNA here is from genome assembly GCF_014268655.2 of Pseudomonas marvdashtae. Taxonomy (NCBI): domain Bacteria; kingdom Pseudomonadati; phylum Pseudomonadota; class Gammaproteobacteria; order Pseudomonadales; family Pseudomonadaceae; genus Pseudomonas; species Pseudomonas marvdashtae. Next base: position 49,297 of record NZ_JABWQX020000002.1, read on the forward strand.
TCGCAAGAACTCGACGCCAGCCGGCAGCCACAAGGTAGCCAAGGAAACCACCAAGATCCTGACCCAGCACACCGGTTTGCCACCGCGCGCGAGCGACGGCGGCAATCCTTGGGACAAGCGCGAACAAGCCAAGGCCGCCGCGTTTGCCCGCAACCAGCAGGCCGCCAAGGAGCGCAAGGACGCGGCGAAGGGCAAAGGACCCAAGCCCGCACGCAAGCCCGTCGTGCCGCGCTGATCGCTAAAGCTACAACGCAAAACGCCAGCCTTAAGTGCTGGCGTTTTGCTTTCTAGCGAGGGTGCTGGCCGTTTGTTATCGTGGCGCCCGCCCATGCAGAGCTCTCGCACAGGGTTCAGTGTGGATAAGCCTCACCTTCCATTCCTCAAGGACGATTCATATGAGCAGTGCTTCAACCGGCATCGGCATGGACTTGAGCTATTCCCAGTTCATGGCCCGCAAGCGTATCGAAAGCCAGATCAACCTACCGCGCCTGTTTGCTGCGATTGACGCCGACCCTGGCATCGTCGGCGCGGGGGTGGTGTACATCGATTCGGACTACAACGTAGTCACGCTGCGCGAATTCAAGCCGATTTGCAGCATCGCGCCCAAGCGCATCATCTTGCGCGAAGCCAAAAAGTACATCGCCCCACAGCAATTCATCGATCAGGTAAAAAGCAGCCCGCGTGAATCGAAGCTTGGATTTGAAGCGGCCAACGCTGGCCTGTCCTGCGTGGCCGCCGTGATTGGTTGGGTCGTGGTGTTCAGTGGTAGCGTCGCCGTGCCTTTTACCGCCGGGGCAAGTGCTTTTGTCGTTGCCCTTGGCGCCGCGGCCGCGACGGCCAGTACCGCGCAGTGCGTCATTGGTGGGATGCGGGTGGCGAATGAGTTGACCAATCCTACTGGCAACGATGAGATGAACGACGCTGATTGGTACAACATCGTGTCGCCGATTCTTGACGGGGTGTCCTTGGTCGGCGTTGGCGGCTCGGCCCTGACGACCGTCCGATTGCTCAAAGCCAATAAAGCGGCGGGCACCGGCAAGAGCTGGTATCAATTGCTCAAGGGTTTGAATCGTCAGGAGCGCAGCAAACTGACCAAGGAATTGCTGACCCTGAAAGATCCGAGCCTTACTGCGAAGCTGCTTAAACTGCAGCAACGCGCGGGCGCTCTGCCCAAGCGTTATTCTTCAGCTGAAATCAGGCACGCCACGCTGACCCAGATAAAGGATTCCCTCGGCGGCGCTCTGGGGATCATCGGCAGTTATACGGGCGGAGGCGCCGTGAATACCGTTGCCGTCGGCCTGTATGAGGAGTTCACGGAATGATCGGGGGCGGATCTCTGAAACAGTTCCTGGCCCATTACTTTCCGGTTTTCATGGGGACGATCCTGCTGGGCTGCTTTTCCGGCTCGACGCTGCTTGTTTTGGCCGGGGCCACATATTGGCGTGCCCTGGAGCCGTCGACCAGGACCGACTATGTCGGGCTCGGCACTTTGGCCCTGGTGCTCATCCTGGTGCTGGGCAACCTCTTGATCGCCCGCGGACGCGCCTGGGCAATCTGGTGGGTGGCGGGTTATTTCCTGACCTGCCTGGCCGCGGTGCTGCCGACGTTCGCCTACGGTCCGCACCCGGGCGTGTTTATCTTCGCCGTACTGATGCCCCTGCTGGGGCTGTTACTGCTAAACAGCAAACGCCACCGCGAAATGCGCGGCAAGCTCGTGGAGATCCGCCACCAACGCGAACTCATCATCAAGTCCGCCAAGGCCTCTCGCCCCCGCCGCTGAGTCGAACCGCCAGCGCCTGCGCCGCATTTATGTGCGGCCTGTGCAGATCAATACAGGCATCGCGCGGTTTTAGTGCTCTACTGCCTTGAGTAGAAGTAGAAAGTGTCCGACCTGCCTGCATGGCATAAGTCTTGCGCCGCTTTCGATAACGCCCAGGCTCCGCAGGAGGCACGCCGTGTCGATCCATGTCGCTTTGCATCATGTCACGCATTACCGCTACGAGCGCGCCGTCGAGCTCGGCCCGCAGATCGTCCGCCTGCGCCCGGCACCCCATAGCCGCACGCGGATTCTTTCGTATGCGTTGAAGGTCTCGCCCGACCAGCACTTCATCAACTGGCAGCAGGATCCTCAGGGCAACTACTTGGCGCGACTGGTGTTTCCGGAAAAAACCGCTGAGCTGCGGGTCGAAGTCGATCTGGTCGCCGAGATGGCGGTGTTCAATCCGTTCGATTTTTTCCTCGAGCCCTACGCTGAAAAAATTCCTTTTACCTACGCCCCCGACGAAAAGCATGAGCTGACGCCTTATCTGGAAAAACTGCCGCTGACGCCCAGGTTCCAGGCGTATCTGGACGGCATCGACCGCACCCCGCTGCCGGCGGTGGATTTCCTGGTGGCGTTGAACCAGCGCCTGAGCGAAGACATCAGTTACCTGATCCGCATGGAGCCCGGCGTACAGACGCCGGAGCACACCTTGGAGCACGCGTCCGGCTCCTGCCGCGACTCGGCCTGGTTGCTGGTGCAGCTGTTGCGTCACCTGGGGCTGGCGGCGCGTTTTGTTTCCGGTTACCTGATCCAACTGACCGCCGACGTGAAAAGCCTCGACGGCCCGTCCGGTACGGAAGTGGATTTCACCGACCTGCATGCCTGGTGCGAAGTCTATTTGCCGGGTGCCGGCTGGATTGGCCTGGATGCCACGTCCGGGTTGTTCGCTGGCGAAGGACACATCCCGTTGGCGTGCAGTCCCGATCCGTCTTCGGCGGCGCCGATCAGTGGCCTGGTGGAGCCTTGCAAGTCCGAGTTCAGCCACGAAATGTCCGTGGAGCGCATCTGGGAAGCGCCACGGGTGACCAAGCCATACACCGAAGCGCAATGGTTTGAGATCCAGGCCCTGGGCCGGCAGATAGATGCCGACCTGCTGGAAGGCGACGTGCGCCTGACCATGGGCGGTGAGCCGACCTTCGTCTCCATCGATGACCCGGACGGCGCCGAGTGGAACACCGCGGCGTTGGGGCCGGACAAGCGCCGTCTCTCCGCCGAGCTGTTCCAGCGCATGCGCACGCACTACGCGCCCCAGGGGCTGGTACATTTCGGCCAGGGCAAATGGTACCCCGGCGAGCAACTACCGCGCTGGTCGCTCAACTGCTACTGGCGCCGTGACGGCGTGCCGATCTGGCAAAACGGCGCGTTGATTGCCGACGAGCAGCAGGACTACGGCGCCGATGGCGAACTCGCTGGACGTTTCCTGGCGAGCGTCGCCGAACGCTTGAAGATTCCCGCGCGATTCGTGTTCCCGGCCTACGAAGACAACTTCTATTACCTCTGGCGCGAAGGCTCATTACCGTCAAACGTGACAGCCGAGGATCCTCGGCTGGAAGAACCTTTGGAGCGGGCACGGTTGCGCAAGGTCTTCAGTCAAGGATTGGACAAGGTCATCGGCCAAGTCCTGCCACTGGCCCGCACCGCCAAGGGCGATCAATGGCAGAGCGGCCGATGGTACCTGCGCGACAACCATTGCAGGTTGGTGCCGGGCGATTCTCCCCTGGGCTATCGCCTGCCACTGGCGTCCCAGCCGTGGGTGACGGCGGCTGAATACCCGTTTATCCATCCCACCGACCCGAATCAGGATTTGCCCGAGTTGCCCGACACTTCGCAACTGGCCGATCACGGCGAGCCGGCGCTGGAGCAGGAGCGCGCGCCGAAGATCGACGAATCGGCCGACTGGCTGACCCGCACCGCTTTCTGTGCCGAGGCCAGGGAAGGACGCCTGTATCTGTTCATGCCGCCGCTGGAGCGGGTCGAGGATTACCTGGAGTTGGTCAGCACAATCGAGGCGACGGCCGAGGAGCTCAATTGCCCGGTCCTGTTGGAGGGCTACGAGCCGCCGAGCGATCCGCGCCTGAGCAATTTTCGTATCACGCCGGACCCGGGTGTCATTGAGGTCAACGTGCAACCGTCGGCGACGTGGGACGAGTTGGTCGAACGCACTGAGTTTCTTTATGAGCAAGCGCGGCTGAACCGACTGACCACCGAAAAATTCCTGATCGATGGCCGGCACACAGGCACCGGTGGCGGTAACCATTTCGTCCTCGGAGGCGCGACGCCGGCTGACTCACCTTTCCTGCGCCGTCCCGACTTGCTGCGCAGCCTGATCAGCTACTGGCACAACCACCCGTCGTTGTCCTACCTGTTTTCCGGCTTGTTCATCGGTCCGACATCCCAGGCGCCCCGCGTGGACGAAGCGCGCAATGACGCGCTGTACGAATTGGAAATCGCCTTCGCGCAAATGCCCGAGCCCGGCGAAGCGTGTGCGCCCTGGCTGGTGGATCGGTTGCTGCGCAACCTGCTGATCGATGTGACGGGCAATACCCACCGCGCCGAATTCTGCATCGACAAGCTCTATTCTCCGGACGGTGCCACGGGGCGACTCGGCCTGTTGGAATTGCGCGCTTTCGAAATGCCGCCTCACGCCCGCATGAGCCTGACCCAGCAATTGCTGTTGCGAGCACTGGTCGCGCGGTTTTGGCGCGAGCCCTACGCGCCGGCCAAATTGGCGCGCTGGGGCACTGAGCTGCATGACCGCTTTCTGCTCCCGCATTTCATCGAGCAGGATTTCGCTGACGTCATCGCTGAGCTCAATGTCGCCGGTTATCCGCTGCGCGCCGAGTGGTTCGCCGCGCACCTGGAGTTCCGTTTTCCAAAGGTTGGCGATTATGCGGTCAACGGCATCGAGCTGCAGTTGCGTCAGGCGCTGGAGCCTTGGCATGTGCTGGGGGAAGAGGGTGCGGTGGGCGGCACGGTGCGCTATGTGGATTCGTCCCTGGAACGCTTGCAGATCAAACTCAGCGGCCTGGCGCCGCAACGGTATCTGCTGACGTGCAATGGCGTGCCGGTCCCCTTGCAACCCACCGGTCGGGTGGGCGAGTTCGTCGCCGGGGTGCGTTTCCGCGCCTGGCAACCGAGCAATTGCCTGCAACCGACCATCCCGGTCCATGCGCCGCTGGTCTTCGATGTACTCGACACCTGGATGCAGCGTTCACTGGGCGGTTGCCAGTATCACGTGGCGCATCCGGGTGGGCGCAACTACGACAGCCTGCCGGTGAATGCCAACGAAGCGGAAAGCCGGCGGATGGCGCGTTTCTTCCGGATCGGACACACGCCTGGGAAGCTTCCGATACCCAACCTGGCAGTGGATGACGAGTTTCCGCTCACGCTCGATCTGCGCCGTTTCTAAGTCCCACAGGATGCCCGGATATTTCACCTATCCGGGCATCATGCGCTTGCGCTAGTCTCACCTTTCATTGCCGTCCTGCCGAGCTTTCCATGCCTGACCTGCTTGACCGTTACCCGTTGACGACGGGCACCTATCACGAATTGCTGGATGACAGCGGTGCGGTGCGTGCGCACTGGCGGCGGCTGTTCGACCAGTTGCAGCGCAGCACGCCGGCCCAACTGCTCCAGCGTCAGGCCCTACTGGCCCGGCAGATCCAGGAAAACGGCGTCACCTACAATGTCTACGCGGACCCGAAGGGCGCCGACCGTCCATGGGAGCTGGACCTGCTACCTCATGTCATCGATGCCCAGGAATGGAAGCTGCTGTCGGCCGGCATCGCCCAGCGGGCACGTTTGCTCAATGCGGTGCTGGCCGATCTGTACGGGCCGCAGCGACTGATCAGCGAAGGGCTGCTGCCGGCGGAGCTGGTCTTTGGACACAATAATTTTCTCTGGCCGTGCCAGGGCATCACCCCACCAGACAGCGATTTCCTGCACTTGTACGCCGTGGACCTGGCGCGTACGCCCGATGGTCGTTGGTGGGTCACCGCGGATCGGACCCAGGCACCTTCAGGTGCGGGCTACGCGCTGGAGAACCGGATGATCGTGTCCCGGGCGTTTCCGGACCTGTATCGCGACCTGAAGGTAAAGCACCTGTCTGGCTTCTTCCGCACCTTGCAGGAAACCCTGGCGCGGCAGGCCCCTTGCGATGGCGAGGCGCCGCTGGTGGTGCTGCTGACACCGGGGCGGTTCAACGAAAGCTATTTCGAACACCTTTACCTGGCGCGCCAGCTCGGCTATCCGCTGGTGGAGGGAGGCGACTTGACCGTGCGAGATGCCACGGTGTACCTCAAGACCCTCAGTGGGTTGCGCCGGGTCCACGCCATCATGCGCCGGCTTGACGATGATTTCTGCGACCCCCTGGAGCTGCGCACCGATTCGGCCTTGGGCGTGCCAGGTCTGTTGGAGGCGGTGCGTCAGGGCCGGGTGCTGGTGGCCAATGCGCTGGGCAGTGGCGTGCTGGAATCCCCAGGGCTCCTGGGTTTCTTGCCGAAGATCTGCCAGTTCCTCTTTGGCGAAGAGTTGATGCTTCCCTCCATTGCCACGTGGTGGTGCGGTGAGCCGCCAGTATTGGCGCAGGCGTTGGAGAAACTGCCGCAGTTATTGATCAAGCCGGCGTTTCCGTCCCAGAGCTTCACCCCGGTGTTCGGTCGTGACCTGAGCGAGGAGCAGCGCGGCCAACTGGCAGCGCGCATGCAGGCAAGGCCCTACGCCTACGTTGCCCAGGAACTGGCGCAACTGTCCCAGGCGCCGGTCTGGCAGGCCGAAGACGGCCAGATCCAGCCCCGGGCCATCGGCATGCGCGTGTATGCCGTGTCCGGAAAAGATGATTATCGGGTTCTGCCAGGTGGCCTGACCCGCGTGGCCGCCGAGGCCGATGCCGAAGTGGTGTCGATGCAGCGCGGTGGCGCTAGCAAGGACACCTGGGTCCTCGGCGAGCAGGCGCCTGGCAGCGAGCAGTGGAAGGCCCAGCGAACCGTGGGCGTTCATGACCTTGTGCGACGCGACCCGTACCTGCCATCCCGCGTGGTGGAAAACCTGTTCTGGTTTGGCCGTTACTGCGAACGTTGCGACGACAGCGCCCGTCTTTTACGGATCATGCTGGCGCGCTATGTCGACGGTGACGACCCGCAGGCCCTGCAGTCGGCTGTCTCCTTGGGCGAGAGCCTGATGCTGCTGCCGGAGGAGGGCGAATTACCCGAGCGCCTGCTGGCGGCGATGCTGGGAGATGACTGGTCATTCAGCCTGCGCTCCAACCTGCAGCGCTTGCAGTGGGCTGCGTCACAGGTTCGCGGCAAGCTGTCGCGTGAGAACTGGCAGGCGCTGGTGGAGCTGCAGCGCGAAGCCCTGGAGCTGGAGACCAGCGAACCGGACTTTGGTGAGCTGCTGGACTTTCTCAATCGATTGGTAATGTCGTTGGCCGCGTTGTCCGGATTCGCCCTGGACGACATGACCCGTGACGAGGGCTGGCGCTTCCTGATGATCGGTCGACGCCTGGAGCGTCTGCATTTTCTCAGCAGCAGCCTGGCGGCATTCTTGCGGGGCGAGGCGGTTTTCGATCAGGCCGGGCTGGAATGGCTGCTGGAGTTGGGCAATAGCAGCATCACGTACCGCTCGCGTTATCTGGCGGTGGCGCAGTTGATTCCGGTGCTCGACCTGCTGCTGCTGGACGAACAGAACCCTCACGCTGTGCTGTTCCAGCTGAAATTGGTGGCACGCACCCTTAAACGCCTGAACGATGATTTCGGCGCACCGCGGGAAACCGCATTGCCGGCGCTGGTGACGCGCCTGTCACGCTTTGACCTGCGCTGCCTGGAGAATCCCCTGTTCGGCGAGGCCAGCCTGCGCGCCGCTCTTGATGGCTTGGCCGATCTGTTGCAGGAAGTGGCCGACGTCAGCGGACAGGTTTCCGATCGCTTGGCGTTGCGCCATTTTGCTCACGTCGATGACGTCAGCCAGCGCACGGTGTCCGTCTGATGAGCGCCCGTTACCAGATACTCCATGACACTCATTATCACTACGACAGCCCGGTGTCCCTCGCCCAGCAGCTTGCCCACCTGTGGCCGCGAGCCTGTGACTGGCAGCGTTGCACCGAACGAGAGCTGCTGATCAGCCCCGAGCCGACCACCCGGCGCGATGAACGGGACGTGTTCGGTAACCCGCTGACCCGCCTGGCTTTCGAGCGGCCCCATGACGAGTTGTTGATCAATGCCCGCTTGAGCGTCGAGGTGCTGGCCCGACCCGAGCTGGACTTCAATCTGTCCCCCGCCTGGGAGTCGACCGCTAACGCGCTGACCTACAGCGGGCGGCCACTCTCAACGACGCTGCTGGACGCCTGCCGCTACCGTTTCGAGTCACCCTACGTGCACCTCAAGCGCAGCTTCGTGGAATTTTCGGAAAGTTGTTTTCCGGCGGGACGACCGTTGATGCTTGGCGTTCGAGCGCTGATGGAGAAGATTTTCGAGGAGTTCACCTTCGATGCGGAGGCCACCCAAGTGGCGACGCCGTTGGTGGAAGTGCTGGAGCGACGCCGGGGTGTGTGCCAGGACTTCGCCCACTTGATGCTGGCTTGCGTACGCTCCCGTGGGCTGGCGGCGCGTTACGTCAGCGGCTACCTGCTGACCCAGCCGCCACCCGGCCAGGCGCGGTTGATTGGCGCCGACGCTTCTCACGCCTGGGTTTCGGTGTTCTGTCCGGTATTGGGTTGGGTGGACTTCGACCCGACCAACAATGTGCAGCCGGCCCTGGAACACATCACCCTGGCCTGGGGCCGGGATTTTTCCGATGTGTCGCCGTTGCGCGGGGTGATCCTGGGGGGCGGTACCCATGACCCCGAAGTACGAGTGACGGTGATGCCGTTGGAACAGTGATCCAATTCCTGAAATCCAGGCGGTTTTGTGCCGACGATCAGTCATGAACACAAGGAGATCGGGCTGTTCGAGCCGGGCCAATTGCCGGAGAACTGCCTGTGGGTTATCGCCTGTCGATTAACAAGGCGCTAGAGCTGTGAGGGCCGGCAGCGAGGCGGCCGGCCCTGGACACAGAACTGAGGGTCTCAGGCGTCAGGCGCCTGGTCTTTCGGTGCATCAACATCGTCTTCTGCCGTCACTTCGCCTTCGGTATCCGGGTTCAGTGCTGCGGCTTCCTCTTCAGCTGTAGCTTTCTTGCGCTGAAGCTTTTCCTCTTTCTTCTGCTCCTTGGCCAAGTCTCTCTGACGTTTGGCGAAGGAATAATTGGGTTTAGCCATGGGCGATCCTCTGGGGTCGAAGGTGAGGTTGAGCGGCGCGTATTCTGCCCTGTATCGGGGCCGAGCCGTTAGCTGGGTTTTTGCTCGGCCCATTTTGGTTGCACCGACGGTTGCCATTCGTCCAGTGCGTCGAGCAGATTGTGCGCTGATTCGCTCACTTGCAGCATGTCACGATGGGGCGCGCGGACGAAGCCCTCGCCGACGATATGATCGAGAAAACCCGTGAGTTTGCTGTAGAAACCGTTCACTTCCAGCAGCCCCAGCGGTTTTCCATGATAGCCGAGCTGGCCCCAGGTCCAGACTTCAAACAATTCTTCCAAGGTGCCGAGGCCGCCGGGCAGGGCAATGAAGGCGTCGCTGAGTTCGGCCATGCGCGCCTTGCGTGCGTGCATGCCGTCCACCACTTCCAGGCGGGTCAGGCCGCTGTGGCCGATTTCCTTGTCCTTCAGGCTCTGCGGAATGATGCCGATGACCTCGCCGCCGGCCGCCAGGGCCGCGTCAGCAACGATCCCCATCAAGCCGACCGCGCCACCGCCGTAGACCAGGGTCAGTTTCCGTTCCGCCAATGTGCGCCCCAAAGCCTGGGCCGCTTCGCGATAGGCTGGATTCGCGCCGGTGCTGGCGCCGCAAAATACACAAACAGACGCTATGGACATGCTTTACTCCGTGATCGGTAACCGGTCCAGAGTAAGGCCTGTCCTTTATTGCGCAAAGGAATTAAACCTCGCGGCGAGGTTTTTCATAGGTGCCACTGGCGCCGCAGGCATAGGCGGCGAGCAAGCTGCATAACAGGCTGTTGAGGTTCATGAGGGGCGCTCCAAAGAGGTGATGGCGCTGATCATAGGGGCGAGTCAGACTTCTGGCTGGTTGATTATGTCCATCAGGCTGATAGGCTTAAGTTGTATACAATCTTTGACTCAGGTCATAGGAACTTGTCTGAAATTCAGGCAGTCTTCCCCTTTGACGGAATTTTGTTAACCATGCCTTGGAGATTCACGATGTTTGCCAAACTTGTTGCAGTATCCCTGTTGACGCTGGCCAGCAGCCAACTGATGGCAGCGGAGTGCAAGACCACCATCGACTCGACCGACCAGATGTCCTTCAATACCAAGGCCATCGAAATCGACAAGAGCTGCAAGACCTTCACCGTTGAGCTGACTCACTCGGGCAGCTTGCCGAAAAACGTCATGGGCCATAACTGGGTGCTGAGCAAAGAGGCCGACATGCAGCCGATCGCCACCGATGGCCTGGCCGCAGGCATCGACAAGGATTACCTGAAGGAAGGCGACGCTCGCATCATCGCCCACACCAAGCTTATCGGCGCCAAGGAAAAGGACTCGGTAACCTTCGACGTGTCGAAACTGGCTGCTGGCGAGAAGTATGGTTTCTTCTGCTCCTTCCCAGGCCACATCTCGATGATGAAAGGCACGGTTACCCTGAAGTAACCGATTTTCCGGACACAAAAAAAGCGCCCCATGTATGCAGGGCGCTTTTTTTTACCTGGCGAAACAGCCCTGTAGCGGGCGTCCGGTCATGGGGCGTAAGGCATGACCCGCTTGTGCTCGGTCTTGCGATAGGTATCGCAAATGATCCTGGCCGCCTCTTCACGAATGGGTTGCCCATGCAGGAAGGCGTCAATCTCGCCATAGGTCACGCCATGGGCCGCTTCGTCCGGCTTGCCCGGGGACAAGTCTTCCAAGTCAGCGGTGGGGACTTTCTCCACCAGCGACTCTGGCGCGCCAAAGTCACGGGCGATGGCCCGGACCTGGTTTTTCACCAGGCCGCTCAGCGGGGCCAGGTCACAGGCGCCATCACCAAACTTGGTGAAGAAACCCATGACTGCCTCGGCCGCATGATCGGTGCCGATCACCAGGCCTTGTTCCGCGCCGGCGATGGTATATTGCGCCACCATGCGCATCCGCGCCTTGGTATTGCCCAGCACGAAGTCCCGTGAACCCGGCGCCTTGCCTTCGAACGCCAGGACTTCTTTTGCCAAGGCTTTGACCGCGGGGCCGATGTTGACGGTGTGACGCTCGTCCGGCTCTATGAAGTCGACGCAGGCTTGGGCTTCGTGCTCGTCGAACTGGGTTTCATACGGCAGGCGCACGGCAATGAACTTGTATGCCGCATTGCCGGTTTTTTCCCGCAGCTCGCGCACGGCACGTTGGGCCAGCAGGCCGGCGGTCAACGAGTCGACCCCGCCGCTGATACCCAGCACCAGGCTCTTGAGCCCTGAGTTGACGAGGCTGTCCTGAATGAAACCCACCCGGCGAGCGATTTCGGCCTTGAGGGCGGCGTCATCGGCGAATGGTGGCTGGACCTTGAGCTGTTCAGCAATCTCACGCTGTACGGCTTGCATGAATTCACTCCTTGCTTGATGTGCCTTAATGGGCGGCAGGTACTTGGAAAACATGTCGCATGTAGGCGACGAAATTCGGGTCCTTGCAGTGGGTCTTGCCGGGCTCGTCTGAAATCTTGGCCACGGGTTGCCCGTCACAGCTGATCATTTTAAGCACGATGCTCATCGGCTCCACGCCTGGAATGTCACAGGTCAGGTTGGTGCCGATACCGAAGCTCACATTAATGCGACCACGCAAGGCACGGAAAATATCCAGGCATTTGGGTAATGTCAGGCTGTCGGAGAACACCAACGTCTTGCTCATCGGGTCGATGCCGAGGTTATGGTAGTGAGCGATGGCTTTTTCCGCCCAGATGACAGGATCCCCTGAGTCATGGCGCAAACCGTCGAACAGCTTGGCGAAGAACAGATCGAAGTCCTTCAAAAAGGCGTCCATGGTGATGCAGTCGGTCAACGCAATGCCCAGCAGGCCTCGGTACTCGCGAACCCAGCAATCGAGCGCGGCGATCTGGCTGTCGATCAGCCGTGGGCCCAGTTGTTGGTGGGCCATGATCCACTCGTGGGCCATGGTGCCCAAGGGTTTCATGTCCAGCTCCCGGGACAGGTGCACGTTGCTGGTGCCGACGAAGCGCCCCGGGAAATCGTGCTTGAGCACGTTTACCACTTCTTCTTGGACCCGGTAGGAAAACCTGCGCCGAGTGCCGAAATCGGCGACTTGCAGCTCGGACAATTCCTCGGCGCTGGCGTTGGCAGCCAGCCAGTCGAACTTGCGATAAAGCTGCTCGCGCGCTTGTTCCAGAACGATCTCACGGTAGCGATAGCGATTGCGCACTTCGCTGACGATGGCGAGCAACGGCACTTCGAACAGGATGACGTGCAACCATGGCCCACGCAGGCGGATGAACAATTCACCGTTTTCGATGCCGGTGTGCACGTACCGCAGGTTGAAACGAAACAGCCCCAGGAACCTGAGGAAATCCGGTTTCAGAAAGCTGATGCGCTCAAGGAAACTCAGCTGGTCGGCGCTCAGGTTCAGCTCGGACAGGCGCTCGATCTGGAAGCGGATCTCCGCCAGGTACGGACGCAGGTCCTCGCTGTTGCGGCAACGAAACTCCCATTCAACTTCGACGTTGGGGTAGTTGTGCAGGACGGCCTGCATCATCGTCAGTTTGTAGAAGTCGGTGTCGAGCAGGTTCTGCACGATGCGATCGGCAAACACACTCTCGCTCATAACGGGAATCTCCAGACAGATGCTGCGGTGGCAGCGGCGTACGGCTGTTCGTGGTGTAAGGGCTAGTGGCGCATATTGGAGAGGTTGATTGCCAGTATTTTTTTGGGCGCCGCGTTTTCTGCCACAGGCTGTGCTGGCTTTTATTGCTGCGGCTCCTGCGGGCTATCGATCTGCTCCAGCATCCACTCCACGAACAGTCGCACTTTGGGCACTTCCGCTGCATGTTCCGGGTAGGACAGGTAATAGGCACTGGCGCTGGGCATCGCATGTTGCCAGGGGATGACCAGTTTGCCGTCGGCGAGCTCTTCTTCCACCAGGAATTTTGGCAACAGGGCCACGCCGCAGCCGACCTGGGCGGCACGAATGCACATGTAGAAGGTTTCGAAGCGCGGCCCGTGGTAGCTGTGTTCGGTGTGGTAGCCCTGGCTGTCGAACCAGTCGTGCCAGGCTTGCGGGCGCGAAGCGTTTTGCAGCAGCACCAGGTCGGCCAGTTGCGTCGGGTCGGTGAAGGGCCGGTCCGGCAGGCTGCCTGGCGCGCAGACCGGCACCAACTCTTCGCCGAACAGTTTCAACGATTCGGTTCCCGGTCGGGAGCCCTGGCCGAAGTAGAACGCCAGGTCGCTACGCCCTTGCTGCAAGTCGTCGGCTTCGTGCTCGCTGCACAAGTCCAGATGAATCGACGGATGCCGCAGGCGCCAACCCTTGAGCCGCGGAACCAGCCAGCGGGCGCCGAAGGTCGGAGGCGTGGAGACTCGCAGGACTTCGGTGTCGCCGCCGTAGGAGCGCAGGTAATGGGTCGACATCTCAACCTGGGTGAGGATTTTTCGCACCTCCCCCAAGTACAAGTTTCCTGCCGGTGTCAGTTGCAGGCGTCGGCGCACGCGCCGGAACAGCAGGTGCTGCAACAGCTCTTCAAGCTGCGCGACCTGTTTGCTGACGGCGCTCTGGGTCAGGTTCAGTTCTTCGGCGGCGCGGGTAAAGCTCAGGTGACGGGTCACCGCTTCGAAGCACTGTAGCGCTGTAATCGATGGCAAATAGCGTTTATTGAGCATGATCAGCCCTTATTTCTTGTTGCTCTGCTTATCCGGTAACGGCCAGCATGAATAAACGGAATGATATCTCGCTTAAAGGTCGTTTGTTGGCAAGTCTCGGGCCAGCTACAACTACAGGCCTGATCAGCCGTGATCGTCCGGCTGCCCAATTTTGTCTCTCGCTTGAGGAATTTACCCATGGTTGCTGCATTGCTTGATCGTCTGGGCGTCAACCCGGCCTTGTACCAGAACGGCACACAGCCCGTGCACTCGCCCATCGATGGCAGTCGCATCGGCGCCGTGAACTGGGAAGGCGCCGCTGAAGTCGAGCAGCAGGTCAGCCGCGCGGAGCATGCCTTCGACCTGTGGCGCAAGGTGCCGGCGCCACGGCGCGGCGAGCTGGTGCGTCAGTTTGGCGACCTGTTGCGTGAGTACAAGGCCGACCTCGGCGAGCTGGTGTCGTGGGAAGCCGGCAAGATTACCCAGGAAGGCCTGGGCGAAGTGCAGGAGATGATCGACATCTGCGATTTCGCTGTCGGCCTGTCCCGCCAGTTGTACGGCTTGACCATTGCGTCCGAGCGTCCTGGCCACCACATGCGTGAAACCTGGCACCCGCTGGGCGTGGTTGGAGTGATCAGCGCGTTCAACTTTCCCGTGGCGGTCTGGGCCTGGAACACCACCCTCGCGCTGGTGTGCGGTAACCCGGTGATCTGGAAGCCTTCCGAGAAAACCCCGCTGACCGCCCTGGCGTGCCAGGCCTTGTTCGAACGTGTGTTGAAGAATTTCACCGATGCGCCACCGTACCTGAGCCAAGTGATCATCGGTGGGCGTGATGCCGGCGAAGCGCTGGTCGACGATCCGCGCGTGGCGCTGATCAGCGCCACCGGCAGCACGCGCATGGGCCGCGAGGTCGCGCCGAAAGTCGCAGCGCGGTTTGCCCGCAGCATCCTGGAACTGGGCGGCAACAACGCGATGATCCTGGCTCCGAGCGCCGACCTGGATATGGCCGTGCGCGCCATCCTGTTCAGCGCCGTCGGCACTGCGGGCCAGCGTTGCACCACGCTGCGCCGCTTGATCGCCCATGAATCGGTGAAGGAAGAGATCGTCACCCGTCTCAAGGCGGCCTATTCGAAAGTGCGCATCGGTCATCCGCTGGAAGGCAATCTGGTCGGGCCGCTGATCGACAAGCAGAGCTTCGAGAACATGCAGGACGCGCTGGAGCAGGCGTTGAGCGAAGGCGGGCGAGTGTTTGGCGGCAAGCGCCAACTCGAAGACCAGTTTGCGAATGCCTATTACGTCTCGCCCGCCATCGTCGAGATGCCGGAGCAAAGCGACGTGGTGCGTCACGAAACCTTCGCGCCGATCCTCTATGTGGTTGGCTACAAGGACTTCGCCGAAGCGCTGCACCTGAACAATTCGGTGCCACAAGGCCTGTCGTCGTGCATTTTCACCACCGATGTGCGTGAAGCCGAGCAGTTCATGTCGGCCGTGGGCAGCGATTGCGGGATCGCCAACGTCAACATCGGCCCGAGCGGCGCGGAGATCGGCGGAGCGTTCGGCGGCGAGAAAGAAACCGGCGGCGGCCGTGAATCCGGCTCCGACGCGTGGCGTGCCTACATGCGCCGCCAGACCAACACCGTGAACTATTCGCTGGAGTTGCCGTTGGCGCAGGGTATTACTTTCGATTAAGGCGTGAGCCAAGCGGTGATCCCAATGTGGGAGCAAGCCCGCTCCCACAATTGAACTGTGTAGTGGTTGGGTTTCATTTCGGAGTCTGGCAATGCCGTTACGCGAAGAATGTCTGTGGGAAATATTGACGCCACAACGGCCCGACAACACCTCGCTCAAGGGTGAAGTCACGGTGGACGTGTGCGTCGTCGGCGCGGGCTTTACCGGGTTGTCGGCGGCGGTGCACCTGTTGGAGCAGGGCAGGCGCGTGGCGGTGCTGGAAGCTCATCGGGCCGGGCACGGTGGGTCGGGGCGCAACGTGGGATTGGTGAATGCCGGGATGTGGATCCCGCCGGATGACATTGAGGCCGGGTTCGGCGAAGCCGTGGGCAGCCAGCTTAATCGCATGCTTGGGGCCGCGCCGGCCTTGGTGTTCAGCCTCGTCGACAAATACGACATCGATTGCCAGCTGCGTCGCGAAGGCACGCTGCACATGGCCCATAACGCCCGGGGCGAGGCGGATCTGCGCAGTCGCGAAGCACAATGGAAGCGCCGTGGCGCCCCGGTAGAATTGCTGACTGGCCAAGCCTGCGCCGAAGCCACCGGCACTGACAAGATCGCTGCGGCATTGCTCGACCGCCGCGCCGGTACGCTCAACCCCATGGCTTATACCAGCGGACTGGCCGCTGCCGCGAAAAAACTCGGCGGCCAGCTTTTCGACCATTCGCCCGTCACCCGCCTGGAACGCCAGGGCCAGCGGTGGTTGGTGCAGACGGCCCAGGGTTCGGTGCTGGCCGAGCAAGTCGTGATTGCTTCCAACGCTTATACCGAGGGCGACTGGACCGAGTTGCGGCGCAATTTTTTCCCCGGTTACTACTATCAGGTCGCTTCCGTCCCGCTGACCGACGCGGCCGCCCGGCGCATTTTGCCGGGAGGGCAGGGTTCATGGGATACCCGCCAAGTGCTAAGCAGCATTCGTCGGGACAAGGAAGGCCGCTTGCTGCTGGGCAGCCTGGGCAACGGCAACCGCAAGCCGACCTGGTTTCTCAAGGCCTGGGCCGACCGGGTGCAGCAGCATTATTTCCCGTACCTCAAGCCGGTGGAGTGGGAGTGCACGTGGACTGGTTGTATCGCCTTTACGCCCGACCATCTGATGCGCCTGTTCGAGCCGGCGCCCGGCCTGGTGGCGGTCACCGGCTATAACGGTCGCGGCGTGACCACCGGCACCGTGGTCGGCAAGGCGTTCGCCGACTACCTGTGCCATGGCGATGCCAAGGCGTTGCCGATTCCCTTCGCGCCGATGCAACCTTTGGCTGGCGTTGGCCTGCGCAGCTGCCTGTATGAAGCGGGTTTTTCCCTGTATCACGCGGGCCAGTGCTTGCGGATCGTCATCTGATTGTTGAAAAGTGTTACGGACAGCGGCGTTTTCCAGCCCAGCGGCTAGCCTGTTATGGTGCGGGTTGTAGCAGCCGCGCACCGACAGTGTGCAGTTAGGTGACGCAGGTTGTTACACAGTGGTTGCACGCCGTTTAGTGTGGCGGTTGCAATGATGGCTCACGGAGGGTTTCACCTACTTTTAGAAAAGGTTGCACCTCGTGCGGTTTAGACGGTTGCACGCCCTGTGAAAAAGGGCCCGAAACAGTCGAAATAACAATAAAGCAGCGACTTTTTTCAGAATAAAAAACCGATGGCACGCCCCTTGCTCTTAGCTTTTCAGTGAAGTGAAGTCGCAGTGCCAACTAAAAAAAACCTTGGAGCACCACCTCATGTCCCAGACGTTTTACAAGAAAGGCTTTCTGGCCCTCGCAGTGGCAACTGCGCTGGGTGTTTCTGCGTTTGCCCAGGCTGATGTGAAATTTGGTGTGGCGGGGCCAATGACCGGTGCCAACGCCGCGTTTGGCGAGCAGTACATGAAAGGTGCGCAGGCCGCGGCTGATGTCATCAACAAGGCCGGTGGCGTCAATGGCGAGAAAATCGTCCTGGTCGCCGGTGACGATGCGTGCGAACCGAAGCAGGCCGTGGCCGTGGCCAACCGACTGGTTGACCAGGACAAAGTGATTGGCGTGGTCGGGCACTTCTGCTCATCCAACACCATCCCGGCCTCCGAGGTCTATGACGAAGCAGGCATCATTGCCATCACCCCAGGTTCCACCAACCCGGCCGTTACCGAACGCGGCCTGAGCGCGATGTTCCGTATGTGCGGTCGTGACGACCAGCAAGGCATCGTGGCCGGCGACTACATCGTCGACGTGCTCAAGGGCAAGAAAGTCGTCGTGCTGCACGACAAGGACACCTACGGCCAAGGCCTGGCGGATGCTACCAAGGCCCAGCTCGAAAAGCGTGGCGTGAAGCCCGTGCTGTATGAAGGCCTGACCCGTGGCGAGAAAGACTTCAGCGCCGTGGTCACCAAGATCCGTGGGGCTGGCGCCGACGTGGTCTACTTCGGCGGCCTGCACCCGGAAGCCGGTCCTCTGGTTCGCCAGTTGCGTGAACAAGGCCTCAAGGACGTCAAGTTCATGTCCGATGACGGCATCGTCACCGACGAACTGGTCACCACCGCCGGCGGCGCGCAATACGTCGACGGCGTGTACATGACCTTCGGTGCCGACCCGCGCCTGCTGCCCGACAGCAAGGCTGTGGTCGACGCCTTCCGTGCCAACGGCGTCGAACCTGAAGGCTACACCCTGTACGCCTATGCCTCGGTCCAGGCCCTGGCTGCTGGCTTCAACGGTGCCAAGTCCAACAAAGGCGAAGACGCGGCCAAGTGGCTGAAAGCCAATCCGGTCCAGACCGTGATGGGCAAGAAGGAATGGGACACCAAAGGTGACCTGAAAGTCTCCGACTACGTGGTCTACCAGTGGGACAAGGATGGCAAATACCACCAGTTGGAAAAACAGAAGTAAGGGCTGAAGCGATCGATCAAACCCTGTAGGTCCCGGCCAAGTCCGGTTTCTACAGGGAGCACTGGTCGCGCCTGGCATTGCTCCGACGTAAATCTGTATTTTCCTTAGAAGAGCCGCACGCCCCAAGGGCGTGCAGGTTCTCACTGCGTGAGATTGCGTTATGGATGGTATTTTCCTGCAGCAACTGATCAATGGCCTGACCCTCGGGTCGGTCTATGGTCTGATCGCCATCGGCTACACAATGGTCTATGGCATCATCGGCATGATCAACTTCGCCCACGGCGAGGTTTACATGATTTCCGCTTACCTCGCGGCAATCAGTCTGGCTCTGCTGGCTTACTTCGGTATTGAATCCTTTCCGCTAATGATCCTTGGCACCCTCGTGTTCACGGTCGTGGTCACCGGGGTATACGGCTGGGTCATCGAACGCGTCGCCTACAAACCCCTGCGCAACTCCACCCGCCTGGCACCGCTGATCAGTGCCATCGGCATTTCGCTGATCCTGCAGAACTACGCGCAGATCAGCCAGGGCGCCCGCCAACAGGGCATCCCGACGCTGCTCGAAGGCGCCATGCGCGTCGACATCGGCAGCGGCTTCGTGCAGCTCACCTACACCAAGATTTTCATCCTGGTCGCCGCATTCGCCGGCATGGCCCTGCTGACCTACATCATCAAGTACACCAAGCTCGGCCGCATGTGCCGCGCCACCCAGCAAGACCGCAAGATGGCCTCGATCCTCGGGATCAACACCGACCGGGTGATTTCCTACGTGTTCATCATCGGCGCGGCCATGGCGGCCCTGGCTGGTGTGCTGATCACCATGAACTACGGGACCTTCGACTTCTATGCCGGCTTCATCATCGGCATCAAGGCGTTCACCGCGGCGGTACTCGGCGGCATCGGCTCCCTGCCTGGGGCAATGCTCGGCGGGATCATCCTCGGGATCTCCGAGTCGCTGTTCGCCGGTCTGATCAACTCCGACTACAAAGACGTGTTCAGTTTCTCGCTGCTGGTGCTGATTCTGATCTTCCGTCCCCAAGGCCTGCTGGGTCGCCCACTCGTGGCGAAGGTATAAGTATGTCTGCTGCCAATAAACCGCTTGATATCAAAAAGAGCGTCATCGACGCGATCCTGGCCGGCCTGATCTCGCTGATCGTGTTCGGACCGATCGTCGGCGTGGTGCTCGACGGCTACAGCTTCAATCTGCAACCGGCCCGCGTCGGCTGGCTGGTGGCGATCGTGATGGTCGGGCGCTTCGCCCTGAGCCTGTTCCTGCAAACCCCCAAGGGACTGAAGATTCTCCAGGGTTTCGAGAGCACCGGCTCCGGCGTGCACGTGTTGCCGCCAGACTACAAGTCGCGCCTGCGCTGGATCATCCCCGCGCTGATCGTGATTGCCATCGTGTTTCCGTTCTTCGCCAACAAATACATCCTCACGGTGGTTATCCTCGGGCTGATCTACGTGCTGTTGGGCCTGGGCCTGAACATCGTGGTCGGCCTGGCGGGGCTGCTCGACCTTGGTTACGTGGCGTTCTATGCCATCGGTGCCTATGGCCTGGCCCTGGGCTATCAATACCTCGGACTGGGTTTCTGGACCGTATTGCCGCTGGCGGCCATCGCGGCGGCGATGGCGGGCTGCATATTGGGATTCCCGGTGTTACGAATGCACGGTGACTACCTGGCCATCGTGACCCTGGGTTTTGGCGAGATCATCCGGCTGGTGCTGAATAACTGGCTGTCGTTCACGGGTGGGCCGAATGGCATGCCGGTGCCGTCGCCAACCTTTTTCGGCCTGGAGTTTGGTCGAAGGGCGAAGGAAGGCGGGGTGCCTTTCCATGAGTTCTTCGGCATCGACTACAACCCCAACATCAAATTCCTGTTCATTTACATCGTACTGTTCATCACGGTGCTGCTGGTGCTCTACATCAAGCATCGCCTGACCCGCATGCCGGTCGGTCGCGCCTGGGAAGCCCTGCGCGAAGACGAAATCGCCTGCCGTTCCATGGGCCTGAACCACGTGCTGGTCAAGCTTTCGGCGTTCACCATCGGTGCGTCGACCGCTGGCCTCGCAGGTGTGTTCTTCGCCAGCTACCAGGGCTTCGTCAACCCGTCATCGTTCACCTTCTTCGAGTCGGCGCTGATCCTGGCGATCGTCGTGCTGGGCGGCATGGGCTCGACCGTGGGCGTGGTGATAGCCGCCTTCGTGCTCACCGTGGCACCGGAGCTGCTGCGCAGTTTCTCCGAGTACCGTGTGTTGCTGTTTGGCGTGTTGATGGTGTTGATGATGATCTGGCGCCCGCGTGGCCTGATTCGTATCAGCCGTACCGGTGTGACGCCGCGCAAGGGGGTAGCGCCATGAGCGAAGTCGTACTCAAAGTTGAAAACCTGATGATGCAGTTCGGCGGCATCAAGGCCCTCAGCGACGTCAGCCTGCAGGTCAAGCGCAACTCGATCTTTGCCCTGATCGGCCCCAACGGTGCGGGCAAGACCACGGTGTTCAACTGCCTGACCGGTTTCTACAAGGCTTCGGGCGGCAAGATCGAGCTCAGCGTGCGCGGCGAGCAGACCGACGTCATCAAGCTGTTGGGCGAAGCGTTTCGCCCAACCGACTTTGTCTCGCCAAGATCCTTCGCCAGCCGGCTTTACTACAAGATGTTCGGCGGCACCCATCTGGTGAATCGCGCGGGCCTGGCGCGTACGTTCCAGAACATTCGGCTCTTCAAGGAAATGTCGGTGCTGGAAAACCTGCTGGTGGCCCAGCACATGTGGGTCAACCGCAGCCTGGTGGCGGGCATCCTCAACACCAAAGGCTACCGCAAGGCTGAAAGCGACGCCCTGGACCATGCGTTCTATTGGCTGGAAGTGGTCGACCTGGTGGACTGCGCCAACCGCCTGGCCGGGGAGCTTTCCTACGGTCAGCAACGCCGTCTGGAAATCGCCCGGGCGATGTGCACCCGTCCGCAGATCATCTGCCTCGACGAACCAGCCGCTGGCCTCAACCCTCAGGAAACCGAAGCGCTGAGCGCGATGATCCGGCTGCTGCGCGACGAGCACGATCTGACCGTGGTGCTGATCGAACACGACATGGGCATGGTAATGAGCATTTCCGACCACATCGTGGTGCTGGACCACGGCAACGTGATCGCCGAGGGCGGTCCCGAGGCGATTCGCAACGATCCGAAGGTGATCGCGGCTTACCTGGGTGCCGATGAAGAGGAATTGGTATGAGTGGACCTATCCTCGAACTCAAGGAGCTGGATGTGTTCTACGGGCCGATCCAGGCCCTGAAGAAAGTCTCCATGCACATTGGTGAAGGCGAAACCGTGAGCCTGATCGGCTCCAACGGGGCCGGCAAGTCCACGCTGCTGATGTCAATCTTCGGCCAGCCGCGGGCGGCGGGCGGGCAGATCATCTACCAGGGCGTGGACATCACCCAGAAGTCGTCGCACTACATTGCGTCCAACGGCATCGCGCAGTCACCGGAAGGCCGCCGGGTATTCCCCGACATGACCGTCGAGGAAAACCTGCTGATGGGCACCATCCCTATCGGTGACAAATACGCCAGCGAAGACATGCAGCGCATGTTCGAGCTGTTCCCGCGCCTCAAGGAACGGCGCAACCAGCGGGCCATGACCATGTCCGGCGGCGAGCAGCAAATGCTCGCCATCGCCCGGGCATTGATGAGTCGGCCCAAGTTGTTGCTGCTCGATGAGCCGAGCCTGGGGCTGGCGCCGATCGTGGTGAAACAGATCTTCGCGACTCTGCGTGAACTGGCCTCCACGGGCATGACCATCTTCCTTGTGGAGCAAAACGCTAACCACGCCCTCAAGCTGTCTGACCGGGCCTATGTGATGGTCAACGGCGAAATCCGCCTGACCGGCACTGGCAAGGAACTGCTCGCCAACGAGGAAGTGCGCAACGCGTATCTGGGCGGGCATTGAGTTGATGTTGCAATGAAAAACCGGCGAGTGATCGCCGGTTTTTTTATCCCCGAAATCCAGCCTTTGGCCATCTCCGGCAATTGTGGAAAACAATCCTGAACCCTTTCGAAACCGCGACATAAAGTCGCCGCAAATAGTTGTTTTGTCACGGTTTTGACTTGTCCCCGTTTGCTGTGGAGCCGGCTGTGGGTAACGTGGGAATATCTGGCTGCAAGCCTTTCATTCCGTGGCTTACAGCGCTGCGATCATTTTTTGATCAGGCGTTTTTGCTCAAGCAGGAGTGGCGGTTGTCAACAGTTTTCTACGGAGTGAAAGAGCCTCGATAGCCGGTGTGCAAGCCTGTGGATAAGTCTGTGACTAAACTCTGGAAAGACGGCGCTGAGTGCCGTCGTTGCTGGCTTGGAGCCATCGCCGTATTGAGCGCTGCTTATAGCAGGGAAATTGCGCTGCACAACCTGACTTGCTCGGTCAAGCGAAAAAATTTTCCAAATCTTCCGCAAAGCCTTATGCACAGCGGCTTCCAGTGTTTGTACTTGCCCCCGGTTATTGTGGACCTGCCTGTGGATAAGGTGCGTGCAACCCGCTACAGCCCTTGTTGGGCAAGGCCTGACGGAGGTTGGTTGTTTTTTGAGCACCTTCCCGGCTAAAAGCCCCTGCTCAAGCCTTGCCCCTGGCATGCCCGGCCGGGCATGCTGTGGGCCGATTTCCATTCAATGGCTTTGAGCCCAAGCAAGGAGAACACGATGTCTGACACCCTGTTTATCACCGGCGCGACGTCCGGTTTTGGTGAAGCCTGTGCCCGTCGTTTTGCCGAGGCGGGTTGGAAACTGGTGCTGACCGGTCGTCGTGAAGAACGCCTTGATGCACTCTGCGCCGAGCTATCGAAGCAGACCGAAGTCCACGGCCTGGTCCTGGACGTGCGTGATCGCAAGGCCATGGAAGACGCCATCGCCAACCTGCCGCCGTCCTTCGCCAAATTGCGCGGGTTGATCAACAACGCCGGCCTGGCCCTGGGTGTCGATCCCGCGCCCAAGTGCGACCTCGATGATTGGGACACCATGGTCGACACCAACGTGAAAGGCCTGATCTACAGCACGCGCCTGTTGCTGCCGCGCCTGATCGCCCATGGCCGTGGCGCCGGGATCGTAAACCTGGGCTCCATTGCCGGCAGCTACCCGTACCCAGGCAGCCACGTGTACGGTGCGAGCAAGGCGTTCGTCAAACAGTTCTCCCTGAACCTGCGCTGCGACCTGCAAGGTACGGGCGTGCGGGTGAGCAACATCGAGCCGGGTTTGTGTGAAAGCGAGTTTTCCCTGGTGCGCTTTGGCGGCGATCAGGAACGCTACAACGCGACCTATGCCGGTGCCGAGCCGATCCAGCCGCAGGATATCGCCGATACGATTTTCTGGGTGCTCAACACCCCGGCGCACATCAACATCAACAGCCTTGAGTTGATGCCGGTGAGCCAGACCTGGGCCGGTTTCGCCATCGAGCGCAACAAGGCCTGACCGCTGAGGTACTTGAGCTGGAAATGTTGAGCCCTTGTGGCGAGGGAGCTTGCTCCCGCTCGGCTGCGAAGCAGTCGTAAGCTTTTTGGGGCCGCTGCGCGGCCCAGCGGGAGCAAGCTCCCTCGCCACAGTGGAGGGTCAAGCCAGGTAATCAGCCAGCCCGCGATAGCAGGTCAGCAGGTGATATGGCGTGGTGGACGGCATGTCCCGGCGGCTGATGTTGCCACCGGCGTCGAGGCATTCGTTCCAGCCTTCCGGGCTCAAGAAATGTTGCTCAAACGCCTGTAATTGACGCAGCAACGTCCCTTCGCTTCCTGGACGCAAGGTCAGCGCACGCAGGTATTCCGCCTGGGCCCAGATGCGTTGGGTGGCGTCACGCGCGAGCGCCTGTGGTTCCAACGCC
Organism: Pseudomonas marvdashtae; assembly: GCF_014268655.2. Taxonomy (NCBI): domain Bacteria; kingdom Pseudomonadati; phylum Pseudomonadota; class Gammaproteobacteria; order Pseudomonadales; family Pseudomonadaceae; genus Pseudomonas; species Pseudomonas marvdashtae. The sequence continues at coordinate 73,417 of NZ_JABWQX020000002.1, forward strand.
AGCATGGCGCACACTGCGCCAGACTGCTGGTCTACGCCCTGTTGCTCGGTATGGCTGAAGCTGCGCTCCACGGCTGTGTGCAGTTTTCCCCCGCGCAGCAAGGGCGATGAGGCCAACAGGAAATACCATTCAAACTGGTGGCCCGGTTCGTACCAGTTATCCACAGCCTTGAGTGGCTTCTCCATCATGACCTGCCGTTGCGGGTCAACGAAGTATTTGAACATGCCGTCGCAAAGGCTCCGCAACGCCTGGCGCACATTGGCATCGTCGCGAACCGAAAGGATCGCGAGAAACGCTTCTGCCAAATGCATCAACGGGTTCTGCAACGGGCCGGATTGGCAAGTCGACCAATCCCGCCCAAGGTTGGCTTCGTAAAGGCCGTCGTCGGTGGCGAAGCGTCGCGTGATCACTTCCAGCGCCGCATTCAGCGTGGACTCCACCAACGGCTCGCGAACCTTGCTCCAGTAGTGAGCGCAGGCGAAGAGGATGAAGGCGTGGGTGTAGAGATCCTTGCCGGTATCCAGCGGCGCACCCTGCGGATCGATGCTGTAGAACCAGCCGCCATGTTCGGCATCGTGGAAATGCCGTTGCAGCGAGCGGAACAACGCAGCGGCCCGCTCTACGGCATCCGGTACTTCTCCGATCAGGCTGGCGAACACATACAACTGTCGTGCACAGGCCATGGCCCGGTAACGTTGCGGCGGCAGCGGCGTGTGCTGGGAATCGAGGGATTCGTAGGGCAATGCCAACTCGGCATTCCAGCCCGGGCCTTGCCACATGGGCACAATCACGTCGTGAAAATGCCTATGCACCGTGGTGAACAGGGCAGTCAATTCAGGCTGGTGAGCAGGGCGGGAAGCATCAGGCATTGGCAAACGTCGTCACGGCTGGGGAGCGATTGCGCGACATGGTAGCAGAGTGGTCGACTTCGTAGAGATGCGCCTGCACGACCCATATCGCGAGCAAGCCTGCCCACGATAAAGGTCGTGCAGGCGCTAGCGGGTCAGCCTGCCAACAACCAAACCCCAGCCGCCGCCGACGCCGCTCCAGCCAAGCGCACCAAGGGCGCGGCCGCCCGTGGCAATACCCGCACCAAGGCGAAACCCGCGCCATGCAGTGCCGCCGTTGCCGCGACGAAACCGATCGCATAAGCCCACGGACTCGACATGTAAGGTAGCTCCAGGCCATGGGCCACGCCGTGGAACAGCGCGAACAATGCCGTCGCTGCCACTGCCAGACTCAGTGGCGGACGCACCGCCAGCGCCACCGCCAGGCCCAGGGCCAATACAGACGCCGCAATCGCGCTTTCCAGCGCCGGCAGATCCAGGCCCTCGAAGCCCAGCAGGCCGCCGAGCAACATTGTGCCGACGAACGTGCACGGCAGCGCCCAGCGCGCCGCGCCTTGTTGTTGCGCTGCCCACAAGCCCACCGCCAGCATCGCCAGCAAATGATCGAGCCCGCCGATGGGGTGGCCCAGCCCGGCGATCAGGCCGTTATCGCCGTGGCCTGGGTGGGCGAATGCCAGTGCGGGGCTTAGCAGCAAAGCGAGGGCGGCGAGGGTGCGTTTGAACGTCATGGAGAAAGCTTCCTTGTTGTAAGTGAAAATGTTCACGCGGCGGTCAGCAGGCCCTGGCGCTCGATAAAGGCAATGATGTCCTCCAGGCCCTGGCCGGTTTTCTGGTTGCTGAACACGAAAGGCTTGCCGTTGCGCATCCGCTGGGTGTCGCTGTTCATCAATTCCAGCGAGGCGCCCACCAGCGGCGCCAGGTCGATCTTGTTGATCACCAGCAAGTCGGATTTGCAGATGCCCGGTCCGCCCTTGCGTGGCAGCTTGTCGCCGGCGGACACGTCGATCACATAGATTGTCAGGTCGGACAGTTCCGGGCTGAAGGTCGCCGACAGGTTATCGCCGCCGGATTCAACCAGGATCAGGTCCAGCCCGGGAAAGCGCCGGTTCAACTGGTCCACTGCTTCGAGATTGATCGACGCGTCTTCGCGGATCGCCGTGTGCGGGCAGCCGCCGGTTTCCACGCCGATGATCCGCTCCGGCGCCAGGGCTTCGTTGCGCACCAGGAAGTCGGCGTCCTCGCGGGTATAGATGTCGTTGGTGACGACCGCCAGGTTGTAGCGATCGCGCAAGGCCAGGCAGAGGGCCAGGGTCAGGGCGGTTTTGCCGGAGCCCACTGGGCCGCCAATGCCAACGCGAAGGGGTTGTGTGTTCATGTGAATCTCCTAGGAACGGAACAGGCGGCTGTACTGGCGTTCATGGGCCATGCACGCCAGGGACAGGCCAAACGCGGCGCTGCCGTAATGTTCAGGGTCGATGGTCGAGGCGATCTGCTGGGCCTGCTGCAGCAACGGCAACAGTTCGCTGGTCAGGCGCTGGGCGGCTTGCTGGCCCAGCGGCAAGGTCTTCATCAGCACCGCCAGTTGGTTTTCCAGCCAGCTCCAGAGCCAGGCGGCGAGGGCATCCTGCGGCTCGATGCGCCACGCGCGGGCGGCCAGGGCCCAGCCCAGTGCCAGGTGCGGTTCGCTGCGCTGTTCGAGGCTGAGCTGTTCAAGACTGAGCCGTTCAAGAAAGCCCCGTGCTGCGCTGTCGAGTTCCGGCAGGCCAACGAGCAATTGCTGCAACGAGTAGCCCATTTGCCGACTCTCTTGATAAAGCTCGCGGGTTTCCCGGCTGGCGCGGTGTTCTGCGCACAGTCGTAGCAGCGCCTCCCAATCGTTGGCCGCGGCTGCGGTGCAGTGGGCCAGCAGCAAGGGCGCTTCGAAGCGCGCCAGGTTCAGCAGCATTTGATCACTGATCCAGCGGCGAGCATCGTCAGGCGTCTTGACCAAGCCATTGTCGACGGCCATTTCCAGCCCTTGTGAATAGCTGTAGCCGCCGATCGGCAGTTGTGGACTGGCCAGACGCAGCAGCGCCCAGGCCGGATTCATGTGCGCACGCCGAACTGATGCAGGCGCGGGGCATAGTTGAAATCTTCATCGCCGTGCCGGGAATGGTGATGACCGCCACCATAGGCGCCGTGTTCGGGCTGGAACGGCGCTTCGATGGCCTCGACGCTGGCGCCGAGTTGTTCAAGCATTGCCTTGAGCACGTAGTCGTCCAGCAGGCGCAGCCAGCCGTCGCCCACTTGCAGCGCCACATGGCGATTACCCAGGTGGTAAGCCGCGCGGGTCAGTTCTAACGCACTGGCACAGGTGACGTGCAGCAACTGTTCAGGGCGGGCGCAGACGCGCACGATGCGCTCATCTTCGGCTTGCAAGCATTCACCGTCGTAAAGCGGCGGCTGACCTCGCTCCAAAAACAGACCCACATCTTCACCCTCGGCACTGAAACAGCGCAGACGGCTTTTACTGCGGGCATCGAAGGTCAGGTGCAACTCGGCGTCCCAGCGCGATTGGGCGGCGATTCTGCGGTGGATCACCAGCATTGGAGTGCTTCCAGCAATGAACGATGCTGTGTTTAGAGCAAGGGGCTTGCCAATCGAAGAGGGTGTAGGAAATATCTGGGGATGGCGTTTCAGGATGGGACGGATTGCGTGCCATGTTGGTGCGTATCGCGATGGTGCGCACCATTTTGCGGCTGGTATAAAAAGACATTGTGGCAGCGAGCCTGCTCTCGATAGCGGCGCATCATTAACATCAATGCTGACTGACCCGACGCCATCACGAGCAGGCATGCTGCTGGGTCATCTTCGCTTGGGGCGTCGGCTCAGCTTGCATCAAGACAAAGCGTTATCCCTTGGCGCCAGGCGCCGCCATCTCCTTAGTCTCCAGATGATCCAATGCCCGCTCGACCAACAACTGAACTCCATCGGCCATGCGGCTGATTGCCAGGGCGATGCAGCGGCGCGATTCGTCGATGTCGTCGGCCAGGTCGGCGGCGATGGTGCTGATCGACAGCAGGTCTTCGGAGGCGTTGGCGAGCAGGGTTTCGGTGTCGATGTGCGGGGAGACGATGAAGAGCTGGTCTTTGTCGGGTTCCGGCGGAGGGGCGGGCTGGGGTTTCAGGTAGTAGTCGAGGGCGCGGTTGGTGGCGTCTTCGAGGCGTTTTTCTTCGAGTTTTTCGACGCGGGATTTGTGTTCGTTTTGCGGTGGATTTGGTGACGGCTTGAACATAGTTGTACTCCGAAATTTTTAGGAGCCAACACCGCCTCGCTTGCACAGTCGAGAGAGGTGGCAGCTATGCATAGGTGTGCAAGACCGGTCGGAGTACCCGGCAGACCCGAAGGTCTCCCATACACAGCTGCCATAACGGTCCGCGAGCATAAAAAAATGCTCGATGAATAGCCATCGACAATTGTGTCCTCCGTCGGACTTGCACGTCCGTGTCACCGTTTTTGCGATGACGAACAGAGGTTAGCGGCGCTCGAAAGCGCTGCCTAGTTCATGAACAGCCCGGCGTGTTGAAGGAAATGTCCGAGGGTTTGGCGGGGAAAAAGCACCGAAAGATCACAGCGGTCGGCAGCTCCTACAGAAATTGCCTAGCGGCTGCCGAAAGCTGCGATTTTTTGATTTGAATGTCTGATGGAGCGAGAGGGTTGGTCAACTCCGCCATCGCGAGCGGGCTCGCTCCCCCAGAGGAAGCATGCGGACAGTTATTCAGTACTGCCCAACCCGCGCCAGTGCTTGAGACCAATGAAGATGAATCGCAATTGCTGGGTAATCTTCGCTTGGGGGGTGAGGTGTTCGGGCAGGGCTTCGGCGGGCGGGTCGATGATGTCCGGCAACGTCGCGAAGACACTTTTGACGATGAGGTCGGCCATCACGTTCAGCCCCGCCAGGTCCAGGTGCTGCAGTTTCGGCATGAGCGCCAGGTCGGCGGTCAGGTCCGAGCTGATGTCCTCGCGCAGTCTTGCGATGGCTTGGCGTACCGGCTGTGAACCACCGTACTGCTCGCGTGCCAGGAACAGGAACTGTGACCGGTTGGCGTGGACCACGTCGAGAAAGATCCGCACCGACGCATCGATGATGCCGCCCATCACGAATTCATTGTGGCGCACCAGCCGGATGGTCGCGCGAAAGGTCTGGCCGACTTCACTGACGAGCGCCAGGCCCAGTTGGTCCATGTCATCGAAGTGTCGATAGAACCCGGTGGGCACGATGCCCGCCGCCTTGGCGACTTCGCGCAGGCTCAGGCTGCCAAATCCCCTGCCGCACTCCATCAAATGGCGGGCTGCGTCCATCAGGGCATTTCGGGTCTGTTGTTTCTGTTCGGCGCGGGGCAGCATCGCAAGACTGACTTCCGAGTCATGGGAGCGATGCACTCTAGCAAATCGGCTTTGCCGTCGTCGAACGGTAGAGGAGGTTCAGGCTGGAAAACGAGGGGCTTGAAAAGTCAAAAGCCCGATTCAAGGAATCGGGCTTTTTTCCGGGCCACCATGGGCTCAGCTCACTGTGCTGTTGCGTTCGATCACGCGATCACCACCGCCTTCGGCGAGGGTCTGGCCTGGGGTGCGGTCGGAGCCGTCAGCCGCCAAGGTTTGGCCTGGTGTGCGGTCGGAGCCGTCAGCCGCCAAGGTTTGGCCTGGGGTGCGGTCGGAGCCGTCAGCCGCCAAGGTTTGGCCTGGAGTGCGGTCGGAGCCGTCAGCTGCCAGGGTTTGACCTTGTGGAGTGCGCGAAGAACCGTCTTCGGCGAGGGTCTGGCCGGGAGTACGGTCGGAACCGTCAGCTGCAAAGGTATCATTCTGCTTGGTGCGGTCATAACCGTCCTCGACCAAGCCTTTTTCTTCCAGGCGGTCACGACCACCTTCGGCTACGGTTTGGCTATAGACAGACTGGCTATCCTTGACCTGGGGGGTGGCTTGTTCGGAGGCTGGCAGGGCGAAAGCCGTAGAGGCCAGCAGTGAAAGGGACAGGCTCATCAGTAATTGGCGTTTCATGATCGTTGCTCCTCGGGAGGGCTTAAAAGTGGGTACGAGGGCAATGCTACTCTCGATAAGTCGATATAAAAGTTCATAAACGCAATGGTAATAATCAACAGAATTGATTGTTCAGCGGAAAGGCTCTAGAACGGGCCTTTCGGAGGGAGCGTTTTGCTCTGGAGTGGGTAGTTTGTACTCACTTGCGCTCCGCAATAGTGCGGTGCCGGTAACAGGTAGCTGACGATCTGGTCAGGATCCAGAGTGTTTTTTCGTGCCGTTCTCTGCTCATGGTGGTAAACCTGTCGGCCGTTTCGCCAGTCCAATCATTTATGCAGCGAGCCGGTCCAGGTTCGTGTTGCCCAAGCGTCGCGGTCCGGACGCTGGTTTGTCATCAGGAGCCTTGTGCATGACGCGCACCTCGAAAATCCTTGCTTGGGGCCTTGCCTGCCTCGTCGTTCTGCTGGCGGTGCTGGTGTTGTTCCTTGCATTGTTCGACTGGAACCGCATCAAGCCTGCGCTCAATGCCAAGGTGTCCGAGGAGTTGCATCGTCCGTTTGCAATCAATGGCAACCTGGCGGTGGTGTGGCGGCGCGAGCTAACCGAAGGCGGGTGGCGAGCGTGGATGCCCTGGCCCCATGTCGTGGCCGAGGACTTGACCTTGGGCAACCCGGACTGGTCGAAGACACCGCAAATGGCCACGCTCAAGCGCGTTGAATTGCGCGTTTCGCCCTTGGCCCTGCTGGCCCAAAGGGTGGCGATTCCGCGCATCGACCTGACTGAACCCAACGCCAATCTGCAGCGCCTGGCCGACGGGCGCGCCAACTGGACGTTTCAATTCGATCCGAAGGACCCACAGGCCGAGCCGTCCAATTGGGTGGTGGACATTGGCGCCATCGGTTTCGACAAGGGCCATGTCGTCCTTGATGACCAGACGCTCAAGACCCGGCTCGACCTGCTGATCGACCCGCTGGGCAAGCCGATTCCGTTCAGCGACATCGTGGGTGAGAAGACTGCTAAAAAAGTTCGGGAGCAGGGCGCGGCGCCGCAGGATTATGCCTTCGCCTTCAAGGTTGACGGGCAGTACCACGGCCAGGCGCTCAGCGGTTCCGGCAAGGTCGGCGGACTGCTGGCCTTGCAGGATGCATCGCAACCATTCCCATTGCAGGCCCAGGCAAAGATCGCCGATACCCGCATCGAACTGGCCGGCACTCTCACTGACCCGAAGAACCTCGGCGCCCTTGACCTGCGCTTGAAGCTGGCCGGCAACAGCCTGGCCAACCTTTATCCACTGACGGGCGTCACCCTGCCGGATTCGCCGCCCTACGCCACCGACGGTCGATTGATCGCCAAGCTCCACGAGCCGGACGGCGCGCAATTTCGCTATGAGGCGTTCAACGGCAAGATCGGCGACAGCGATATCCATGGCGACCTGGCCTATGCCGCCAGTCAGCCCCGGCCGAAACTCAGTGGCGCGCTGGTTTCGAACCAGTTGTTGTTCAGCGACCTGGCACCGCTGATCGGTGCTGACTCCAACACTGAACAAAAAGCCCGGGGCGGCGCCAGCAAGCAACCGTCCGACAAGGTGTTGCCGGTGGAGGAGTTCCGCACCGAACGCTGGAGCGTGATGGACGCCGACGTGGAGTTCACCGGCAAGCGCATTGTCCACAGCGAGCAGTTGCCCTTTAACGACCTCTACACGCACCTGGTGCTCAACGATGGTCAACTGGGCCTCGAGCCCCTGCGCTTTGGCGTAGCCGGTGGCCGGCTCGATGCGCAGATCCGCCTCAACGGCCGCACCCAGCCGCTCGAAGGGCGGGCGAGATTGACGGCGCGGGGCTTCAAGCTCAAGCAGCTATTCCCCGGCTTCGAGCCAATGAAAACCAGTTTCGGCGAGCTCAATGGCGACGCTGATCTCTCCGGGCGCGGCAACTCGGTGGCGGCCCTGCTGGGGACGTCCAATGGCACGCTGAAGATGCTCATCAATGATGGCGCTATCAGTCGGGAGTTGATGGAGCTGGCCGGACTCAACGTCGGCAATTACGTGGTAGGGAAAGTCTTTGGCGACAAGGAAGTGAAGATCAACTGCGCGGCGGCTGACTTCGACATCAAGACTGGCCTGGCGACCACGCGCCTGTTCGTATTCGACACTGAGAACGCAATTATCTATATCGACGGCACGGCGAACATGGCGACCGAGCAGTTGGACCTGACCATCACCCCCGAGTCCAAAGGCTGGCGGTTGATTTCCCTGCGCTCTCCGTTATACGTGCGGGGGACCTTCGCCAAGCCCGCTGCCGGGGTCAAGGCTGTGCCGCTGATGCTGCGCGGGGCGGGGATGGTGGCCTTGGGGGTCATCGCCGCCCCAGCGGCCGGGTTGCTGGCGTTGGTGGCGCCTAGCGGCGGCGAGCCGAACCAGTGCGCGCCGCTGCTGCAGCAGATGAAGGAAGGCAAGGCACCGAGGACGGTAAAGGACTGATCGCGTTTGCGAAGTGGGCGGATGTTTGCTGGGTAGCAGAAAGTTAATGGGCTGTCTGTTCTATTAGTTTCTGAGTTGGTTAGTGTTATTGGTCGAATTGTAACGCCGTTTTGGTTTTTAACGAATCGGACAGGGTTGCATGCGGCCGCTTGGATGGTGGTAACAAGCAGTCATGGATGAACTGTGGAAAGTCCGGGCTTATGTGATTAAGTTGGCGCTTGCAGTCAGGTGGCAAAACAAGAAACAACAATCACTTATTAAAAGGAAAAATATCATGAGTATCTTATTGCCCAGCATCGACGAGAGTATGCGCTTTTTTGAAACGGTAAGGCTTGCGCCCGTCAGTGTTGCTGATTTATCTGCAGGTGCACCAAGAAGTTCCCGTTTAACGGCTATGGCTGAAAAGTCGGAGAGTCAGTCAGTTGCCCAGGCAGACGTATTATTAGCCAACGAGAATCCCGCCATTATCGGCTTTGCCGATAATTTGGACGGAGATACAAAACACGCGGCGGCGGACAGTATTCATTTTGCTGAACGTGTTGCCACTTTCAAGTTTGACAAGAACACGCAGCCCCTCGAGTGGCACGAACTGTACAGTGATGCAATGAGGCATTGCGGATGGACGATGACCAGCAATAAATATCAGGAACTTACGACTTCAGAAACAAGTCTGACGATGGATTCCATCGTTCTGGAAATTGTCCAGGCGGTGGCAGGCCGAAATGCTCCGGCGATGCTTGATTTATTGTTAGGCGTCTTTGATCGGGTGCGATCCGACGAGGAGCTGGTAAATCTTTTTGATAGCACCAGTGCAAAAGGTGCGGATAAGGACTTCAGAATCGTACCCTGCATCCAATCCCCAGGGGGAACTCCGATAACGGCTTTCCTGGCGGTCGACTGCACTCTCTCTTCAAGCCAAGGCGGGGCTTGGTTCTGGAAATGGAAAGTGTCGAGGCTTCAAATGAAGCGCGTGGCTACGATGGCCGAGCTCAATATGCGCATACATGATCGGAACAGGGACCTGATCTATCAGAAGCTGGATAAGAGCTCTGACGAGTTTTTCAATAGTATCGAGTTATAAGCGCTCACCGGGTTGTTCGAATGAGCAACCCATCTTGGAAGGTGGTCTGTCATGTTGAATGAGGAAATACTGCTGCTTCCGGAAGGGCTGTTGTCTATTTCGCAAGGCGTGCCAAAGGAGTGGCGGCAGAAGTTGAAATATGCGTTGCTCTATTCCCATCTGTACGCACGCTCCAGCGGTGACAAGTTTGATGCTTTGGGGAAATGGCGCTCAGGTTATTCCCGCGTCATGGGAAATCTGGAATGGGCGACCATGGCGAATAAAGCGTCCAGTTTCGAGCCGAAGGACGAGGCTGTCATTGTGCTGAGCGACTTGCTCAGGGAAAAATTGATATCGGATTTCCAACCGCAAGAGTTGGCGCAGCTTGATCGACTGATCGCCAATGTTGAGGCGGCGCCGGGTTCAGAGCCGCCGGGTGCTGCGATCAGGGAGCAGTTGCTTTCACCCGTTCAGTCGCTGAACAACTCCGATACGACTATTTTCGTGCATATCAGCCTGATAGGCGTCGGCCCCGTTGTTTATACGGTATCTGTGAGGTTTCGGACCTCGCAAGGTGTTGATGAGCTTTTTTTCCAGCAGCGTTTCGCAGGCAAGCATGTAGTGGGACAGGTCAGTGTGGCTGTTTCCAAAAGACAACTCAGCACAGCCCGTTACGAAGGAAACGGTATTGAACAAAAGGTGAGGCGCGGCCTGCCGGCCAACGCGGACTCATTGCTCGTCGAGCTTTCTTCAGCAGGCGATCCAAAGCCTCATGCTCTGCCAGCATGATCGCTCTGGCTCTGGGCGACCCGATCCTGGAACAGTTTTAACGAACTCGTCAGTGCGTGCCCGGACTGCCGCGCCTCTTCCTCCAGCCATTTGAAAAGCGCTCGTACTGGTGGATGGCGTTCCCGGCCCGGAACGCATAAGGCGCTGTAGCCCGCGCCGTTGACTTGGACGTGCGGGCGGTAAGCGACCAACAAACCGCTGGCGACGCTTTCGGAGACCAGGACGTTGCTCGCCAGTACCAGGCCTTGCCCGGCGATTGCCGCTTGCAGGGCGTAATGTTCCTCGTCGTATTCGCGTATGCAGGGCTGGTGGGTCAGCCAGGTTTCTCCCGCTTGCGCGCACCAGGCGTCCCAGCCATGGGCATACAGCTTGGTGTTGTGCCATCGCACACTGATCAGCGTCGTCGGTTGCCGGGTCGCCAGAGCGGCTATTTGCTCAGGTGACCCGTATACGCCGAAGGATTCGTCGAACAGGCACAGGCCATACAGGTTTGAATAGTTGTCCAGGCTGTAGCGCACCACCATGTCCACGCTGGCGTCCTGATGCAGGTCGATGACTTCGCAATGGGTGTCCAGCCTTACGTTGATGTTCGGATGGCGCGCATAGAACCGGCCCAGGCGTGGCACCAGCCATAAGGCGGCAAATGCGGCCGTGGTGGAAATCGTCAGGTGGCTGGTGCTGCGTTGTGGGCGCAAGGAGTCCACGCTTTGCGCGACTTCCAGCAAGGCGCCGTGAAGGCTATGGAACAAGCGTTGCCCGCCTTCGGTGAGTCGTACCTGGCGGGGCAATCGTTCGAACAACGACAAGCCCAGCCAGGTTTCCAGCGCGCGGATCTGATGGGAAACCGCCGTCGGTGTGACCGAAAGCTCCTGGGCCGCCGCCTTGAAACTGAGCAGCCGTGCGGCGGATTCAAAGGCGCGCAGGGCATTGAGGGGCAAGGTGGCAAACATCGGTAATCTCCAATGAATGAGAAAAACTCATCCAGGTGCATTAACGCTCATTTGAGTGAAAACGGATCTGAGCTTCAAGCTGAAAGCCACAGACAGTTCCGATTGTAGTCACAGATGAGGCGTTATAGATGAGCAATATTCTTGTAGTGCAGGGCAGCCCTCGCGGTGAGCGGTCCCATTCCCGGCGTCTGGCAGAAACTTTCATAAGCGCCTGGCAGGACGTCAATCCACAGTCCCAAGCGACCCGCCGCGAAGTCGGCCGAACGGTCATTGCGCCAGTCAACGAAGCCTTTATCGCGGCAGCGTTCCACCCCGAGCCGCAGGCACGGCCGCTGACAATGCGGGCCGACCTGGCCTTGAGCGACACCTTGGTGGCGGAGCTGATGGCCCACGAGCGGCTGGTGATCTCCGCGCCCATGCATAACTTCGGCGTGCCCAGCGGGATAAAAGCGTGGATCGACCAGATCGTGCGCATCGGCCTGACGTTCAATCACAGCCTGGATAACGGCGTCTCGCAATACGAACCGCTGGTGTTGGGCAAGAAGGCTTTGATCGTGACCAGTCGTGGCGATTTTGGCTTTGGCCCCGGTGGCCAACTGGAGGCCATGAACCACGCCGACACGTGGCTGCGTACCGTCCTGGGATTTATCGGCATCAGCGATGTGACGGTGGTGGCCGCCGAAGGAGAAGAGTCGGCGGAGCACAGCTTTGCCCGTTCCTATGCCGAGGCCGAGCAGCGGTTGTTGGCGCTGGCGCGGACATTTTGAGTGGCAGCAGGCTTGGTCCTGGATTCAGCGCGGGCTGAAGTGACCCGGGTGTCATAGACTGGTCATCATCGATATCGATGCTGACCACTTTTGATCTCAAGGATGTCGCCATGTCGCAGCGCTGCGCCACTCGCTACCCGCTGGTACTGGTCCCGGGCATGCTCGGTTTCATTCGCCTGGTGCTGTATCCGTACTGGTATGGCATCGTCGCGGCGCTGCGCCGAGGCGGAGCGGTGGTGGTTGCGGTGAAGGTCTCGCCGCTGCATTCCTCGGAAGTGCGTGGCGAGCAGCTTTTGGCGCGGATCGAGGAAATCCTGCGCGACACCGGCGCGCAGAAGGTCAACCTGATCGGCCACAGCCAGGGCGCTCTCACTGCTCGCTACGCCGCAGCCAGGCGCCCGGACCTGGTCGCGTCAGTCACCTCGGTGGCCGGCACCAACCACGGTTCCGAACTGGCGGATTACCTGCACACCCATTACCCGGCCGACAGCGCCAAAGGACGATTGCTGAGCGCCTTGTTGCGGTTGATCAACGCCATGATGAGCTTGCTGGACAGCGGGTATCACGGGCCAAGACTGCCGGTCGACATTCAAGCCTCCCATGCCTCGCTGACAACCGCCGGGGTAGCGCTGTTCAACGAGCGTTATCCACAGGGGTTGCCACAGACCTGGGGCGGGCAGGGGCCGGAAGAAGTCGGTGGCGTGCGCTATTACTCCTGGTCCGGGACCTTGCAGCCGGGCAAGACCGATAAAGGGCGCAACCTGTTCGACGGGACGAACCGCAGTTGCCGGTTGTTTGCTCGCACCTTCGTGCGCGAGGCGGGGCAGTGCGACGGGATGGTCGGACGCTACAGCTCGCACTTGGGCACGGTCATCCGCGATGACTACCCGCTGGACCATTTCGACATCGTCAATCAGTCGCTGGGGTTGGTGGGCAAGGGCGCGGAACCCATTCGCTTGTTTGTCGAGCATGCCGAACGATTGAAGTCAGCCGGCGTTTAGCCGCCGGACTGCATTAGCGACTTCAGCGCGAGCAGCGACGCGAGAGTCGATCTGGAAAGGTGTAACGGGCTTTGTCTACACTGCACCTCATCGCCGTCCTCCTCGGGCGGCAACCAGGAGAAACACCATGAAGATGCTGCGCCTGCCATTGTTGATGATCGGTTTGCTGCTGTGTTCCCAGGGCTTCGCCGCCACGGCCCAACAGACCAAGATGACTACCTGCAATGCCGACGCGACTGCCAAGGCCCTCAAGGGGGACGAACGCAAAGCTTTCATGAGCAACTGCCTGAAGGCCACTCCGGTCGCCGCCGAACCGAGCACGCCGCAGGAACGCATGAAGACCTGCAACGCCACGGCCACCACCCAGGCCTTGAAGGGCGATGCTCGCAAGACCTTCATGAGCGAATGCCTGAAGAAAAAATAACGCCTTGGATTTTTCTACGCCCCTGAGGCAAAAAAACACCTGAACCCCGACCAAGGTCGGCCGATACAATGCCTAGTGCTGCCAGCGGAACGCTGGCAGACTGCCGATCCTTTCACGCTCGTTTTGTTCTGGGGCTGTATGCCAACGTTTTCTCAGCGTCATGTGTTGTTGGTGATCAGTTGGGTGATCATTTTTGGTGGGTTGTTGCTGGTGCTGCCGCTGCGCCTGTTGCCGAGCCTGTTGGCCGGGTTGCTGGTGTTCGAGCTGGTCAACATGCTCACGCCGCAGCTGCAACGGTTGATCGAAGGCCGGCGCGCCCGTTGGGTAGCGGTGGCGCTGCTGGGGACGCTGGTGGTCAGTGTACTGAGCCTGATTTTCGCCGGTGCCTTCAGCTTCCTGCTGCATGAAGCGGAAAACCCTGGCGCTTCCCTGGATAAATTCATGGGCGTGGTGGACCGCGCCCGAGGGCAATTGCCGCCCTTCATCGACGCGTATCTGCCGGCCAGCGCCGCCGAGTTCCGGGTGGCGATCGGTGACTGGATGAGCAAGCACCTGAGCGACTTGCAGCTGGTGGGCAAGGACGCGGCCCATATGTTTGTCACGCTGCTGATCGGCATGGTGCTGGGCGCCATCGTCGCCTTGCAGCGCATCCCCGACCTGACCAAGCGCAAGCCCTTGGCCGCCGCGCTGTTCGATCGGCTGAACCTGCTGGTCAAGGCGTTTCGCAACATCGTATTTGCGCAGATCAAGATCTCCCTGCTCAACACCTTCTTCACTGGGATTTTCCTGGCGGTGGTACTGCCGCTGTTCGGCATCCAGCTGCCGTTGACCAAGACCCTGATCGTGATGACGTTCCTGCTGGGGCTGCTGCCGGTCATCGGCAACCTGATGTCCAATACGCTGATCACCATCGTCGCCTTGTCGCTGTCGATCTGGGTGGCGATGGCGGCGCTGGGCTACCTGATCGTGATCCACAAGCTCGAGTATTTCCTCAATGCCCGTATCGTCGGCGGACAGATCAGCGCCAAGTCTTGGGAATTGCTCATGGCGATGCTGGTGTTCGAAGCCGCATTCGGCCTGCCGGGGGTGGTGGCGGGGCCGATTTATTATGCGTATCTCAAGAGTGAGTTGAAGCAGGTGGGGATGGTTTGATCCCATAGGCGCGGCGCCTGGACTGACCTCACAGCGAGCAGGCGCCTCGGTACTGCATCAGCCCTGCGTCCCATACCGCTTCATCGCCTCGATCGCCAACCCGCTGCCAATACTGCCGAAGATATTGCCTTCCACATGCCGCGCCTGGGGCAGCATGGCCGAGACGCTGTTGCGCAGCGCCGGGATGCCACTGGAGCCGCCGGTGAAAAACACGGTATCGACCTGATCGACGCGCACGTTGGCATCGTTGAGCAATTGCGTGACGCTGCCGCGCACCCGCTCCAGCAAGCCGTCGATCGCCGATTCGAACAGGGCTCGGCTCAGGTCCACGCTCAGGCCCGGCTCGATGCGGTCCAGCGCGACATGGCGTTGGTCGGCGTGGGTCAGCTGGATCTTGGTTTCCTCCACTTCCATCGCCAACCAGTGCCCGGCACGCTGGTCGATCAGCTTGAACAGCCGGTCGATGCCGCCGGTGTCTTCGATGTCGTAGCGCATGCTGCCCAGGGCCAGGGTCGATTTTTGCGAGTAGACCGCGTTGATGGTGTGCCAGGTCGCCAGATTCATGTGGTGGCTGGTGGGCATGTAGGCGCCGCTTTTCATCCGGCTGCCGTAGCCAAACAGCGGCATCAAGCCTTGCAGGCTGAGTTGTTTGTCGAAGTCGGTCCCGCCGATGTGCACGCCACCGGTGGCGAGGATGTCGGCGTGACGGTTGTCGTGGGTGCGACGTTCGGGGGACAGGCGCACCAGGGAAAAGTCCGAGGTACCGCCGCCAATGTCAACGATCAGCACCAGCTCTTCTTTTTCGATGGTCGATTCATAATCGAAGGCTGCCGCAATGGGCTCGTACTGGAAGGAGACTTCCTTGAAACCAATGGCTCGGGCGACGTCCACCAAGGTGTTTTCCGCTTCCTGGTCAGCCATTTCATCGTCGTCGACGAAAAACACCGGACGACCCAGCACTACTTCTTCGAATTCCCGACCGGCGGTGGCTTCGGCACGTTTCTTCAACTGGCCGATGAACAACCCCAGCAGATCCTTGAAGGGCATCGCCGTGCCGAGCACGCTGGTGTCCTGCTTGATAAGCTTGGAGCCCAACAGGCTCTTGAGCGAACGCATCAGCCGGCCTTCATAGCCTTCCAGGTATTCGTGCAGCGCCAGGCGACCGTACACCGGGCGACGCTCCTCGAAATTGAAGAAGACCACCGAGGGCAGGGTGATCTTGTCGTCCTCCAGCGCGATCAACGTTTCCATGCCGGGGCGCAGCCAGCCGACAGTGGAGTTGGACGTGCCGAAGTCGATGCCGCAGGCACGGGCCGGGGATGCGTTTTTCATGTCTTTCGGGTTCCAGTTGAAAAAACGGCCGCGCAGTGTATGTCAGTGCGAGGCGGATTCGTAGGCCGGTTATCCGCTAATTCGCAAACAGCGGCCTTGAAAGACGACTCGACACCCCCAAACTTGCTGGCATGGGTCCGGTAGCACAGGGCGGTACAAGAACCGCTGCCGGCTGCCGATAAACTTCTGATGCACCGTCCGGTCACAACCTTGAGGCCGGTCAACCGGTGTCCGGACATCCGGGCATGCCGTGCGTGGCGGTGCGACATCGATAACGGATGGTAACGCTTAGATGGACTTCAAAGACTATTACAAGATTCTGGGTGTGGAGCCGACGGCGGACGACAGCACGATCAAGGCTGCCTACCGCAAGCTGGCGCGCAGATATCACCCGGACGTGAGTAAAGAAAAAGACGCCGAGACCAAGTTCAAGGACGTCTCCGAAGCGTACGAAGCATTGAAAAGCGCCGAAAAACGTGCGGAGTACGACGAGCTGCGCCGTTACGGCCAGCACGGCCAGCCTTTCCAAGGGCCGCCGGGTTGGCAGAGTCGCGGCGGCTTTGGGGGCCAGGACACGGGTGACTTCTCGGACTTCTTCAGTTCGATCTTTGGTAATCGCGGGCCGGGTTTCGGTGGCGGACAATCAGGTCGCAGCGCCGGCCGGCGAGGGCAAGACGTGGAAATGGAATTACCGATCTTCCTGGAAGAGACCCTGTCGAACGAGTCGAAGAAGGTCACCTTCCAGGTGCCTCAGTACAACGCCGCGGGCCAGCACGTCAGCAATACCAGCAAAAGCCTGAACGTGAAGATTCCATTGGGCGTGACCGATGGCGAACGTATCCGCCTGAAAGGCCAGGGTGCGCCCGGTATCGGTGGTGGCGCCAATGGTGACTTGTACCTGACCATTCGCTTCGCCCCGCATCCCAAGTTCGACGTCGAGGGCCAGGACCTGATCATCACCTTGCCGCTGGCGCCGTGGGAACTGGCGCTGGGCACCGAAGTGGCGGTGCCGACCCTCACCGGCAAGATCAACCTCAAGATCCCGGCGGGCAGCCAGAATGGCCAGCGCATGCGCGCCAAGGGTCACGGCTTGCGTAACAAGGCCGGCGAGCGAGGCTACCTGTTCGTGCAGCTCAAGGCGGTGATGCCGAAGGCCAGCGACGAATCAGTCAAGGCCTTGTGGGCTGAACTGGCGAAGAAAGCCGCGTTCGATCCACGAGAGAATTTCTGACCGCTGCGGACTTGGGCAACCGCCCGTTAAAGCATTGGGAGAAGCAGATCATGAACAACCCGATCGTTGAACTGAACCTGGTGGATTTCTGCGAGGCCGCTGCGTTGCAGGATATCCATGTCATCGAAATCGTCCGGCATGGCATCCTCGAGCCTCACGGTGCGGCACCGACGGACTGGCGCTTTACCGATTACGAACTGATCCTGGCCAAGCGTGCCGCCAAGTTGCGCCGCGAGTTGGAGCTGGAATGGGAAGGGGTCGCCCTGGCGCTGGACCTGCTGGAAGAGGTCCAGCAACTGCGAAGCGAAAACCGCATGCTCAAGCAGCGGCTGGGGCGGTTGGTGGAGTGACACGCGTTCTCTGGGCCGACTGCATTTGTGGCGAGGGAGCTTGCTCCCGCTGGGCCGGTCCGACGCTTCGGGCGCAGCGGCCGCGCTTTTTTGCGGCTGCTACGCAACCGAGCGGGAGCAAGCGCCCTCGTCACAGGTTCTGCGCTCGGTCAGGTATCTCCTTTCATCAAAACAGAAAATACCGCTGCGCCATCGGCAGCACATCAGCCGGCTCGCACCACAACAACACCCCATCGGCCTTGACCTGATAGGTCTGCGGATCGACATCGATGTTCGGCAGGTAGTCGTTGTGGATCAGGTCAGTCTTCTGCACATCGCGGCAACCCTTTACCACGGCGATTTTCTTCTTCAGCCCTAGCTGTTCCGGCAACCCAGCCTCGGCGGCGGCCTGGCTGATGAAGGTCAGGCTGGTGGCATGCCGCGAGCCGCCAAAGCTGGCGAACATCGGCCGGTAGTGCACGGGTTGCGGCGTCGGAATCGAAGCGTTGGCGTCACCCATCAGGCTGGCGGCAATCGCCCCGCCCTTGAGAATCAGCGTCGGCTTGACACCAAAGAACGCCGGGCGCCAAAGCACCAGGTCGGCCCATTTCCCGACTTCGACGGAGCCCACTTCATGGCTGATGCCGTGGGTGATCGCTGGGTTGATGGTGTACTTGGCGATGTAGCGCTTGATGCGGAAATTGTCGTTGCCTTCGCCATCGCCGGGCAGGGCGCCGCGTTGCTTCTTCATCTTGTCGGCGGTCTGCCAGGTGCGGGTGATGACTTCACCGACGCGGCCCATCGCCTGACTGTCGGAACTGATCATCGAGAAGGCGCCGAGGTCGTGGAGGATGTCTTCGGCGGCGATGGTTTCGCGACGGATGCGGCTTTCGGCGAAGGCCACGTCTTCGGCGATGCTCGGGTCGAGGTGATGGCAGACCATCAACATGTCCAGGTGCTCGTCGATGGTATTGCGGGTGAACGGCCGGGTCGGGTTGGTCGAACTGGGCAACACGTTAGGGAAGCCGCAAGCCTTGATGATGTCCGGCGCATGGCCGCCACCGGCGCCTTCGGTGTGGTAGGTGTGGATGGTGCGGCCCTTGAACGCGGCCAGGGTGGTTTCGACGAAGCCGGATTCGTTGAGGGTGTCGGTGTGGATCGCCACCTGTACGTCATATTGGTCGGCGACGCTCAGGCAGTTGTCGATGGCCGCCGGCGTGGTGCCCCAGTCTTCGTGCAGCTTGAGGCCGATGGCGCCGGCCTTGACCTGTTCGATCAATGGTTCCGGCAAGCTGGCGTTGCCCTTGCCGGTGAAACCGATGTTCATCGCGAACGCGTCGGCGGCCTGGAGCATGCGCGCCAGATGCCACGGGCCGGAGGTGCAGGTGGTGGCGTTGGTCCCGGTGGCCGGGCCCGTGCCGCCGCCGATCATGGTGGTGACGCCACTCATCAGCGCCTCTTCGATCTGCTGCGGGCAGATGAAATGGATGTGGGTGTCGATACCCCCCGCCGTGAGGATCATGCCTTCGCCGGCGATCACTTCGGTGCTGGCGCCGATGGCGATGGTCACATCGGGCTGGATGTCCGGGTTGCCGGCCTTGCCGATGGCGGCGATGCGCCCGTCCTTGAGGCCGACATCAGCCTTGACGATGCCCCAGTGATCAATGATCAGCGCGTTGGTGATCAGCGTGTCGACGACCTCGGCGGCCAGCAGCTGGCTCTGGCCCATGCCGTCGCGAATCACTTTGCCACCGCCGAACTTCACTTCTTCGCCGTAGGTGGTGAAGTCCTTTTCCACTTCGATCCACAGCTCGGTGTCGGCCAGACGGACCTTGTCGCCGACGGTGGGGCCGAACATGTCGGCGTAGGCTTGTCTCGAAATCTTCATGTGCTTTCCTGATCGTTCCCACGCTCTGCGTGGGAATGCCGCCATGGACGCTCTGCGTCCGCTTGTGTGACGCGGAGCGTCACGGGATGCATTCCCACGCAGAGCGTGGGAACGAGCTGACGCTTAGTCCAGGTCGCCCATGACCCGCCCGGCAAACCCGAACACCCTGCGATGCCCGGCCAGATCCACCAGCTCCACCTCGCGGCTCTGGCCCGGCTCGAAACGCACGGCGGTGCCGGCCGGGATGTTCAGGCGCATGCCACGGCTGGCGGCGCGGTCGAAGGCCAGGGCGTCGTTGGTTTCGAAAAAGTGATAGTGCGAGCCGACCTGGATCGGCCGATCACCGCTGTTGGCGACTTTCAGCGTAAGGGTGCGGCGGCCGACGTTGAGCTCGATGTCGCCGGGCGCGATCTGGTACTGACCTGGGATCATTGCGGTTGCCCCAAAATTTTGTAGTAGATGGCGGTCGGGGTGTAGGTCCCGTCTGGGCTCTGGCAGTAGTCGGGCAGTTCACCGACGCGGGTGTAGCCCATGGCGCGGTAGAACGCCTCGGCCTCGGAACCGGCCTCGGTGTCGAGGTACAGCAGGCCACGCTTGTGCTGGCGGGCACCGAGCTCCAGGGCGTTCATCAATTGTTGGCCCAGGCCGCGGCGACGGGCGTCGCCACGTACCAGCAGCTTTTGCACTTCGGCGCGGTTCAGGCCGTTGGGTTTCTGGCACAGGGCGAGCTGGACGCTGGCCTGCACCTGCTCGTCCTTGACCACCACCCAAAGCAGCAGATCACCCTGGTCGAGGCTGGCCTGGACCTCGTCGAAATAGGCGCGGGCCTGGTCGGCATCGAGGTCGGCCATGAACCCCACACTGGCGCCATAGCCCACGGCGTCGAGCAGCAGATCAATCAAGCCTTGGCGGTAATGCGCGAAGCTTTCAACGTGGACTCGTCGCAACTGGGCGGCGTTCATCGGTATCACTCCTTGTCGATGGCGGGCGGTTGGGCCCCGGGGTTGAGGACCAACTGCATGAAGGTCAGGTCCAGCCAGCGGCCAAACTTGGTACCCACCTGGGGCATCTGCCCGGTAATAGTGAAACCCGCGCGTTCGTGCAGGCGAATCGAGGCCGCGTTGCCGCTCTCGATGGCGGCGACCATCACGTGTTTACCGCAGGCCTTGGCGCGTTCGATCAGGGCCAACATCAATAATGGGCCGAGGCCATGACCGCGTTGATCGTGGCGGACGTAGACCGAATGCTCGACGGTGTGGCGGAAACCGTCGAAGGGCCGCCAGTCACCGAACGAGGCATAGCCGAGCACGTTTTCCTCGGTATCGACGACCACCAATACAGGGTAGCCCTGGGCTCGCCGGGCGCTGAACCAGGCCTGGCGATTACCCAGGTCCACGGCCTGTTCGTTCCAGATCGCCGTGGTGTTGAGCACGGCATCGTTGTAGATATCGCGGATTGCCGGCAGGTCGGCAGGTTGCGCGTCACGAATGTGATAAGTCATGCCGCGACCTCAGGCGATGGGTTGGTGGACGGTGACCAGTTTGGTGCCGTCGGGAAACGTCGCTTCGACCTGGATCTCCGGGATCATTTCCGGGATGCCTTCCATCACCTGCTCGCGGCTCAGCAGCGTGGTGCCGTAATGCATCAGCTCAGCCACGGTCCGGCCGTCACGGGCGCCTTCGAGCAGCGCGGCGGAAATATAGGCCATGGCTTCCGGGTAGTTGAGCTTCACACCTCGGGCCAGGCGCCGTTCGGCGACCAGGCCGGCGGTGAAGATCAGCAGCTTGTCTTTTTCGCGTGGGGTCAGGTCCATGTGCAATCCAAGTAGGGCAGATAAGTAAGTTCGGGCTGGATACAGATCCCTTGTGAAGAAAGAGTCAGGTACTCCAGATTCTTGGCGGCATGGCCTCTCTTCCCAACAGCGCTGGCCTGAGCAAACGCCACAATTCGATCAACCATCCCCGCGCGAGCAGCGCCTCGCTCGCCAGGCAGCGAGCCACGAGCAGGCCGGGTAATTGCGTCAGGTCGCCGCGCACGGCATGGCCCAGGGATCGGCATTGCTCCAGCAGTTCGCCGTCGATCTCGCCAGTGACTAATAACGTGGCAAATACCGGATCGCCACCCAGCCCGATGGGCGAGTCGAGCAAGCCGTCGTCGCCGACGATGCGCTGGCGCTCGTGCCACAACAACTGGCCGTCGCGGCGGATGTCCAGGCGCGATTGAAAATGCCCGAGATCGAAGCGCTCGTGACTGGCCGGCCGGCCGAGGGCAACCATGTCCCAGTAGAACAACCGGGCGTCACCCTGCAGGTCGATTTCGGTGCTGAGTTCCGCCTGGGCCGCGCTGAACACGATGGTTTCCTGAGGCAGCCATTCCAGGGTTGCGCCGGGCGCCACGCTCAGCTTCAGTTGCTGGTACGCCGGGCCGGCGGCGCGGTACCACTTGGCCGCGCCGGGGCTCGTCAGTTGCGCCCAGGCACCGGCGCCGACGTGGGCCGAGATGTCCAGCCGATCGCCGCCGGCAATCCCGCCGGGCGGGTGAACGATGATGTGCTGGCACACCTCGGGCCCCTCGGCATACAAATGCTTTTGCACCCGCAGCGGGCCGATGTGGCGACGCTGGACCGGGCGTGTGCACTCGCCGAATCGGGCATAGCCCAATTCCAGCTCGGCGTGCCAGCTGGGGGTGAACAAGGCTGAGGGCGAGACAGGTAGATTCATGATTTCTGATTATTGTCGTGACGCTACAGACTAGATGGTAACCAGCCCGCGCACACCCTCGGCTTCCATATTTTCTCCGCGCCCTTGCTGCACGATCTCGCCCCGGGACATCACCAGGTATTGATCGGCCAGCTCGGCGGCGAAGTCGTAGAACTGCTCCACCAGCAGGATTGCCATGTCGCCCCGGGCCGCGAGTTTCTTGATCACCACGCCAATTTCCTTGATCACCGAAGGCTGGATGCCTTCGGTGGGTTCGTCGAGAATCAGCAGGCGCGGACGGCTGGCCAAGGCCCGGCCAATGGCGAGCTGCTGTTGCTGGCCGCCGGACAAGTCGCCGCCACGGCGTTGCTTCATTTGCAGCAGTACCGGGAACAATTCGTAGATGAACGCAGGCACTTCCTTGGCCTCTGAACCGGGAAAGCGCGACAGGCCCATCAGCAGGTTTTCTTCCACCGTCAGCCGACCGAAAATTTCCCGGCCCTGAGGCACGTAGGCAATGCCTGCGTGGACGCGTTGGTGCGGCTTGAAGGTGGTGATGGCCTTGCCTTCCCAATTCACCGCGCCTTCCTTGGCCGGCAACAGGCCCATCAGGCATTTGAGCAGGGTGGTCTTGCCCACGCCGTTGCGCCCCAACAGGCAGGTCACCTCGCCGACCTTGGCGTCGAACGACAGGCCCCGCAGGATGTGGCTACCGCCGTAGTATTGGTGCAGCTTGTCGACTTGCAGCATGTTCCAGATTCTCCTCGATGATCGTTCCCACGCTCTGCGTGGGAATGCATTCTGTGACGCTCTGCGTCACCATTGCGCAGGTGTGAATCCGGCGCAAACCAAGGGACGCGGAGCGTCCCAGGCGGCGTTACCACGCAGAGCGTGGGAACGATCAAAACCAACTCCTATCGCCTCAGCGACCGAGATACACCTCGATCACTCGCTCATCGGCCTGCACCTGTTCCAGCGACCCTTCGGCCAGCACGCTGCCTTGGTGCAGCACGGTGACGTGGTCGGCAATCGCGCCGACGAAGCCCATGTCGTGCTCCACCACCATCAGCGAATGCTTGCCCGCCAGGGACTTGAACAGCTCGGCGGTAAACTCGGTCTCGGCGTCGGTCATGCCCGCCACCGGTTCGTCGAGCAGCAGCAGTTGCGGGTCCTGGACCAACAGCATGCCGATCTCCAGGAATTGTTTCTGGCCATGGGACAAGAGACCGGCGGCGCGATTGACCGAGGTGGTGAGGCGAATGGTCTCGAGCACTTGGCTGATGCGGTCGTGCTGCTCGCCGTTCAGTTTTGCCCGCAGGCTGGCCCACACCGATTTGTCGGTCTTGAGCGCCAGCTCCAGGTTCTCGAACACGCTCAGGGCTTCGAATACCGTGGGCTTCTGGAACTTGCGCCCGATGCCGGCCTGGGCGATCTGCACTTCGCTCATGGTCGTCAGGTCGAGGGTTTCGCCGAACCAGGCCTTGCCATGGCTGGGGCGGGTCTTGCCGGTGATCACGTCCATCAGGGTGGTCTTGCCGGCACCGTTGGGGCCGATGATGCAGCGCAATTCGCCGACGCCGATGTACAGGTTCAAATCGTTCAAGGCCTTGAAACCATCGAAACTGACGCTGATGTCTTCCAGGGTCAGGATGGTGCCGTGGCGGGTGTTCAGGCCCACGCCGGCCGCCTGGCCAAGGCCGATGGCGTCGCGGCTGCTGCCTTGGTCTTTGTTGGGCTCAAGGATCGGTTCGAGCATGAAATCGGCTGTCGGGGTGATTCTCATTGTTCGCCTCTCTTCTTCAGCAAGCCGATCACACCTTTAGGCAGATACAGGGTCACGACGATGAACAATGCACCGAGGAAGAACAGCCAATATTCAGGAAACGCCACGGTGAACCAGCTCTTCATGCCGTTCACCACACCGGCGCCCAGCAACGGCCCAATCAACGTGCCGCGCCCGCCAAGGGCGACCCACACAGCGGCTTCGATGGAGTTGGTCGGCGACATCTCGCTGGGGTTGATGATGCCAACCTGCGGCACGTACAGCGCACCCGCCAAGCCGCACAACATTGCGCTCAACACCCAGACGAACAGCTTGAAGCCACGGGGATCGTAGCCGCAGAACATCAGGCGGTTTTCCGCGTCGCGCAGGGCGGTCAATACCCGACCGAACTTGCTGCGGGCCAGGCGCCAGCCGATGAACAGGCTCGCCACCAGCAACAGCACCGTGGCAAAAAACAGCACCGCCCGGGTGCCCGGCTCGGTGATGCCAAAGCCTAGGATCGAGCGGAAATTGGTGAAGCCGTTGTTGCCGCCAAACCCGGTTTCGTTGCGGAAAAACAGCAGCATCCCGGCGAAGGTCAGGGCCTGGGTCATGATCGAGAAATACACGCCCTTGATCCGCGAGCGGAAGGCGAAGAAGCCGAACACCAGCGCGAGCAAACCCGGCGCCAGCACCACCAGGCACATCGCCCAGAGGAAACTGTCGGTGCCGGCCCAGTACCAGGGCAGTTCAGTCCACGACAGGAAAGTCATGAACGCCGGCAAGCCATCGCCAGCGGCTTGGCGCATCAGGTACATGCCCATGGCATAGCCGCCCAGGGCGAAGAACAGGCCATGGCCGAGGGAGAGCAAGCCGGCGTAGCCCCAGACCAGGTCCAGCGCCAGGGCGACGATGGCGTAGCAGAGAATCTTGCCCACCAGGGTCAAGGTGTAGGCCGAGACGTGCAGCGGGTTGTCCGCCGCCAACAGCGACAGCAACGGCAGGCTCAGCAGCACGGCGAGGATCAGCGCGCCGACGGCGAGGGTGACTTTGGGGCCGGCCTTTTGCGTGGCCGTGAGCATCAGGGGCTGGTTCATCAGTCGATTACCCGTCCTTTGAGCGCGAAGAGGCCTTGCGGACGCTTCTGGATGAACAGAATGATCAGCGCGAGGATCAGGATTTTGCCAAGCACGGCGCCGATCTGCGGTTCGAGAATCTTGTTGGCGATGCCCAGGCCGAACGCGGCGAACACACTGCCGGCCAACTGGCCGACGCCGCCGAGCACCACCACCAGGAACGAGTCGATGATGTAGCTCTGGCCCAGGTCCGGGCCGACGTTGCCGATTTGGCTCAGGGCCACGCCACCGAGCCCGGCGATGCCCGAGCCGAGGCCGAAGGCGAGCATGTCTACGCGGCCGGTGGGCACGCCGCAGCAGGCGGCCATGTTGCGGTTCTGGGTCACGGCGCGCACGTTCAGGCCCAGGCGTGTCTTGTTCAGCAGCAGCCAGGTCAGCACCACCACGAACAGGGCGAAGGCGATGATCACGATGCGGTTGTACGGCAGCACCAGGTTCGGCAACACCTGGATCCCGCCCGATAGCCAGGCCGGGTTGGCGACTTCGACGTTCTGCGCACCGAACACCAGGCGCACCAATTGGATCAGCATCAGGCTGATGCCCCAGGTGGCGAGCAGGGTTTCCAGCGGACGCCCATAGAGATGACGGATCACCGTGCGTTCCAGGGCCATGCCGATGGCTGCAGTGATGAAGAATGCCACCGGCAGGGCGATCAACGGGTAGAACTCGATGGCGTTCGGAGCGAAGCGCTGGAACAGCATCTGCACCACATAAGTGGAATACGCGCCGAGCATCAGCATCTCGCCGTGGGCCATGTTGATCACCCCCAGCAGGCCGAAGGTAATCGCCAGGCCGAGGGCGGCGAGCAGCAGGATCGAACCCAGGGACATGCCGCTGAAGGCTTGGCCCAACAGTTCGCCGATCAGCAGTTTGCGCTTGACCTGGCCGAGGCTGGTTTCAGCCGCGGTGCGCACGGCGGTATCGGTTTCGACGCCGGGTTCGAGCAAGCCTTCGAGGCGGGTGCGGGCCAGCGGATCGCCGGTTTCCCCCAGCAGCCGGACAGCGGCCAGGCGCACGGAGGGGTTGGCGTCAACCAGTTGCAGGTTCGCCAGGGCCAGGCTCAGGGCGGCGTGTACGTCTTCGTCCTGCTCGCCGGCCAGTTGCCGGTCGAGGAAGGCCAGTTGCGCCGGGCGGGCGCTTTTTTGCAGTTGCTGCGCGGCGCCCAGGCGTACGCCGGCATCGACGGCGAGCAACTGGTGGCTGGCGAGGGCGGTTTCGATGAGCCCACGCAAGCGGTTGTTCAGGCGCAGGGTTTTGGGTTGGCCGTCGACGGTCAACTGGCCTTGCTGCAAGGCATTGATCAACTCGACGCGTGCCGGGTCGGGCTGCGCGGCCCAGGTTTCCAGCAGCTTTGCCTGCTGGGCCGGGTTGGCGGCGACGAAGTCTTCGGCGTCGCCGGCGTGGGCTCCCAGTGGTAACAGCAGCACCAGGGCGAGGATGAGGCGGTAAAGGGCGTTGGGCATATGCTTGGCCTTGCGTGTTTGATCGTTCCCACGCTCCGCGTGGGAACGCAGCCCGGGACGCTCCGCGTCCCATGGTGGACGCAGAGCGTCCGGTGAGGCATTCCCACGCAGAGCGTGGGAACGATCAGCAGGGTTAGGGGCTTTTTCCCGGGCTCAGTTGCTCTTCACCGCATAGTCAGGCTTCTTGTCGTTGCCGGAAATGAACGGGCTCCAAGGTTGCGCGCGGATCGGCCCTTCGGTCTGCCAGACCACGTTGAACTGGCCGTCGGCCTGGATCTCGCCGATCATCACTGGCTTGTGCAGGTGGTGGTTGGTCTTGTCCATGGTCAGGGTGTAGCCCGACGGTGCGGCAAAGGTCTGGCCGGCCAGGGCTTCGCGGACTTTATCGACATCGGTGGACTTGGCTTTTTCCACCGCTTGGGCCCACATGTGGATACCCACGTACGTGGCCTCCATCGGGTCGTTGGTCACGGCTTTGTCGGCGCCCGGCAGGTTCTTCGCCTTGGCGTAGGCCTTCCAGGCGTCGACGAATTTCTTGTTCGCCGGGTTATCCACGGATTCGAAGTAGTTCCACGCCGCCAGGTTGCCCACCAGCGGCTTGGTGTCGATGCCGCGCAGTTCCTCTTCGCCCACCGAGAACGCCACGACTGGCACGTCGGTGGCCTTCAGGCCCTGGTTCGCCAGTTCTTTGTAGAACGGCACGTTGGAGTCGCCATTGACCGTGGAGATGACCGCAGTCTTGCCGCCGGCCGAGAACTTTTTGATGTTGGCGACGATGGTCTGGTAATCGCTGTGGCCGAACGGGGTGTAGACCTCTTCAATGTCCTTGTCCGCCACGCCTTTGGAGTGCAGGAACGAACGCAGGATTTTGTTGGTGGTGCGCGGGTAGACATAGTCGGTGCCGAGCAGGAAGTAGCGCTTGGCGCTGCCGCCTTCTTCGCTCATCAGGTATTCCACCGCCGGAATCGCCTGCTGGTTCGGCGCGGCGCCGGTGTAGAACACGTTCGGCGACATTTCTTCGCCTTCGTATTGCACCGGGTAGAACAGCAGGCCGTTGAGTTCTTCGAACACCGGCAACACCGATTTGCGCGACACCGAGGTCCAGCAGCCGAACACCACGGCGACCTTGTCCTGGGTCAGCAACTGCCGGCCCTTTTCGGCGAACAGCGGCCAGTTCGACGCCGGGTCCACGACCACCGCCTCAAGCTTCTTGCCGTTCACACCACCCTTGGCATTGATCTCGTCGATGGTCATCAGCGCCATGTCCTTGAGGGACGTCTCGGAGATCGCCATGGTGCCGGACAGCGAATGCAGGATGCCGACCTTGATGGTCTCGGCGGCCTGGACGGTCCAGGCCATGCCCATCGCGGCAATGCTCGCCGAGAGTGTAAAAGCCTTGATCAAGCTACGACGCTTCATGGTGCGATCTCCGTGGTCTTGGTATTTTTCTGGATGGCAGATGCAGACGCTGAAGGCGCTTTTGCAAGGGGTGTGCCCGGTCGGGGAAAGGCTTGGAAATGCGGGGTTGGCTGGGGATGCGTGGGAGCGGATGCACCATGAGTGAACGAGATGCGGGGGCTGGTGCGAGGAGGTGCGCCACATTAGTGCGAGGGATGCAATTCCCATGGGCTCCAGTTCAATTGTGGCGAGGGGATTTATCGCCGGCGCATCAGGCCGATAAAGAACAGTCCACCGATAGCTGCGGTAGCGACTCCAATCGGCAAGTCCTCCGGCGCGATCAGCGTGCGGGCCGCCACGTCCACCCACACCAGGAACAGGCTGCCGAGCAGTACGCAGGCTGGCAGCAGCCGACGATGCTCGGCACCCACCAGGCGTCGCGCGATGTGCGGGACCATCAGCCCGACGAAACCAATCGAGCCGCTGATGGAGACCAGCACGCCGGTCATCAATGACGCGATCAGGAAGATCCACAACCGCACCTTCGCCGCGTTCAGCCCCAGCGTCACGGCGGTCTGCTCGCCCGCCATCAGCGCGTTCAACGGGCGGGCCATGCCCAGCAGCAACACCAGTCCCAGCACCACACTGGCCGCCGGCACGGCCAGCAGTTCCCAGCGCGCCAGGCCCAAGCCGCCGAGCATCCAGAACATCACCGCTGAACTGGCGCGATGATCACCAAGGAACAACAGCAAGTTGGCCGCCGCCATCATCACGAACGACACCGCGACGCCGCACAGCAGCAGGCGATCACTTTCCAGGCGACCCTGGCGGGCGGCGATGGCCAACACCAGCAACATGCTCAGCAATGCGCCGATAAACGCGGCGAGGGGCAAGGTGAGCAGGCCGATGATTTCGCCGACATGCAGCACCACGATGACCGCACCCAGGGTCGCGCCGGACGTCACGCCGAGAAGATGCGGATCGGCGAGCGGATTGCGCGTGACCGCTTGCAGCACCGCACCGATCAACGCCAGCCCCGCGCCCACCAGGGCGCCAAGCAGCAGGCGCGGTACGCGGATCAGCCAGACGATGTGCTCCTGCCCCGGCGTCCAATGGACATCGCCCACGCCGAAAGCCTTGTTCAACAGAATGTCCCAGACCACGCCCACCGGCAGCCGCGCGGGCCCGAAGCCCAGGGACACCACGCACGACACGAGCAGCATCACGCCGAGCAAGATCAACAGCGCGCCATAGCGACGAGTGTTCATTGGCGGTGCAGACCCTTCGCCAGGGTTTGCACCGCCAGCACATTATCGATGCCTGGCGTGGCCTGTACGTAGGGAATCACGATGAAGCGCCGATGCTTGATCGCATCCACCGAGTGCAGTGCCGGATTATCCAAAAGGAATTGCTGCTTCTGCTCGGCGGTGGTTTCGCCATAGTCGACGATCACAATCACCTCGGGGTTGCGCTCCACCACGTTCTCCCAGTTGACCCGGGTCCAACTGGTTTCCACGTCGTCGAGGATGTTGCGCCCGCCCGCTGCGTCGATCAGCGCCTGGGGCATACCCAGTCGCCCGGATGTCATCGCTCGATCCTCGCCGCTGTCGTAGAGGAATACCCTAGGTCGCTCGGACGGCAGGTGTTGGCGGACTTCGGCCACCTGGGCCTGCATCGTCGCGATCAGCGCATCGGCGCGATCCTGCACGTCGAAGATCTTCCCGAGGTTGCGCAGGTCGTTGTAGGTGTCCTCCAGCGTGGCCGCCCGGCGCTTCATCACGAATGCACAGGATTCGGTCAGTTCGTAGACATTGATGCCCAGCGGCTGCAGGGTTTGCGGCGTCAGATCCCCACCCACCCGCATGCCGTAGTCCCAACCGGCGAAGAAGAAGTCGACGTTGGCATTGAGCAACGTTTCCACCGAGGGATACTTGGCGGCCAGTTCCGGCAGGCCATCGAGGATCTTCGCCATGTCCGACGTTACCGATTTCCAGCCACTGATGCCGCTGTAGCCGACCATGCGCGGCTTGAGGCCCAAGGCGAGCATCATCTGGGTCATGTTGATGTCATGGCTGACAGCGTGCCGGGGCGCCTCGTTGAACACCACTTGGCGGTTGCAACTCTGGATCGTCAACGGGTAGCGAGTGGCTTCGGCCAACGCATGGGCACTGCCCAGCAGCAAGGGCAGCAACAGCAGGGAACGCAAGATCATGGTTGGGTTATCCAAGTGATTCGTGGGTAGCCGGCCAGTGGATGTTCGTCCACCAGCGCGTCAACGCCGAACACCTCACGCAGCAGTGCGCTGGTCAGGACGTCCTTGGGCGTGCCGCTGGCGACGATCCGTCCGTGTTCGATCACATACAGGCGATCGCAGAACGCGGCGGCCAGGTTCAGGTCGTGAATGCTGGCGAGGGTGCCGATACCCAGGCGTTTGATCAATTGCAGCAATTGCAGTTGATAACGAGGGTCGAGGTGATTGGTCGGTTCATCAAGAATCAACAACTGCGGTTGTTGGGCCAGTGCCCGGGCGAGGATTACCCGCTGTTTTTCTCCGCCTGACAGGGTCGAGAATGCATGATCGCCAAAGCCATCGAGTCCCGCCGATTGCAAAGCCTGGAGCACCAGGCACCGGTCTTCGTGATTGTCGCCGTCGAACAGACCCTTGTGGGGCGTGCGGCCCATGGCGACCACTTCCTCGACCGTCAGGCCAAAGGCGTCGGGAAACTCCTGCAACACCACGGCGATGCGTTGGGCGCACCAGCGCGAGGACTGTTTCCAGAGGTTGTGGTGCTCGAGTTTCACCTCGCCATGTTCCGGTCGACTGAAGCGATAGGCGCAGCGCAACAGGCTGGTCTTGCCGCTGCCGTTGGGACCGATCAACCCGACAAACTCTCCGGCCGCCACCTGCAACGTGGCGTCGCGCAGCTGGAACTGGTGATGGCAGTGGCCATGGCCCAAGGGCGTCCAGGCGAGATGGGAGAGGGTCAGCGAGGTCATGCATGCACTCAGGATTTGGTTTGGAACATATCGGGCTGTGTTCATCGTTGGAAAGCGGCGCGATTGTAGAGGCATCTCGCCGCTTTCCGTTAATGCACTCTCTTCAGCTTGACGATGAGGCCGTCTCAGGCTGGCGATTGAACCGCGTGACCAGGCGATCCAGCAACCACACCACTACCAGTGAAGCTCCCACCAACGGGAACACTACCGCCAGGGCCAGCATGATGAACACGCCGCTCTTCCAAGCCGGCAAGTCGTGACGCAACGGCGGCACGCCGAACTTGCCTTGCGGCCGGCGCTTCCACCAGATCACCAGGCCGCTCACGGCGCTGAGCAGGATCATCAGGCAGATCAACAGCACGATGATCTGGTTCACCGGGCCGAACATCTTGCCTTCATGCAGCATCACCCCGGTTTCGGTGGCGCGGGCCACGAGGTTGTAGTGCTCCCAGCGCACATCGGCCAGGACCTTGCCGGTGTATTGGTCAACATGCAGGGTCGCGTCATTGCGCGGGTCGTCGGCGAACACGGCGATGGTGAAAACGCCGGAGGCAGTCGTCGGGAACGTGATGCTGTAGCCGGGTTCGACGTTGCGCTCGGTAGCGATGTCCTGCACCGCTTGCAACCTGACGGTCGGGGCGGCGGGGCCTTCGTGCATGCCGCCATGGGCCATGTGTTCGGCATGGTCTCCGGACATCGGCATCGGCGTGTTTTCCATGGCCCAGGGCACGGTCTGGCGATGGGCGTGGTTGAGGCTGCCGGCCTCCACGTCGGACTTCGGTACGTCGTTCCACATCGCTGCCGGGAAGCGGTTCCAGAGGTCGGCGTATTGCTTGCCCCAGAAGCCGGTCCAGGTCATGCCGCTGAGCAGCATCACCAGCAAGAACGCCGAGCCCCAGAACCCGATAACGACGTGCAGGTCACGCCAGAACACCCGGCCGCGAGTGTTCCAGCGCGGCCACAGCACGCCGGCCGACGATTGCCCGCGCGGCCACCACAGGTACAGCCCGGAAACCAGCAATACCACGCCCCAGCCGGCGGCCATTTCCACCAGCCGATCGCCGACGGTGCCGATCATCAATTCGCCGTGGATCGCCCGCGCCATGGCTTGCAGGTTGTCTTTGGCGTCCTGCTCGCCGAGGACATCGCCGTGATACGGGTCGATGAACACGTTCAATTCCCGGCCCTTGTCGATCACCACGAATTGCGCGCTGCGTTCGGCATTGATCGGCGGCAGGTACTGTGTGACGTGGCCCTCTGGATAGGCCTGGTGAACCTGCTTGAGCAGATCGTCCGCCGCCAAGCTGTGATGGCCGGCCGGCACGTTCAGCAGATCGCCGTACATCAGGGGGTCGAGTTGTGGCTTGAACAGGTAAATGATCCCGGTCAGGGCCAGCATCACCATGAACGGCGCGACGAACAGACCGGCATAGAAATGCCAGCGCCAGGCCAGGTTATAAAAATTCGGTTTCGGTTGGCTCATTGCAAAGCGCTCCGCAGGGCTAATTGGGTTGTTATGTTTTTGGTGGTTGCCGGGCAACCGCCAGGTGAGCCTTGGATAAACACGGACCTGTGGCGAGGGAGCTTGCTCCCGCTGGACTGCGCAGCAGTCCCCAGTTTTTTGCGGTTGCTACGCAACCGAGCGGGAGCAAGCTCCCTCGCCACAGGGTCAGGTGTCAGGCTTGGCCTGTGTTGTTAGAAACTCATATCCACCTTCGTCCAGAGCGTGCGCCCCGGTTCGTTGATGGCCTGGGGATCGCTCGCCGGGTAGCCAAACCCGGCGTTGCCGGCGAGGTTCAAGTGCTCGGCGTAGGCTTTGCCGAACAGGTTGTCGACGCCGCTGCTGACCTTCCAGTGTTGATTGATGCGGTAGGCGCCGTTGAGCGAGAAGACCCCGAACCCCGAGCTTTTGCCGTAGTCCTTGCCGACCACGTTGCCTCTGTTTTCATCGACACGGTGTTGCGCCGCCACCACCCGCCACAAGGCCCCGGCGCTCCAGCGGTCTTCGCTGTAGGTCAGGTCCAGGCGTGCGTCCAGCGGCGGCATTTGCGCCAGGGCGCTGCCGTCGCTGCTGTTCTTGCCCCAGGCGTAGGCCAGGGTCGCGTCGGCTTTCCAGCGCTCGGTCAATTTGTAGGCCGCGCCCAATTCGCCGCCCATGATCCGCGCGTCGATGTTCTCGGCCCGGGAAGTGGTGCCCATCATCCCCGGCGTGTAGTCGAACAGGATGTAGTCGCGTACCTGCCCGACGTACCCCGATGCCCAGGCTTCGAGAGTGTCGGTCTTGTACTGCAGGCCGACGTCGAGCTGGGTGGTTTTCTCCGGCTTGATCGCGTCGAAGGCGTTCAGCGAACCGCTCGGGCCGGCGTCCGGCGAGAACAGCTCCCAGTAGTCCGGGAACCGTTGCGTGTGACCGATGCCTGCGTAGAGGGTGGTGGGGTTGTCGGCCAAATCGTGTTCGTAGCGGACGAAACCGCTGGGCAGGGTGTCGGCGCGGGTGCCGTCGGCGGTGGGATTGGGGCGGGTCGACATGCCGGAGCCGATGCTCTGGCGGTAGTCCTTGGCCGAGGCGCGGTCGAGCCGGGCGCCGGTGATCACTCGGTCACGGTCGGCGGCGTACCAGGTCAGTTCGCTGAACGCGCCGTAATTGTGGAAGTCGGCGTCCTTGGTGTACGGCAGGTCCTTGTAGGTGTCCACGCCCATGCTGCTGCGTTGGCGATGTTCGTTGGTCTGGGCGTCCAGGCCGCTGATCAGTTGTACATCGGCCCAGCGCCAGGTGGCCTTGATACGAGCACCGAGGGTGCGGCGGTCGACGTTGGACGCCATGGGCCCGGCCATCATCCCCGTACCGGACGGCGTGCGCAGCGTGTAGTTGTCCATCACGTGGTCGGCGTAGTTGTAGTAGACCTGGGCCTCGACCTTGTCCAGCACCTCGCCGATGTTCGAGCGCTCGAAACGCAGCCCGAGGCTTTCACGCTTGAACTGTGAGCCGTCCATGCCGCGCCCGGCGTAGCGTGCTTCACCGTCGCCCTTGCCGGCCGTCAGCTCCAGCAGGGTATCGGCGTCCGGCGTCCAGCCGAGGGTGACGTCGCCATTCCACTTGTCATAGCGTGACGGCACGGTGTCGTTATTGCCGTCGCGGTAATCGTCCGAATGCGCGGTGTTGCCGATCACCCGGACATAACCCTGCGGCCCCCCGGCGGCGGCATCCAGCACTTTGTCGAAACGACCGTTGGAGCCGGCCAGCACACTGGCGTTGACCCGCGTGCCCAGTTCCCCGAACTGTTCCGGCTCGCGCTCGAACAGCACGGTCCCGGCCGATGCGCCGGGGCCCCAGAGCACGGTTTGCGGGCCTTTGATGACGGTGAGCTTGTCGTAGGTTTCCGGCGATATGTAGGACGTCGGCGCGTCCATTCGACCTGGGCAAGCACCCAACAGCATGCTGCCGTTGGTGAGGATGTTCAGTCGTGAGCCGAACATGCCGCGCAACACCGGGTCGCCATTGGTGCCGCCGTTGCGCACCAGGGCGAAGCCGGGAATGGTCTTGAGATAGTCGCCGCCATCACTGGCCGGCACCGGTTGGCGCGGGTCCTTGGGGTTGGTGACGACAGTCAGCGGTGAACTGGGGGCGATGGCGGTGATGACCGTCGGGCTCAGTTCCTCGACCTGATGGTCGTGATGCTCGTGCTCGTCGGCCAGCACGAGCGGGGTAAGCAGCAGGCCGCACAGTGCGGCGAGGGTTTGGCGCAAACGAACCCGTGGCTCGTTCAGGGGGCAGCTAACCTGGGCAGAGCCCAAAGCGATGCCAGCAGAAAACCTGGACATGATGATTCCATCGAACAGACGTAGACGACACGGTCGGGCAGCCTGGGGCTGTCTTTTTGCGACCGGGTGAGTAAGTGTCGGGGCTACGCGACGATGGGTGGTGCGCGCGTGCGGGCACCGGGGAAGAATGCTGGCCGGGCGTGGCCCAGGCGCGGCGAGGGACCGTTATAGGTATGTGTGGGCGACGCGTCGAAGACGGTGAAAGTATGGCCGCCAGTGAGGGCGGGGCAGTTGAACAGCAGGCTGCAATAACCGCATTTTTCCCACAGCGCATGGTGCTCGCCCTGGGGCGGGCAATGCTCGGCTGCCGGCGCTTCGTGCGCCGTCATGTCCATGCCCATCTCCATGCTCATGGACACAGGCATGGACGAAGACATGCGTTGATCCATCGGCATCGACTGGGAAACCAGCGGACCGATAAAGATCATAAGCATGGCGAACAGGCTGATCCAGCTGCCGCGGGTCAGGCTCATGGGCTGACGGCGGTGCGTGGACAGGCTGGCGCGAGGCGATTGCATTGGGCGGCTACGTCTTATTGGCCGTGCATATGTTTCTTGGTGCCGTCGGGTGCTTTTTTCTGCACCGCGACATCAACCGTGACATCCCCGGCCTTTTCGAAATGCAGGGTCATGGGGAAGCGTTTGCCGTCGCTGAGCAGGCTTCGGTCCTTCAGGTCCAGCAGCATTACATGGTAGGCCATCGGTGCGAAGGTGATGGTCGCACCGGGAGCGATACTCACGACGGGCACCGGCTGCATCTTCATCAAGTCGTTTTGCATCACATGCTCATGAAGCTCGGCCTTGCCGGCAATGGGCGAGTCGACGCTGAGCAGCTTGTCGGCGGTGGTGCCGCTGTTGTGGATGACGAAATAGGCGGCCACGGTCGGCGCGTTGGGCGGCAATTCCTGGGACCATGGATGAGCGATTTCAAGATCGCCCGCCTTGTATTGATGAGCTTGGGCGAAGCCGACGGGAAGCAGCAGGGCAGCCAGCAGGATAAGTCTGTTCAACATGGCAATTCTCCGGAACGATTCAGGGCGCAGTTTTATGCGGAAGAATCAGGCCAGAGGTGAGGCGCGGGGATTGAGGCTGGGCCATTGCTGGCGCGGCGTGGGGCTGTCGAGCGTCGAGTGGACGGCACCGTGATGGGCCAGCTGTGCATCCAGATACAACTGCGGGGCATGCCCGGCGAGCGCCACCAACGGCGCCGGACCTGAGCAGCACCAGCAATGCTGCATCGTCGAGTGATTGTCTTGCTGTGGCGTGCCCTGTTCGAACGTGCCCAGGGACACCGCGACCATTTTCGTGCCGCTGGAGGAGCAGAAACTGCCCCATAGCATTTGCTCGGCTGGCGAATTGGCGGTCGCGCCACCGCTGTTGGAAAGCGGCATGGCAAGCATGTTGAACAGCACTGCGAAGCAGGCGATCCAGGCAAATGCAAGCCGTTGTCGGGACATGGGGCAATCCGCTCGGTTGGGCGATCAGGTGGCGGTATTTAGCCTGATCGGGGGACAGAAGTAAAAAAGCCACGTGCGGTGTAGGGTCGCAGGGCTGGTGTTAACAGTAGCAACATATTTTAAGGTGAGTGCTTTCGTGGCGAGGGAGCTTGCTCCCGCTGGGGCGCGAAGCGGTCCTAAAACCGGACATTGCGGTGTTTCAGGAAAATAGCGTTGGGGCTGCTGCGCAGCCCAGCGGGAGCAAGCTCCCTCGCCACGGGCATTATTGATCATTTGATATCCAGTCGTTCCCGATCTGCGCCGGTATAAGCCTGTGCTATATCGTTTGCCCGGGCGATATCGTTGAGGGTTGCTCGAATCAAGACGCCGTCACCCTTATCTTCTTCCAGGCAAGCATCAAGATAAGCCAACTTTTCCTCTGCCGTTTGGAGATAGCTGGCAGCATCGAAACGTGTGAAGGCTTCATCTCGCAGAATTCGGGCGACCGCTGGATCGCTTTTGGCGCGTTCCGCAATCGTATGTTTATAGTTTCGTGTAAGGGCCATTTATTCACCTGTGGGACCAGAGAACATGCGTGGTTTTTGTGGCGAGGGGTTTGATCAATCGCTTTGATCAAACCCAAGGCCCTGTCGCTTATCTCGGATCGACCACATCCAGCGCCCGATTTGCCAACAACTGGCTCAACTCAATCATCTGCTGGACCCCTTGCGCGATATGTCGTCGCGAGCCCTCCAGATCGAATGCGAGGTCGCTGACCATGGCTGTCCCTTCGGGAATGTTGCCCCCGTCTGAAGACGAATGAGATCTTTGTGGCGAGGGAGCTTGCTCCCGCTGGGCCGGGCTGGCGCTCCAGCGCGGAGCGGCCCTAAAACCGGACATTGCGGTGTGTCAGGAATATCGCGTCCACTTTTTTGGGGCTGCTGCGCAGCCCAGCGGGAGCAAGCTCCCTCGCCACAGGGCGGCGGCTGTGCGCAGGTTAGTCGACCGGGGAGTCCAGCATTACCGGCGCGCCCGAAGGCGCCCTGCGCACAACCACCATCAAGTGCAGGGATGAAATACCTGACTGACGAAGCTTGTGAACCCGCTGAAAACCTCGGGCGACTAAACCCGATCACTGAAGGGCAGTGACGGGAATCAAGTTACCGAGGGCCTCCAAGGCGCACAAGCCGGCGGATTCTGGCGTAGTTGTAGGCAGCGACGCAAGGTGATGTAGCCTGCTGACGTAGTTCTGACAGGACAGGCTTGTAGGACGGTGCAGTTTTCTGTCAGATCAACTGCAGCAGCCCCTGCAACACTTCATCCACCGTCCCAAACTCCCGATCCACCCCCACCAACACCGGCCGCCTCAGCACCAACACCGGCACCCCTCGCTCCCGCGCCACCTCCAGCTTCGGTTCAGTAGCCGTACTGCCGCTGTTCTTGCTCACCAGCACATCGATCTGCCGTCGTTCGAACAGCTCTCGCTCGCCCTCGATGTGAAACGGCCCACGGGCCCCAATCACTTCGCAGCGTTCGTTACCGGGATAAACGTCCAGGGCACGCAGGGTCCAGAATTGCTCCGGCGGAATTTCATGCAAATGTTGCAGCGGCTCACGGCCGAGGGTGAACAAGGGGCGTTGGAAGGGACGCAGCGCCTGGATCAATTCGGCCCAGTCGGCCACTTCGCGCCAGTCATCGCCAGCCCGGGGTTGCCAAGTCGGACGGCGCAGCGCCCAGCAGGGAATGCCACAGGCGCGGGCCGCGTGGGCGGCGTTGTGGCTGATCTGGGCGGCGTAGGGGTGGGTGGCGTCCAGCAGCAGGTCGATGCCCTCGGCGCGGATGAATTGCGCCAGCCCTTCGGCGCCGCCGTAGCCACCGACGCGGACCTGGCAGGCCAGGTCGTTGGGGATGCGACCGATGCCTGCCAGGCTGTAGATGTGCTGGGGGCCAAGCGTGCGGGCGATGGCCAGGGCTTCGGTGACGCCACCGAGCAGCAGGATGCGTTTCATCGCAAGGCTTTTCATGACAAGTCTCTTCATGACAAGGCTCCGGCATGACCGACAATCCCGCCCTGGCGGTCGATGGCGAAGACTTCGACCTGGACCAGGGCCGGCACCACACTGCGCGCGAAGGCCAGCGCGTGCTCGCACACCGCGTCGCCCAAGGCAATGCCGGCGGCACTGGCCATTGCCAGGGCCTGTTGGCTGGTGTTGGCTTCTCGGATCCCCTGCTGCAAAACTTCATCGGCACCGATGGCAGCCGCCCATTCGGCCAGTTGTGGCAGGTCGATGCTCGAGTGGCGGCTGTGCAGGTCCATGTGGCCGGCGGCGAGTTTGCTGATCTTGCCAAAGCCGCCGCAGAGGCTGAGTTTTTCCACCGGCACCTTGCGCACATGCTTGAGCACGGCGCCGACGAAGTCGCCCATTTCGATCAGGGCGATTTCCGGCAGGTCGTAGACCCGGCGCATGGTGTCTTCGCTGGCATTGCCGGTGCAGGCGGCGATGTGCAGGTAGCCGTTGGTTTTCGCCACGTCGATGCCTTGGTGGATCGAGGCAATGTAGGCCGCACAGGAAAACGGCCGGACGATGCCGCTGGTGCCGAGGATCGACAGGCCGCCGAGGATGCCCAGGCGCGGGTTCATGGTTTTCAGCGCCAGGGCTTCGCCGCCCTCGACATTGACCGTGACTTCGAAACCACCGGTGTAAGCGCTTTCCTCGGCCAAGCGGCCCAAGTGATCGTTGATCATCTGGCGCGGCACCGGGTTGATCGCCGGTTCGCCGACGCCCAGCACCAACCCCGGTCGCGTTACCGTGCCCACGCCACGACCGGCGACGAAGCGCACGCCGGGCTCGGCGACCAAGCGTACTTGGGAAAACAGGAGCGCGCCGTGGGTCACGTCCGGGTCATCGCCGGCGTCCTTGATCGTTCCGGCCTCGGCGCCTTGCTCGGTCAACCGGCAGAACTCCAGGCGCATCTGCACCTGCTTACCCTTGGGCAATACGATTTCCACGGCATCGGCTTCGGTGCCGCAAAGCAGCAGTCGCGCGGCTGCCAGGCTGGTGGCCGTGGCGCAGCTGCCGGTGGTCAGGCCACTGCGCAAGGGGGCGGGTTGTTCGGCGGTTTCGTCACGCATCGAGAGGTTTCGTCAGGTCCAGCAAGGTGATCGGCAAGGCCTGGCGCCAGGTGTCGAACTCGCCCAATGGCTGGGCCTGGGCGATGTGGATGCGGGTCAGCTCGCCGCCGTGGCGTTCGCGCCAGTGCATCAGGGTCATTTCGCTTTGCAGGGTCACGGCATTGGCGACCAACCGACCGCCGGGCTTGAGCTGGGCCCAGCAAGCGTCGAGCACGCCTTCTCGGGTGACGCCGCCACCGATGAACACCGCGTCCGGACGTTCGAGGTTCTCCAGCGCCTGCGGGGCACTGCCGCGAATCAGCTGCAGGCCCGGTACGCCGAGGCTGTCGCGGTTGCGTTCGATCAAGCCTTGGCGACTTTCGTCGGCTTCGATGGCCAGGGTCCGGCAACTGGGATGGGCGCGCATCCATTCGATGCCGATGGAGCCGCTGCCGGCGCCGACATCCCAGAGCAATTCACCGGGCGTCGGGGCAAGGCGGGCGAGGGTGATGGCGCGCACGTCGCGCTTGGTCAACTGGCCGTCATGCTCGAATGCGCTGTCTGGCAGACCGGCCAGGCGTGACAAGCGCTGTGTCGACGGTTCGGCCCGGCATTCGAGGGCGATCAGGTTCAGGTCGGCGACGGTTTCATCGGACCATCGCGTCGCAGTGCTTTCGATCCGTCGTTCTGCCGCGCCGCCTAAATGTTCCAGCACCGTCATGGCGCTCGGGCCGAAGCCGCGCTCGCGCAGCAACGTCGCCACGGCGGCAGGGCTGTGGCGGTCGTTGCTCAGCAGCAACAGCCGGACACCTGTGGATAAATGCCCATTGAGCGCGGCCAAGGGGCGCGCCACCAGCGACAGCGTGACCACGTCCTGCAGCGGCCAGCCCATGCGTGCCGCCGCCAGCGAACAGGACGACGGCGCCGGGATGACCAGCATCTGATCACTTGGCACCTGTTTCGCCAGGCTGGCGCCCACGCCGTAGAACATCGGATCGCCGCTGGCCAGCACACACACCGGTTCGCCCTGCCGAGCGAGCAGCGGCTCCAGGGAAAACGGGCTAGGCCACGATTCCCGTTCGCCACGGATACACAGCGGCAGCAACGCCAACTGGCGAGCGCTGCCCACAATGCGCGATGCACGTAGCAAGGCATGGCGGGCCGTCCGGCCCAGGCCCTTGAAACCGTCTTCACCGATGCCCACTACGGTCAGCCAGGGGGTCATCTCTGTTCCTCGAATAGATGGGGTTGATCGACAGGCAGGTTGCCGCCGCGAACCGGGCCGCCATAATACCGCGCCCCGGCGGATCAGGCGTGAACCATCCGTGTGTGCCCACCACCAGCATTCCGACCCGCAAGCTTTTCATGACCCGCGGCAAAGCAGGCATAATGGCGCTCCTCGCCACTGTGGCGTTTCTTATTTGCCGGTCTTCCTTTGAACGAACGTCCATCCTCCCTCGTCGTACGCCCCTCCGGTTGTCCGGGGTTGCTGCGTGTCGTCCAGGCGCTGGATGGGGGGATCTGTCGGATCAAGCTCGATGGTGGCTGCATCCAGGCGGATCAGGCCGAAGCCGTGGCGGCGGTGGCCGAGCGGTTCGCCGGGGGCGTGATCGAGGCGACCAACCGGGCCAACCTGCAAATCCGTGGGATCGGTCCCGAGCACAACGCGCTGATCGAGCCACTGCTGGCCGCCGGGCTTGGCCCGCGCACTCCGGCTGGCGATGACGTGCGCAACCTGATGCTCAGCCCGTCGGCCGGGATCGATCGGCAGATGCTGTTCGACACCCGCCCGTTGGCCGCGCAGATCCTCTTCACCCTGCAAACTCATGAACGCTTCCATGAACTGTCGGCCAAGTTCGCCGTGCAACTGGACGGCGGCGAAGCACTGGCAATGCTCGAACATCACCACGACCTGTGGCTGTCGGCCCTTTTGCGCGACGGCGAGCCCTGGCTGGCCTTTGGCCTGGCCGGTACCCCGCTGGACAAGCCCGCGGGCAGGGTGCCCCTGGCCCAGGGACATACCTTGGTGGTGGCGGTGCTGGAGCTGTTTCTCGACCTGGCCCGCCCGGACCAGACGCGCATGCGCCATTTGCTGGCCGAGATCGCTGAAGATGAACTCGTGACCCGATTGGCCTCTCGCGTGCCCCTGCAACCTTGCCTGGATTGGCAGCGGGAAGCGTCGATCGATGAATTGCACATCGGTATCCATGCCCAGCACAACGACCGCGTCTACGTCGGTGCGGGGGCGCCTCTTGGCCGGCTCGATGCGGCCATGCTGCGGGAGGCGGGTCAGGTGGCGCGGGAGAAGGGCGACGGCAGCCTTCGTTTTACCCCTTGGCAAAGCCTGCTGCTGCCCAACGTGCGCGGTGAGGACGCCGGGGAAGTGTTGGAACGGCTAGAGGCGTTGGGCCTAGTGTGTTCGCTTGATCAGCCGCTGGCGCACATCATCGCCTGCACCGGTTCCAGTGGCTGCGCCAAGGCCCTGGCCGACACCAAGGCCGACGCCCGTCAACTGGCCGAGCTGCTGCAAGGCCAGCGTCATGCCGTGAAGGTTCATCTGTCCGGCTGCCCGCGTTCCTGCGCGGCGGCACACATCGCGCCTGCCACCTTGCTGGCGGTCGCACCCGGTCGTTACGACCTATATTTTCGCGATGCCACGCTGCCGGGTTTCGGCGCGCTGCAAGCACACAATCTGACAATCGAAGCGCTCGGCCGCTGGCTCGACGCTCACCCCCGGAGCCCCCTTGATGCTTGATTACATCCGCGACGGTCAGGAGATCTATCGCAACTCCTTCGCGATCATTCGTGCCGAGGCCAACCTTGCGCGCATTCCGGCCGATCTGGAGAAACTGGCCGTGCGAGTGATCCACGCCTGCGGCATGGTCGAGGCCATCGACGGGCTGCAATTCTCCGACGGCGCCGGCAAGGCCGGGCGCGAAGCGCTGGCTGCTGGCGCGCCGATTCTGTGCGACGCGCGGATGGTCAGTGAAGGCGTAACCCGCGCGCGTTTGCCGGCCAATAACCCAGTGATCTGCACCCTGCGCGATGACAGCGTCCCGGAGCTTGCCCGCGAGTTGGGCAACACCCGCTCAGCCGCCGCCCTGGAGCTATGGCGCCCACATCTGGAAGGCAGCGTCGTGGTCATTGGCAACGCGCCGACCGCGCTGTTCTACCTGTTGGAAATGCTCGATGCCGGCGCGCCGAAACCGGCACTGATCCTCGGTTTCCCGGTGGGCTTCGTCGGTGCCGCCGAGTCCAAGGCGATGCTGGCGGCCGACAGCCGTGGCGTTCCGTTCGTGATCATGCAAGGCCGGCTCGGCGGCAGTGCCATGGCCGCCGCCGCCGTCAATGCCCTCGCCACGGAGGTTGAATGATGCAGCAGCCTGGACGTCTGATCGGCCTTGGCGTGGGGCCAGGTGATCCGGAACTGATTACCGTCAAGGCCTTGCGCCTGCTGCGTGAATCGCCCGTGGTGGCGTACTTTGTCGCCAAGGGCAAGAAGGGCAACGCCTTCGGCATCATCGAGGCTCATTTGCAGGATGCGCAGACGTTGCTGCCGCTGGTCTACCCAGTCACCACCGAAGCGTTGCCGGCGCCGCTGTCCTACGAACAGGTGATCGCCGATTTCTACGACACCGCCGCCGAGCAATTGGCGGTACACCTGGATGCCGGCCGCGACGTGGCCGTGATCTGCGAGGGCGATCCGTTTTTCTACGGATCCTATATGTATTTGCATGATCGGTTGGCCGAGCGCTACGAGGCCCAGGTCATTCCCGGCGTGTGTTCGATGCTGGGCGGTGCCTCGGTGCTCGGTGCGCCGCTGGTCTATCGCAACCAGAGCCTGTCGGTGTTGTCGGGCGTGCTGCCGCACGAGGATCTCAAGCGGCGACTGGCGGATGCGGATGCGGCGGTGATCATGAAGCTGGGGCGCAATTTCCCCAAGGTTCGCCAAGTGCTCCAGGAACTGGGCATGGACGGGCGGGCGCTGTACGTCGAACGCGCGACCATGGCCAACCAGAAAATCGTCCCGCTTGATGAAGTAGAGCCGATGTCTTCGCCGTATTTCTCGCTGATCATCGTCCCTGGCGAGCGGTGGCAGGGATGACTTCAAAGGCTCCGGCAATTGTCATCCTCGGCCAAGGCAGCCTGGCGACGGCCCGACGGATTCAGCAGCGCTACCCCGACGCCTTGATCCACGGCCTGGCTGGTCGAGTCAAGGGTGATCGGCAATACCTCGAGTTTGGTGCGACGTTGCGCGAACTCTACCAACGGGACACGCCGATCATCGCCCTGTGCGCGGCGGGCATTGTCATCCGCACCCTGGCGCCGCTGTTGCTGGAAAAAGGCGCCGAACCGCCGGTGCTCGCGGTGGCCGAGGATGGCAGCGCCGTGGTGCCACTGTTGGGCGGCCTCGGTGGTGTGAATGGCATGGCCCGGGACATCGCGGCAGCGCTGCACGTCGCGCCAGCGATCACCACCAGCGGCGAATTGCGTTTCGGCACGTGCCTGCTCAACCCGCCAAGCGGCTATAGCCTCGGCGACCTGGAACAGGGCAAGCGCTTCGTGTCCGATCTCCTCGCCGGTGAA
Organism: Pseudomonas marvdashtae; assembly: GCF_014268655.2. NCBI lineage: Bacteria > Pseudomonadati > Pseudomonadota > Gammaproteobacteria > Pseudomonadales > Pseudomonadaceae > Pseudomonas > Pseudomonas marvdashtae. The sequence continues at coordinate 117,094 of NZ_JABWQX020000002.1, forward strand.
ACGGTGCGGGTCGAAGGCGCGGCGCCTTGGCTGGATCAGGCGCAGTTGCCTCAGGACGCGCAGGCGCGGCTGGCGATCCGCATCGACAGTGCCGCTGGAGTACCGACAGCGGACGAGCTGCGCATCTATCCGCGCAATGTGGTGATCGCGGTGAGTGCTGGCGCGACGGATATATCGAACCTCAGTGTGCAAGCGCTGGCCCAGGCCGGTCTCGCGCCCCAGTCGCTGGCATGCCTGTTGGCAGCGGACAGCGATATGCCGCGCTCCGAATTGCAGCAAGCCGCTTCGGCCTTGGGCGTGCCGCTGCGCTTTGTTGCGGCCAACGCAAACGTGGCGCAGTGGCTGGGCGATGCCATGGGCCAGCCGGTATCCCTTCAGGTCTTGGACGGCGTAGCCATCGCCGTGGCCGAGCAACCCGTCGACCCGCAACGAATCGGCCGCCCGCGCGGTCGTCTGGCAGTGATCGGTCTTGGTCCTGGCGCGGCCGAGCTGATGGTGCCGGCCGTGCGCGCCGAGCTGGATCGCGCTACGGACGTGCTGGGCTATGAAACCTACGTGCGCATGGCCGGGCCTTTCCGGGCCGACCAGGTGCAGCATTGCACCGACAATCGCGAAGAGATGCAGCGTGCCCGACATGCTTTCGAACTGGCCGCCGAGGGGCGATCCGTGGTGGTGGTGTCGTCGGGCGACCCCGGCGTTTTCGCCATGGCGGCCGCGGTACTCGAGGCCTTGCATGAGTCCAGCGATACGCGCTGGCATAGCGTGGACCTGCAAATCCTGCCGGGCGTCTCGGCCTCTCTGGCCACCGCCGCCCAGGCCGGCGCGCCGCTGGGGCATGATTTCTGCGTAATGTCGCTGTCGGACAACCTCAAGCCTTGGTCGATCATCGAGAAGCGCCTGGACCTGGCGGCCCAGGCCGACCTGGCCCTCGCGTTCTACAACCCGATCTCGCGTTCCCGACCATGGCAGCTGGGGCGCGCTTTGGAGATAGTCGCGCAACATCGCACGCCGCAAACCCCCGTCGTCCTGGGACGTGATATCGGGCGGCCGGGCCAGACCTTGCGTGTCACGACCCTGGGGCAACTAACCCCGGATCAGGTGGATATGCGCACCATGGTGCTCGTTGGCTCATCCACGACCTGCATGTTTCCTCGCGCCGAAGGTGGCGACTGGGTGTACACCCCTCGCTGGTACGGCAACAAACCGGCGGGATGAAAGCCGGGCGGTCCGTTCGGACCGCCCTTAATGAAGTGTTCATTGTTTTATCTCATGTGTTTTTCTACTTGTGCGCTGAGTGGCGGAAAGTAGTGAGTCTGATGTTAGTGAGTGGCTCCGACCCGCATGATGTTTTTGGTTGGATACTTGCGGCGTAGTTTTATTTTGAACAGGTATTGAGTGTCTTGTTGGTTGAGCGAGTCTCGGCGGCGCGTTATGTTCGGTTGCGCTACGCAGGTGGTTTATTTGATTGGCATGTTCTGGCGTTTTTCGGCCTGAGCTGCATCATTCGACTTGGTTTGTTTTTTTATCTTTCTTATCGATAGACTCGTTGGCGTGTCGGGGTACCCCTGCGCACAGGAAGTGCCTGCTGCTGTCGAATCTGGTCGTAACAATAAATGGAATTATTGTGTTATGAATGATTTTGTCGCTTTAAGTCAGTATGTAGAGTTTAGTAAATTATTAAGTCAGGAAGATCTGCAAGGATTGCTGTTGCCTTATAAAGAATCTGAACACTATCTGGCTGCGCTCCGATATCACGCCAGTTGTATCGAGGCTCAGGACAGCCCTCGTATGCTGACGCCCCTGGCATTGCTGAAGCGCACGCTTGACTTGTTTCAAGCGAATAGCAGGCGACGCCGCGCTCCCAATTTACGGGTGAGCCCCGACAGCGCCGGAGGGCTGGCGGGGGCTCAAAGCAAGATAGAAGATTACGAAGCGCGCCTGCAGCATAGTCTCGAACTTCTGAAGCAACCTGCCACCGAAGTTCCAAAGAAATTGCATTTCGTCTGGCTGGGCGGAGGTTTGGGTGACATTCAATTGGACTATCTTCGCATCTGGAAAAAAACAATGCCCGACTTCTCTGTGAATGTCTGGCATGACCCGGACGGGTTATTAGTGCATGAAACCAATCGGATCATTGTCGAGGCGGCCAAAGCGGATACGTGGCTCAGCGAAGAAAACGCTGTTACATCAGCCAATGATCTGGCTGATCTCTATGAAGCGCGAGTAACGGCATTGAAACGCCAGATGTTCATGCATATCCAGCAGGCGCTTGAACAAGGTAAAAGTGCCGATGAGGCGCGTATCGATCTTTTGGTTAGTGGCTATGGTCGCGACGAAGCAGTCCTGCATGCGCTGAAGACAGAGAATGCCCAGGTCATGGGCAGTCTCAAAGAAGAAAATATCCAACTGCGCGATGTTCGAAAGCTTCAGACATTTTCTCGACTGGAAGATTTTTATAATCGTGAAATGTCCTTGCGCGGTAATCTCGCGGCCGCGTCGGACCTTGCGAGGTTGGTGGTGGTGCATGCCGAGGGTGGTGTCTACAGCGACGTGGATTTCTTGCCGCCACTGGCCAATGACCTGGCAGGTATCGAAGTCAATCAACTGATGCCCGACGCGCGGCTGGGTGTGTTGCAGTTGCTGTTAAACAATAACCCCCACTGGATGCCGGGTCGCGGGGCATTGCTCAATCGATACGAGGACTACAGCAAGCCTATTCCTGCGGAGCATCTCGAGGCGTTGGAACGATTCGCAAAAAGTGCCCCGCCGTTGGAGAAGGTATTTGTGCCGTTCACGCAGGGCAGCGCTCCGGCCGACAGTTTGCGATTGGCGAAAATTGAGGGGGGAGAGTCCAATGCGCTGATTGTCGCCCATCCCGGATCGGCGACATGCGAAGCCATCATCGAGCGCTTGCAGACTCACTATCAGGCGCTGCTCGCGGTCGAGCGAGAAGCCGGAAAGCGCAATATCGAATTTTTTCAGGCCGATCGCATATTCGAGCTCACCGGCGAAGTGCTCAAGGATGAATTCAATATCGTCAGCAATGAAGCGAGCATGGGTGAGGACCCAGCCACGAACTTATGCCTCGGGATCAGTGATTACTTCAGTGATGGCATTCGTCCGAAGAGTCAGGGCTCGATATTCCTGACGGGGCCGGGCGCTGTGCGAGCGGGTCTGCTGGAATATGCCCGCAGGTATTCCACGCCAAAAGTGGCTGAGCAGGTGCGCAAAGCCATTCGATTGAGCACCGGTTTCAACAACGCTACGGAGGAGGAGAAAGATCATTCATGGACGGAGAACGCTAAAAGCATCGACAACTGGTTCACGGCCGAAAAGGCTCGCTGGACCGAGGGGCGGATGCGAGCACGCTACGCAGCGGATTTAACAGAATTGCTCAAGTGGCGAAGCATCGATTTCCAGCAGGGCTGGCCGGTGATCGAAGGACGCCATGTGCTGTCCACCGATTTGTTGCAGCAACTGGCCGATAACCTCGGTGAGCCCTTCATGACGGCCATGAACCTTGGCCATACCGGTACAGTGACCTTCGACAGGCTCATTCCCCTGGGGTTTGATGACCGCCAGTCGATCGTTGCCCAAAGCGCCAGTGCGATGCCGCCAGCATCGTTGAGCGATTCACAGACGCAACCATTGACTGTCTCGCAAGTTCTGCACCAACTCGCCGAAGGTGACCTTGATGTCTCTCGGTTGAGCCCCTTGCAACGTCTGCAACTGGGGGCCTTGATCGGGGCAAAGGCGTTGGATAATCGCAGCTTCGAAACGGTTCGCCCGCAATTGGACAACTTGATCAATGGTTTCAGGAAACCTGGAACGGTCAACGATTACGCGACCATTGAGCGCGCATTGTTCGCTCATCAAGCGCCGGCATTCGTGGCGGGGTTGGCCAGCATGGCGGACGTTCTTCCCAGGCATGATGAAACCGCACTGGGCCTGAAGAAAATAAGCCTTGAACAACCGCTGACGTTACGTCAATGGGGCCAGCATGCTGCCCGTATCCAGCAGGCAGCGCTGCACGAGTATCGGGTCCGCGTCGTCATGCGGCTGAACGATATTCTGTCAGCGACTGATCCCGACAAGTTCAGGTCGGTACCGCAGGATCTGTTGCTCCAGGGGCCGGGCGATCGAGTGGCCGGGCGGTGTTATCCGTTATCCCTGGTGATGGCGGCAGCCTTTTCGAAGGGGCTGGGGGCGGTTAAAACCCTGTGCGATCGATTCGACCTGGCGATTGTCGAGCATGACACCCGTGATTCAGCGGTTTTCCTGCACAGTCTGGAGTCGATGCGTGACATGCGAGTTGGCGATGTAGGGAGTGCGCTGGCGCGCGCTGACCTGAAGGGGGTCGTCAGCATCCTGCTGAATAAGCCAACGGGTACGCTGATGCTCAATTCCGATAACCACGCCATGCTGGTCGCCAAGACGTCTGAAGGCAAAAGCAGTGCCTATCACTTCTACGATCCGAACTTCGGCGTGTTCGAGTTCGAAAGCGCAACAGATTTCGCCGAGGCGCTGGAGGCGTTTTTCGTCAAGCAAGGAATGGCCAGCCAATATGCCGCCTATGGTGATGCGGCTCGTCCCTCCTTCGACTTGATCGAGCTGGACGGCGCGCGAGTGACACGGGAGGTGTTACCCAATTCAGTGAGGGTTTCGGAACTGTTGCAACCCGACGCATTGCCAGGACAGTCGCAACGTTCGGTCAGGCAGCGCGTTGCCAGTGCCCGAGGGCAATCGTTGCAGGACAACCCGCGGCTGGGTAGTTGCCTGCTGACGTTGGATGGCCACTGGTGGGCGCAACAGATCGCCGAAACGGCCACTCACCTGCAGCAGATGAATAAGCTCAAGCCCGAACTCGCACCGTTGTTCGATACCCTGGAGGTCCTGTCGGACGGGACGTACCGGATGAGCATGATCGATCCCGCCGATTCTGAGCATCCCATCCAGATCCAGACGAATGACGCTCGTGTTTTGCGAATAAAGACCTACCTCACAGAACGTTTTTCAACGTTGGCCAACCACCCTACCGTTTCGAACGATCCCACGGCGGTGGGCAGCGTTCACACCTTGAACGCCGGTTTCGCCATACAAGCCTTGATGAACGCATTGAGGGGGCGGGAGGGGGACGCTCGCACGCTTTCCTGGGCGGTGCGATTGCATGCCTATGTCAACTACGCGCAATTAACACATGGCAACGTGACCGACATCGTCGAGCTGGTCGGTCTGATCCGCAAAGCGTTGGCGCAAGAGAAGCTGATTGCCAACACCGTCGCGCCAGTGGTCAAGGCCTCCGTGGGCACCACCGCGAGCGAAGCGACTGGAGGGCTCTTGCAGTTGGCGAATGTTGGGTTCGATATCTATCAATTAGCCAATGCAGACAGTGAAGTTGAACGTGCCCAGTTCGGCACCCAATTGGCTTTCGACTCGGCCGGGCTGGTGTTGTCGGGGGCGGCGTTAGGAGCCTCCGTGGTCGGCGCTGCGACAGCCGGGACGATGCTGGGTGGCGCTTCGGTGATACTGGGAGGGCTGGCGGTAGGGGTTGCGGCACTGGCCCAAGGATTCGCCACCATTGCCGAAGAAGCCAAGCAAGTCGGGCTGTTTTTCGATGAGGTGGAGCACGCCCATCTTCATCCCTTTAAGTTCAATGCTGGCTCGAACGCTTGGCTGCCGCGCCCGTCACTGATCGTCCAGACGGTGGACTTGGCTAGAGGCGTGCTGGTGCTGGACAGCCCTAAGTTGTATCCCCAGCGTGACCACCTTGGGGTACCGACGTTGGAATGGGATTACGAGCGAGCGATCAATATTCGTGAGGGGTTGAGACTGCCACATCAGGTCGGATTCGCACCGCCCGCCGGCCAGGGCATCGTTTTGCCCTGCACGCCACAGACTTGTTATTTATATGAATACAAGGCTCTGCCCGGCGCTACGACACGCAATGACAAAGGTTTTGACACGGGGCGACGTCTGGAAGAGAACACTGCCGGTAAGTGGCTGTTTGATTTCTGGGGGCCGTGGGAATACATAGTCCATCGCCTATTCAATCCTGACTTTCGGCCAACGCGGATCGATGTGGTACTCGATGACAATGCTCGTTCATTGGTTGTGCCAGTACTGCCTGCAAACTGGCATGGCCTGGTCTCTTATCAGATCCAGGGGGCAGGCAATCAATGCGCAGTGCGGCTCAATCCCGGCGTGAGCGTTACTTTCGATTCGGTGCGACCGTTGAACTCGAGTTGGGTACTCGATGCCCCTGGAGCGAAGGAAAGCGATATTCGGTTCGAGTCTTCCGGGAACAAAATCTCCATTGGTGAAATTGAGGTTTCCTTCACTGGAACAGGACAACACGGGGTTCTGATCCGGATCGGCACTGAGCAGCTATTTCAAGTGGATTGGAGCACGCGTCTGCTCAATGTTGTCGAGCAGGTGGTGCCATCGGGACTGGATCAACAGGTATTGCGGGAGCATCTCAAGGCCCTGAACCACCAGCATCGCCTGGTGGCGCCCTATACGCCGGTACATGATTATCTGGTTCCATTCGAAGACCCGAAAGAAAACCGACGCGTCATCGCCTGGTACGATGCAAAAGAGGACCGCTTTCTCTACATCCGTGACGAACTCGTAGGCGATGAGCCGACGTTTCTGGGGGCGGTAGTGAATGGTTATGCCTGGTTCTACGATCCGAAAGACCTAAGGATCTGCCAGGTCGATGCCACCACCGGCGTGCTGAGTCGGCTCTATTGGCTATGGGGATCCATGACTGAGGACGCGGTAATCAAAAGTGTCGAGGCAGACGCACAGGGGATCATCCATGTCGTACAGCACATCACTCGCAAGGGCGGGGTCCATGATGAGCTGGCCTATGTGATTTACGATGAGCAACTGCTGCTGACTTCAGTCATCCGAGACCTCGACACTGAGTTGGAAACGCTCCTGAGCGCCAGCCAACACTTGAGCGAATGGTCAAAAGTGCTCCCCGATGGCTACGTCTATGCGCCATCCTTCGGCAACGAGCACACCTACGAGACCGTCACTTGGCAACCGGCTCCCTTTGTAACCGTCTGTTGGAAGCCAGATGAAGCGTACCGGGATATGGCCTGGGTACGTCGCGACGACAATCTGATCATTCGTCCCGCCCCAAGACCCAGGCATCATCGTGGTTGGCCTGACTCCATAAAGCATATGACCGGGCTGAGGCTGTTGGCGCAAGCAGGGGAAGGCGATGCGTTTGCCATTTATGACGAAACTTACAAGGCCGTGTGCCGCAGGCAGCGAACTGTCGTGGACGGCATAGGACAGTGGTCCAACCGGTGGATGCAGACCGGGAACGTAAAGGAGGTTTTTGTTGCCCACCATGGATACGTGGCCGCGACTTTCGATGACGTGTTCTTTGACCTGACCAGCGAAGGAGCCTTGGTGCTGGGCGGCGTGAACAACCAGTGGTTCAAGAATCAAGAGCAGGCTTGGTGGCCTGCGTTGGAACCATTGGCCCGGCGGCATTCCATTGAACGCTTTGCTCTTATGGGCTTGACCGATTCCAGCGGTAAAACCAGCTTGTACGCCTGGTACATCGACAACCGGCTATTACTGGTGGATTCGAGGCAGGCAACGCAAGTCCGCCTGCTGGACGTAACGCCGGATGGCGAAGCTGCCTGGTTATTCGACGTTGAGAGGGGCGAGGTATTGCGCCAGTCCCTCATCGACCTGAAACAGGCAGGGGCCGCGTTCGGGCAAGGGTCGCGATTGCTACAGGCTGATGTATTGCTCGAGGCGGAGCGTGAGTGGGCGCCCTGGCGGTTTATCGGGCTGGTGGCCGATGGGCCGGGACTGCGAGGCGTCACCTATGAGGGGCTGGTGGTCAGACTGCGCGATCATGAGCCGGCAATGATCACTGGCGTCACCCATGAGTGGGTAGTCGCCCAGGGCGGTCATGAACAGGAGGCACTTGAGCGGCTGGCCAGCTCCCCGTCCCACAGCGCACTGCTGACGGTGGAGGAGCCCGACAACCTGACGTGGTTCGTCGCCCGGACCGGGCAGGTCATCCGAGTGCCCAAGGCGGCCCTTCCGGCCGCATATGAAGTGCTGGGAACCCAGCGGCGGAACAATGTATTACTTCGCGAAAGCAAGAAAGGGACATTGCTGACTTTTCCGCGGGAGGGGCAAGCTGGGCCGCTCAACTATGCCCAGCGCAAAGGCGAAGTAATGGTCGTCGAGAGCCAGGGAACCCTCCTCGATGATCTCCTGGCAGTGATGCCTGACGATGTCACCACCGTGGTCTTGCGCGTGGGTCAAGGTGCGGTGACTTACCGATTATCGAAATCGGCCTGGCGGCGGGTTGGGTCGGTCATTCTCGACTGCCGGCATTCGCTGGGCGACGTGGCGACAACGCCCGGCAAGGTGATCTGGGAACTCGAAGAGCCCGACCAATTGCTGTTGAGCCATGTCGATGAGCATTTGGTGATCATTGACCCGAACAGCGGATGCAGTGTGGTCTGTCGTGAAGTGTTTGCCACTGATGTCAACTTACGTGGCGAGGTCGTGCTCGACTTCGGTGCGAACCGACACTATGCCGTTTCGACGCTCGTAGCGCGGTTAGGCGCTTTGCCAGACATTCAGAGCGTTACTACGCTGGAGGAACTTTTGGAGTTGTCGCTGGAAACAATATGAGTTGATCGTCCTGCGCGCCGGAAGAAATAAAAGGGTTGCAGCTGCGACCCTTTTATTTGCGCGTCAGATTGGGCGGTTTTTTCGCAAGTCAAAGCGCTTCATGAGTTTTCCACTCGACTTCTGTTTAAGATAAGCTCTGACTCGATCCATTTCGTTTCGGTCAAGCCTCATGTATGCCTTGTGCTGGATGATCGTTGCGGAGTGTTCTTCCAGACTCCAGAATAAAAAACTGCTTTTTCTTTTGCTTACCCTCAGCTCAAGCTTGTAAAAGGCGATATGGAGGTTGCCATCCGAGTCGTAGCGCGCCGGGACAATCTGGAATGACTCACCTTGTCGGCTTTCTGAATCGAACGAGAGCATGGCCGGGTTATTGGATTTCATTGCATCCAACGTATCGATCATCGCATTGGCCTGTCGAAAATCCTTCATGGCGTCGGCGCTTTCCACCAGGAAGTCCGCTACCGAATTCGCAACGACATGTCGTGTACTGGTAAAGGTTGAGTCCTGATACAGCGACCACCCCATGTATCTCATGGTGTAGATATAGTATTCAAACCAGTTTTTCTGATCGCTGTAACGATCATGTTCGATGTCGGCGGATAGAGTTGCAAGGTGGTTGGAGATGGCTATGTCATCGTGCTCTTGGGGTAAAAATTCTCCTATGTATGAAAACATATTCAGGCCTGTTACCAGTCCGCTTAAGGGTGGGTTGTCCATAAAGATAGTTCCGTTATTAGTTGAGTCTGCATCAATACAGTAACGGTAGCGATCTTCAAGAAAGTTGGGCGATTTATTGGTTTCCAAGTATTTGGGTCGCGCTGTGGGCGTGGGGCTGCTACATATGCTGTATCTAGTTTTGTTTGTTGTATCGGATTCGACAATTTAGATTGTTGCTTGGCCGCAGGAGCGGTCGTTTAAATTTAACTAAGGAAGTGTTATGGAACGTTTTGAAAGTGAGCTGAGTACCGAACACAGTGTTGAGTTGATCGCTGCGCGTATCGACAGGCGCAAGGCCGGGGTTTCTGCCAGCCGGCGTGTGCGCAGGTCGGTCATGCAGTCGGTGCAGGACAATCCAACGAAGGAAATGGACGCGCTGATGCTAGGTGATGCACTGGTAGGCTACGGCAATAACATGTCGCTCAATAACATGGCGATCATGGAGAACATCATGACCATGTCGATCATGGAGGCCAACGATCTTGTACCAGGCGGCAAAAACACCCATGCGTGGTACATGGAATTCATCAAATGCTTGCAAGACCTCGGATGTTTCATCTCGGATGATGGTTACTCGCGTTATACCGAGAGCTCCCTGCAGGTGGACATGGACTTGGTGATCAAGGATATCGTCAAAGGGATCATCGACGGCGTGAAAGCGAGCGTTCCAGCGGCGTCGGTGCTGGGCACGGTGGTCAGCACCACGATCGACGGTTTGAAACAGGACGAGGGAGCCCTCAATCTGTTCGGCACCCAAGCCCAGTCGGCCGATGGCGCACGGTTGTCTGTCATCCCTTGCGAGCAATTGTCCAACGGTATCCTGATCGCCTCCTCCAGTTCGATCAGACAGACCGGCACTTCAAGTAACGGAGGTGTTCTTTTCGTGAACTGGCGTGCTTCGGCGCGGGAGATTTTCCGTGGCAAGTCGTACGTGACCTTTAATCCTGCGAGTTACGAGCACTTCAGGCAGCTGATTGAAGAATATCTGGGCGAGCATCGCCGGGAGGTTCTGAGCAACCGCTTCAGCCGTCGCAAACGGGCCTGAATCACCACGGCCGAGCTTATGGCACCAGATAGCCTCTCACTCCCGTAAAGATGATCTGCGCCGCCAGGGCGCAGACAAACAGCCCCATCAACCGGCTGACAATCTGCAAGCCCTGGTCGCCCAGAATCCGCTCGATGCGGCTGGACAGATAAAGCACCACGCCCACGGTGAAACTCGCCAAGGCGATACTGATGATGGCCATGAGTTTGTCGTCCCAGTGCGGCTGGCTCACGCCCATCACCAGCAGGGCACCGATGGTGCCAGGGCCGACGGTCAAGGGGATGGTCAGCGGGACGATGGTCACGTCCTGCTGGACATTGTCGGTCTGAACCGCCGACTTGCCCTGGGCCATGCCCAGCGCCGAAATAAACAACACGCTGCCGGCGCCAATGCGGAACGCGTCCACGGTGATGCCGAACACGCTGAAAATCACCCTGCCAAACAAGTACAGCAATACGCTCGAGACCAGCGTCGCGGTCGCGACCTTCCAGGCCAGGCGACGCTGTTCCTTGCGCGAGTAGCCTCGAGTCAAGCCGATAAAACACGACAGTACGAAGAAGGGGCTGTAGAGCACCAACATTTTCAGGTAAACGCTGAACAGCACATGGAGCATGGTCAAGGCTCAGTACGAAGGAAGACGACGGGAGTCTATCAGGCGCTTCGGCGTCTGTCGGCTCAGGACGTTTGCGCCGTGTGGTTCTGCTGGTCGCGCTGGGCCACCCAGTGTTCGATCAGTTCGCGCAGCTGCGACAGCTCCACCGGCTTGGCCATGTGTCCGTCCATTCCGGCTTGGCGGGCGCGCTCCTTGTGTTCGGCCAGGATGTGAGCGGTGAGCGCTACCACGGGGGTACGTGTCCGTTGGTTTCCCATTTCCCAGGCCCGCAGTTGCTGGGTGGCGGAAAAACCGTCGAGGATCGGCATCTCGCAATCCATCAGGACCAGGTCGTAGCGGTGCTCCTTCATGGCCTTGAGCGCTTCTTCGCCATTGCTGGCAGTGTCGGGTTGCAGGTTGAGCTTGCCGAGCATGCCGCGGATGACTTTGGTGGAAATACTGTTGTCTTCGGCCACCAGGATGCGGAAGTCGCTGGGTACCTTTACCGTAACGGGAGGGCCGGCGTTGACCGGGATGTTCGGCGCCTGGCCTTTGTTGCGCTGGTTCAGTTCGTCCGCCAGGGTGGTCTTGAGTGTATAGCCGGCCACCGGTTTGGCAAGGATGCGCTTGACCCCGCTGTTGCGCGCCACAACCTTGCTCGGGGCGTTGCTGATGCCGGTCAGCATGATCAGCAGGATGTCGTGGTTCAGGCTCGGGTCTTCCTTGATCTTGGCAGCCAGTTGCATGCCAGTCATGCCAGGCATGTTCTGGTCCAGCAACACCACGTCGAAATAATCTCGCAGGTGAGCCTTGGTACGCAGCAGCGCCAGGGCTTCCTTTCCCGAGGGAACCGCGCTGACATTCAGGCCCCAGGCGCTGCATTGCTGGACCAGCACCTTGCGGCAGGTATCGTTGTCATCGACGACCAACACACGTGCCCCTTGCAGCGGGCCGTCGAGGTCGGAGGTCGGGTGCTCAAGGCGATCCGGGTCCAGCGGCAAGGTCAGCCATAAGGTACTGCCCTGGTTGCTGCCGCTCTTGATGCCGAATTCGCCATGCATCAGCATGATCAACTGGCGCGCGATGACCAGGCCCAGGTTGCCACCCAGCCGCGTGGCCGAGAGGACATTCTTGCTGTGCAGTTCGGCGTGCATCAGCATGTCGCGCTCTTCGGCGTCCATGGGCGATCCGCTGTCCTGCACTGCGATGCGCAGGCGTGGCTTATCGCTGCGCTCGTCGAGGGCGACGACGATCAATACCTCGCCTTCATCGGTTTTCTTCAAGGCATTTTCCAGCAGGCTCAGCAGCGCCTGGCGCAGCCGTGTCGGATCGCCGCTGATCACCCGCGGTACCTGGGGCTGGATGAAACTGATCAGCTCGACATTTTGCTGTTCGGCTTTGGCGCGGAAGATACTCAGGCAGTCCTCGATCAGTGCGTTGAGGTCAAACTGCACATCGTCCAATTCGATCTGACCCGACTCGAGACGGGAAATGTCGAGGATTTCGTTGATCAGGGTGAGCAGTTCATTGCCGGCGCTATGGATTGTCTGTACGTAATCGCGCTGCTTGACCGATAGCGGCGTGCCTAGCAGCAGTTCCGTCATGCCCAGCACGCCGTTCATCGGAGTGCGGATCTCATGGCTGATCTTGGCCAGGAATTCAGCCTTGGCGTTGATCTCGGCGTTACTTGCCGCCAGGTCGCGGCTGATACTGAAGCGACTTTCGTTTATCGATCGCTGTCGCTCGCCTAACGCGACGCTCATCAGCAGGCCGCTGATGCAGATGATTACCAGCAGCGTGACGATCAGTCCCTGGGGGGCGACTTCCGTCAATCCTTGCAGCGCCGGGAGAATGATCAGCGTACCCAGGTTGAACACCACCATGGCGGCGACAAACAGCCGTGCCGGGCGATAGCCCTTCTGCCAATGCCAGGCGCTGACGAACAGCATGCTCAGACCGGCCAAGGCCACCAGTGCGTAGGTCATGATATTGAGCGGCAGCGTGTTGACGAACAGCAGCAACAGGCTGCACAGCATGATGAAGACAATTTCGCCCAGCAACAGCCGGTTCAGCGGATGCGATCCCAGCGGCGCGAAGTAGCGATAGGCGAACATCAAGCCACAGGGTGCTGTCAGCAGCAGGGCCAAGTAAGCACCTGGCGTCTGGATCGCCGGCCAGTTTGGCAGCCAGGCGCCGGCCAGGTTCAGCAGCAGGACCAGGCTGAGCATCAGCAGTCCTTCACAGGCCGCCAACCACAGGCAACTACGTGACCGGGTGTAGGCGTAGCGGGTGAGGTTGTGCAGGATCAGCATGGCGATGCAGCCGAATAGCAGCCCATAGATCAACGTCTGATTCTGGTCGGCTGCCGCCATGACGGCCGGTTGCAGGGTGACGTAGGGGCGCAGTTCGTAACGGGATGCCAGCCTCAGGTAGACGTCGAGGGTTTTATCGCTGCGAGGCAGTGCCAGTATGAAATCGCTGCTGGGCACGGGTTGTTCGAAGCTTGGCAGCGCATTGCCGTTGATCTGTTGATCAACCAGGGCATCGCCGTCCAGTACGTAGAGATTCAGGCGCAACAGGTCAGGCGCGAAAATGCGCAGTATCTGCTCATGCTTGTCGGGGGCCAGTCGGAAGCGCAGCCACAGGGCTCCACCCGGCTCGGCTGCCTTGAGGTGGTCCAGGTCAATGGGGCTGAATTGATTGGTATAGCGGGCTGAGCGGATGTCGCTCAGTTTCAGATCGCCCTGTTCGTCGAGCAATATCGCCCAGCCACTGCCGGGCGCGGCCAGGGCCGGGAGCACGCAGAGCAGCGTCAGCAGGGTAACGGTCAAGCCTATGGCAATCCTGAGCCAGCGCACGGCGAAATCCCTTCGTAGTTGATGCCAGATGATAACTATGCGCGGCGCCCGGTCAGCCAGGCAAGGGGCATGAGCCCTTGCCTGGCTGAATGGCCGGGTTATTCCAGGTTTTCGCCACGCTCGCGGGCAATGGCACGGTAGCCAATGTCCTTGCGGTAGAAACAGCCTTCCCAATCAATTTGCGCGGCAAGCTTGTAGGCTTGCTGCTGTGCGGCGTCGACACTGGCACCCATTGCCGTGGCGCACAATACGCGACCACCGGCGGTAACCACTTGGTCGTCCTTCAATGCCGTGCCAGCGTGGAACACCTTGCCTTCCAACTGGGCCGCGCCTTCCAGGCCGTTGATAACGCTGCCCTTGGCGTAGTCGCCGGGGTAGCCACCGGCTGCCAGTACAACGCCAACACTCGGACGCGGATCCCACTGGGCTTCTACTTTGTCCAGCGCCTGGGCCAAGGCGGCTTCCACCAGCAACACCAGGCTCGATTGCAGGCGCAGCATGACCGGCTGGGTCTCAGGATCGCCGAAACGGCAGTTGAATTCGATGACTTTTGGGTTACCAGCCTTGTCGATCATCAGGCCTGCATAGAGGAAACCGGTATAGACATTGGCTTCCTCGGCCATGCCGCGCACGGTTGGCCAGATCACCAGGTCCATTACGCGCTGATGTACGTCGGCGGTGACCACCGGAGCGGGAGAGTAGGCGCCCATGCCGCCGGTGTTCGGACCGCTGTCGCCGTCGCCGACACGTTTATGGTCCTGGCTGGTGGCCATTGGCAAGACATTCTTGCCGTCGACCATGACAATGAAACTGGCCTCCTCGCCGTCGAGGAACTCTTCGATCACGACGCGTGAACCGGCGTCACCGAAGGCATTGCCGGCGAGCATGTCGCGCACCGCGTCTTCGGCCTCGGCCAGGGTCATGGCAACGATCACGCCTTTGCCTGCGGCCAGGCCATCGGCCTTGATCACGATCGGTGCGCCTTTTTCACGCAGGTACGCCAGCGCTGGTTCGATTTCGGTGAAGTTCTGGTAGTCGGCGGTCGGGATCTTGTGGCGTGCCAGGAAGTCCTTGGTGAAGGCCTTGGAACCTTCCAGCTGCGCGGCGCCGGCAGTTGGGCCGAAGCAGTCCAGGCCGCGGGAGCGGAACAGATCGACTACGCCGGCGACCAGCGGTACTTCCGGGCCGACGATGGTCAGCGAAACGTTCTTCTCGGCGAAGTCGGCCAGTTGTTCCAGGGCCAGTACGTCGATGGCAACGTTTTCGCACTTGGCTTCGATGGCGGTGCCGGCATTGCCTGGCGCCACGAAAACCTTCTGCACGCGGGGATCCTGTGCCACTTTCCAGGCCAGGGCGTGTTCACGGCCACCGCTGCCAATGATCAAAACATTCATTTCAAAAACCTCGGATGACGCTGATTCTGTTCGGAACCTAGGGCGCTTTGCGCCGTAGGAGGTCGCAATGAAGTCGGTAGATGCAAGGCGGAGTCGACCTCGATGAGCGGAGTTGCCTTTTGGCAATGAGCATCATCGAGGTCGGCTCCAACGCAGCAGATGCCGGCTTCAGTGCGGCCGTTGTCTTGTTAGTGACGGAAGTGGCGCATGCCGGTGAACACCATGGCGATGCCGGCTTCATCAGCAGCAGCAATCACTTCTGCATCACGCATCGAACCGCCCGGCTGGATCACCGCGGTAATGCCGACCTTGGCCGCATTGTCGATACCGTCGCGGAACGGGAAGAACGCATCGGAGGCCATGACCGCGCCTTGTACCTGCAAGCCGGCGTGTTCAGCCTTGATCGCGGCGATGCGGGCCGAGTTCACGCGGCTCATCTGGCCGGCGCCGACGCCGATGGTCTGGCGGTTCTTGGCGTAGACGATGGCGTTCGACTTAACGTACTTGGCGACTTTCCAGGCAAAGATCAGATCATTGATTTCCTGTTCGCTCGGGGCGCGCTGGGTCACCACTTTCAAGTCTTCGCTGCCGATCATGCCGATGTCGCGGCCCTGGACCAGCAAGCCGCCATTGACGCGCTTGTAATCCCAGGCTGGCGCACGGTCAGTCGACCATTGGCCGCAGGCCAGCAGGCGCACGTTGGCTTTGGCGGCAACAATGGCGCGGGCCTCTTCGCTGACCGAAGGGGCGATGATCACTTCGACGAACTGACGCTCGACGATGGCCTTGGCGGTCTCGGCGTCCAGTTCACGGTTGAAGGCGATAATCCCGCCGAACGCCGACTCGGTGTCGGTGGCGTAGGCCAGTTCGTAGGCCTGGCGGATGCCGCCCTCGGCGTCCGGGCTGACCGCGACGCCGCACGGGTTGGCGTGCTTGACGATCACGCAGGCTGGCTTGACGAAGCTCTTGACGCATTCCAGCGCGGCATCGGTGTCAGCCACGTTGTTGAACGACAGTTCCTTGCCTTGCAACTGGGTGGCCGTGGCGATGCCGACTTCGGCAGGCTTGGCTTCCACGTAGAACGCCGCGCTCTGGTGCGGGTTCTCGCCGTAGCGCATTTCCTGGGCCTTGATGAATTGGGTATTGAAGGTTCGCGGAAATTCGCTGCGGCCTTCGGTGCTCAGGGTTTCGGCGGCCTGGTTCACGGTGCCCATATAGTTGGCGATCATGCCGTCGTAGGCGGCGGTATGTTCGAAGGCCTTGAGCATCAGGTCGAAACGCTGGGCGTAGGTCAGGCCGCCGGCCTTGAGACTCTCCAGCACACTGGCGTAGTCGCTGGCGTTGACCACGATGGCCACGTCTTTATGATTCTTGGCCGCCGAGCGGACCATGGTCGGGCCGCCGATGTCGATGTTCTCGATGGCGGTCGGCAGGTCGCAGCCGGGCTTGTTGATGGTGGCTTCGAACGGGTAGAGGTTGACCGCTACCAGGTCGATCGGCTTGATACCGTGCTCGTTCATGATGGCGTCATCGATGCCGCGACGACCGAGGATCCCGCCATGGATTTTCGGGTGCAGGGTCTTGACGCGACCGTCCATCATTTCCGCGAAACCGGTGTAGTCCGCGACTTCCACTGCCGCGACGCCGTTGTCCTGCAGCAACTTGAAGGTCCCGCCGGTAGAGAGGATCTCTACGCCCAACTGTTGCAGCTCGCGGGCGAATTCAAGGATCCCGGTCTTGTCGGAGACGCTGATCAAGGCGCGGCGGATCGGCAGGCGGGTAGTCTGGTCGGTCATTTCAAGTTCCATCAAAAGCAAGGGAAGTCAGCAAAAAAGGCGACCGTTTTTTACGCGGGCGCCTTTCTGGTTTGATTGAATGCTTACAGCAGATCGTACTGCTTGAGTTTCTTGCGCAGGGTGCCGCGGTTAAGGCCCAGCAGCTCACTGGCCTTGGTCTGGTTGCCCTTGACGTAGTTCATTACGCTTTCGAGCAGCGGCGCCTCGACTTCGGAAAGCACCAGGTTGTACACATCCGTGACGGCAGCGCCCTCAAGGTGGGCGAAATAATTGTGCAGCGCCTTCTCGACGCTCCCGCGAAGGGTCTGGCCTTCTTCGCTGGGCGTGTTGAGGTGCTGTTTCAAATTCACGTTGTCGCTCACGGGTGCTATTCCACTCACTAAAGTCTCGGTCATCATCGTCATGCGGCCACCCCTTCGTCCCCTGTCAGGCTCTTGTAACGTTCGGCGAAAAACGCCTGAACGTCGGCGCATTGTGCTTGCGTACCATCCAAACGATTGAAACGGGCGCGAAACTCCCTGGCGCCCGGCAGGGTTGCGAGATACCAGCCCACATGCTTGCGAGCGATGCGTACGCCCATGACTTCTCCATAGAAGGCATGCAGCGCGGCCAGATGCTCTAGCAGAATACGTTCCACCTCGGACAACATCGGCGCAGCGAGTTTTTCGCCGGTGCGCAGGTAGTGTTCGATTTCACGAAAAATCCATGGCCGCCCCTGGGCGGCCCGGCCAATCAACAGGCCATCGGCGCCGGTCGCGTCCAGCACGTACCGGGCCTTCTCGGGCGAGTCGACGTCGCCGTTGGCAAAGACCGGGATGGACACCGCCTGCTTGATCGCGGCAATCGTGTCGTACTCGGCTTCGCCGGTGTACAGGTCGGCACGGGTGCGGCCATGGACCGCCAGCGCCGTGATACCTGCCTGCTCGGCGATCTTCGCCACCGTCAGGCCGTTCTTGTTCTCCCGGTCCCACCCGGTGCGGATCTTCAGGGTCACCGGCACATCGACCGCGGCGACAACCGCCTGCAGGATCTCGGTGACCAGCGCTTCATCTTTCAACAGCGCCGAGCCAGCAGCCTTGTTGCAAACCTTCTTCGCCGGACAGCCCATGTTGATGTCGATGATCTGTGCCCCCAGTTCGACGTTGGCCCGGGCCGCCTCCGCCAGCATCTGTGCGTCGCCACCGGCAATCTGTACCGAGCGGGGCTCGGGATCGCCTTCGTGGATCATGCGCAGCCGCGATTTGCGGGTGTTCCACAAGCTCATGTCGCTGGTCACCATTTCCGAGACCACAAGGCCCGCACCCAATCGTTTGCACAACTGACGAAAGGGCTGGTCGGTGACGCCCGCCATGGGGGCGAGAACCAGACCGTTCTGCAATGTATATGGGCCGATGCGTACCGCCGACATAGGACTTCCCTGAAGTGGGGCCGGATCATGAGACTTCGAAAAAGGGTTGGCATGATACCCGCTCTCGATGACTGGATAAAGGTCGAATTGGATAAAATCTGAACAGCTATTTTGTTATCGCCAGCGGTTTGGTCTGGGTCAGGTGAGTCAGAAAGCTGTCGTCAATCGGCCGGCCCTGGCGGGCTTCATTCGGGCGAATGAAAGCTCAGGCTGTAGTTCACTGCTTTGGGGCCCGGGTCCAGGATATCCAACGCAATATGGATCGGCGTCTGCGGAGGCATTTCCCCCCGGCCTTCGAGGTCGCCGCCCAGGTACTCGCCTGGCTTGAAGCGACGGCTGGCGATCAGGTGACCATTGAGGTCGGCAAAACGCAGCTCCAGCAGTGGGAAGGGCTGGGAGAAGGGCGCGCGGTTGTAGATGATCGCGTCCACCACCAGGGCGCCGCTGAATTCCGGATGGCTTCGCACCACCAGGTTGCTGCTTTTGATCTTGGCAATATCGACCTTGGACGGCACGTCGCAGCCAATCGCCGGACAGGCTTGCAAGAACCAGGGGCGGTATTGGTCCTGGCGAGCCAGTTCTTCGAAATGGTACGCGATGTACTGACCGCCCAAGGCTGCGGCGGCAAGCAGTATCAACAGCCCCCAGAGCAGGCGACGGCCCCAGGGCGTGCGGCGCTTGCGCCAGTCCAATTGCAGCGGGTCGTCGTCCAGGTCGTGGAGGGCTTCGGCGCGTATCCCCGGTTCCTGGCGTTCCCGTGACTTGCGCAGCGGCACCGGTTGCTCGGGTTCGTCGTCGAGATCGTCAGTGGCGGACAGGCGTTCGAGGTGCTCGTGGGGTTCGTCGTCCAGCGTGAGGCTCAGCGGGGCGACAGGTTCGTCGTCCGGTTCCAGCGGCTCGAGCGCCAGCGACAAGGATGGTTCGGTCCGCGGCGGTCGCGCGGGTTCATGGGGCTCGAACGGCTCGAGGGGCGGCTGGATGGCGGCTTCGGCGCGTTCGGCGGGGGACTCGCTGTAGAGGCTGTCGGACCAGGGTTCCTGCTCGCTCGAAAGATGTTCGCGCTGGGCACTCAGGTTGTCTTCACGACGCCGGCCAAAGGTGTCTGGCGCTCGCTTGTCACGCCGTTCCAGGCGAGCCAGTTCCTTATCCAGGTCATCAAGGTCCAGCTCGGCGGCCGTCCATTGTTTCTGGCTGATGGCGCGCGGGGCTTCGACGGCAGGCTTGGCGGGCGAAACCGGCGGCGCGGCGACGTCCTTGACAGCGCGTTGCTCCAGCAATTGCCGGGCGGCATTGAACACTTGCAGACACGAGCCGCAACGAACCACTCCGCGTGCCACGCTCAATTGACCATGGCTGACGCGGAAACTGGTGTGGCAATGCGGGCATTGAGTGACGAAGCTGTCGGTCATGCGGCAATCCGGTTGATACAGGCGGCCATTCTAGCGCCGACGTCCGCTGATGCGCACCCAGCCATCGCGATTGGCGATCGGGTCCAAGTCAAAGTCCGCGGCATAAGCGGCGGCGACTTCCTCGCCCTGTTCGGCAAGGACGCCCGACAGCGCCAGGCGTCCGCCCGGCTTGACCAGGCTCGACAGTTGCGGCGCCAGGGATACCAGCGGACCGGCGAGGATATTGGCCACCAGTACGTCGGCCTGGACCTGTGGCAAGTCCTGCGGCAAGTACAGCGGGAACAGCGCTTCGGCAATGTCGTTGCGCCCGGCGTTGTCGCGGGAGGCTTCCAGGGCCTGGACATCGATGTCGGTGCCGACCGCTTCCCGGGCGCCCAGCAGGAGCGCGGCAATCGCCAGGATCCCCGAGCCACAGCCGAAGTCGAGTACGTTGCAGCCCTTCAGGTCCTGGCCGTCGAGCCACTCCAGGCACAGCGCGGTCGTCGGGTGAGTGCCGGTGCCGAACGCCAGGCCCGGGTCCAGCAGCAGGTTCACAGCATCCGGTTCCGGCGCGGCATGCCAGCTCGGGACGATCCACAGGCGCTGGCCAAAGCGCATCGGCTGGAAGTTGTCCATCCAGCTGCGCTCCCAGTCCTGGTCCTCGATCACTTCGCTGTGATGCTCAGGCAGCGGACTGCCGGTCAGCAACTCGAGATGGGCCAGCACGCTGGCCGCCTCAGTGCCGCCTTCGAACAGGGCCAGCAAATGGGTGTGGGACCACAGCGGGGTGGTATTGAGCTCCGGCTCGAAGATCGGCTGGTCTTCGGCGTCCATGAAGGTTACCGATACTGCGCCTACTTCAAGAAACGCGTCTTCGTAGGTTTCGGCTTGTTCCGGGCTGATGGCCAGGCGTACTTGCAGCCAAGGCATGGCGGGCACCTTTGAAAAAATCTACAGGGGGGCAGCACTGGGCTGCAAAGGCGCGCAGTGTACGCCAGGTCGCCGTCAAAGTGGATAAGCGTCCTGGCGCGCTCAAAAACAAAGACCCCGGCCAATGGACCGGGGTCTTTTTACATCACGCGAAACATCAGTGCTGGTTGCCCAGCTTGTGTTCCAGGTAATGGATGTTGACGCCGCCTTTGCAGAAACCTTCGTCGCGGACCAGGTCGCGGTGCAGCGGGATGTTGGTCTTGATCCCGTCTACCACGATTTCGTCCAGCGCATTGCGCATGCGCGCCATGGCTTCTTCACGGGTTGCCCCGTAGGTGATCAGCTTGCCAATCAGCGAGTCGTAGTTCGGTGGAACGGCATAACCGCTGTACAGGTGCGAATCGACGCGAACGCCGTTGCCGCCTGGAGCGTGGAAATGCTTGACCGTGCCTGGGCTTGGCATGAAGGTTTTCGGGTCTTCGGCGTTGATCCGGCATTCCAGCGAATGGCCGCGAATCACTACGTCATCCTGGGTGAACGACAGCTTGTTGCCGGCGGCGATGCTGAGCATCTCCTTGACGATGTCGATACCGGTGACCATTTCCGAGACCGGGTGCTCGACCTGGACGCGGGTGTTCATTTCGATGAAGTAGAAACTGCCGTTCTCGTACAGGAACTCGAAAGTGCCGGCACCACGGTAGCCGATGTCGATGCACGCCTTGACGCAGCGTGCCAGGACTTCTTCACGAGCCTGCTCGTCGATGCCCGGTGCCGGCGCTTCTTCGAGGACCTTCTGGTGACGACGTTGCAGCGAGCAATCGCGGTCGCCCAGATGGATCGCCTGGCCCTGGCCGTCGGACAGCACCTGGACTTCGACGTGACGTGGGTTGGTCAGGAATTTTTCCAGGTAGACCATCGGGTTGCCGAACGCCGCGCCTGCTTCGGAGCGGGTCAGTTTCGCCGAGGAAATCAGGTCTTCTTCCTTGTGCACCACGCGCATGCCGCGACCACCGCCGCCGCCAGCGGCCTTGATGATCACCGGATAACCGACTTCGCGACCGATGCGCAAAGCGGTTTCTTCGTCTTCAGGCAGCGGGCCGTCGGAGCCCGGAACGGTCGGTACGCCGGCGGCGATCATGGCGTGCTTGGCCGAAACCTTGTCGCCCATCAGGCGAATGGTGTCGGCTTTCGGGCCAATGAAGGCAAAACCGGAGTTTTCCACCTGCTCGGCGAAGTCGGCATTTTCCGCCAGGAAACCGTAGCCTGGGTGAATGGCGGTGGCGCCGGTCACTTCGGCAGCGGCGATGATCGCCGGGATGTGCAGGTAGGAGTGCGCAGCCGACGCTGGACCGATGCAGACGGATTCATCCGCCAGGCCCAGGTGCATCAGTTCTTTGTCGGCCTTGGAGTAAACGGCGACGGTCTTGATGCCCATCTCTTTGCAGGCACGCAGAATCCGCAGAGCGATCTCACCGCGGTTAGCGATCAGGACTTTTTCCAACTTCGCAGTCATCAAAGGCTCTCCGCGGTTCAAACGATGGTGAACAGCGGTTGGTCGTACTCAACCGGCTGGCCGTCTTCGACGAGGATGGACTCGATCACACCGCTGGTTTCAGCTTCGATGTGGTTCATCATCTTCATGGCTTCGACGATGCACAGGGTGTCGCCTTTCTTCACGGTCTGGCCAACTTCAACGAAGGACGGCGAGGATGGCGAAGACTTGCGATAGAACGTGCCCACCATTGGCGAACGAGCGACAGTGCCGTTGAGCACGGGGGCTGTCGGGGTGGCTGGTGCTGCCGCAACCGGGGCTGCTGCTGGAGCAGGTGCGGCGGCAGGAGCCTGCATCGGTGCCGGTGCATAGAACTGCTGGGCCGGGGTCTTGCTGTGGCGGCTGATGCGTACGGACTCTTCGCCTTCCTTGATCTCGAGCTCGTCGATGCCGGACTCTTCCAGCAATTCGATCAGTTTCTTAACTTTACGGATATCCATGAATCATCAACTCCCAAGGGTCGGTCAGGGGCGTTTAACGCTTGTTTTTCAAGCTGTTGCCTGTTTTTCAAGCTGCTCTAGGGCGGCCTCCAGGGCCAGTCGGTAACCGCTGGCGCCAAGGCCGCAGATCACTCCCACCGCTACATCGGAGAAGTAGGAGTGATGGCGGAAAGGTTCGCGTTTGTGCACGTTGGACAAATGCACTTCGATGAATGGGATGCTCACTGCCAGCAGCGCGTCACGTAATGCGACGCTTGTATGTGTAAAAGCTGCAGGATTGATCAAAATGAAGTCCACGCCTTCGCCGCGCGCGGCATGGATGCGGTCGATCAATTCGTATTCGGCGTTGCTTTGCAGATACAGCAAATGATGGCCGGCATTGCGGGCCCGCTGTTCCAGGTCCTGGTTGATCTGGGCCAGTGTCACGGCGCCATAGACGCCCGGTTCACGGGTGCCAAGCAGGTTCAGGTTGGGTCCATGCAGGACCAAAAGGGTCGCCATCTGCTGTTCCTTGTTATCTGTGAGCAGGTGTCAGAACCCGGCGACTATGCCGCAAAGCCTTTATGACTGTCCAGTTCTCAGCAATAGCCAGCACGATGAGCGATGTTTGCGCGAAATATGTGACCATGTCCTAGGATCCGGTCACTTGCAATGGATGCGCAGGGTCAAACCCTGAATGCTTGCACCGCAGTGTGCAGCCGCCCACCGAGCAGCAGCAGGTTGTCGCCCTGTTCCCGCCCCTGGCCGATGCGCATCAGGTTATCCCCGCCCAGTTGATGTATGCGCTCGCTATGATCGCGGATCTCGCTGACGGCGCCGCTTTGCTGGGCAGTGACGTCGGCGATGCGCACGGCCGTATCGGCGATGGTCTGGATGGCGCCGACGATCTCATCCAGTGCACCGTCGGCTGCTTGTGCCTGGCTGGCGGTGGCTTCGGCGTGTTCGACCTGGGCACGCATGCCATCCACCGATTGACGCGCGGCCAGTTGCAGGCGCGCGATCAGTGCCTGGATCTCGGCGGTTGCGCCCGCCGTGCGTTGGGCCAGGGAACGGACTTCTTCGGCCACCACCGCAAAGCCTCGACCCATTTCTCCGGCGCGGGCGGCTTCGATGGCCGCGTTGAGGGCCAGCAGGTTGGTCTGGTCGGCAATCGAGCGGATGACGGTCAGTACGCCGCCAATGGTCGCCGACTCCTCGGCCAGTTGTTCGATCATTTGCGCGTTGCCTTGTACTTCTCCGACCAGCGCGTGAAGGCCGGCGAGGCTCAGGCCAATGACTTTCTGGCCATGTTCCACCGCGTCTCCGGCACTGCGGCTGGCAGCTGCGGCCTGGCTGGCATCGCCGGCCACCTGCTGGATGGTCGCCTCGAGTTCGCTGAGGGAATCGCGGATCAATGCCGTGTCGCCGGCCTGGTATTGGGCGCCGCTGTGCAGTTCGCCGCTCAACTCCGCCAGGGTCCGGCTGCTATCCGCCACTTGCTCGGCGTTCAGGCGAATGGTGCCCACCAGATCCACCAGATACGCGCGCAAGCGATTGAGGGACGCTTCGATATCGCGCAGCTCGCGGTTACTCGCGCCGACGTGGACATCATTGCTGAAGTCGCCTTCGGCCCATGTCGACAGGGCTGGCGCCAGGCGGGTCAGGGTGCGGGCCAGGTGTCGTTGCAGGGTATCGATCAGCAGGGCGATCAAGAGGATCAACCCGATCATCACGCCCTGGATCAACCGTACTTCGCCCTGGATCTGTCCATGCTGGGCGCGCACCGCCGGCTCCATGGCGTCGATTGCCTTTTGCACGTCAGCGGTCTTCAGGAGGGTGGCATTGCCCAGCTCGGTGCGTTTCTGGATCAGCTCGCGGGTGCGCGCCAGTTCCGCTGGATAGCGGCCGAGCAGGCTGTTGAGTTCACGCTTGAGCGCGATGCCGGCATCTTCGGCGACGGTTTCTTCCTGGGTTTGCAAGCCCATCAACGCGGCGAAGTCATCGCTGCCGGATTCGTTGCTGGCGGCGACGCCGAGCAATGCCAGGTTATCGAGCTGTTGGGCCTGGACACGGATACTGGCCAGTTCGCGTTCGACGTCGGCGGCCAGTTCGCTGCGGCCGCTGCTGACGAGTTTGTCCCGTGTGAGCGACAGGCGGCCCAAGTGCTGCGATGCGGCGAACAACGGCGGCAGATAAGTCGGTGCGCCGTTGGCGTATTGGGCGAGTTGATCGAGGTTGGCGCTCAGCTCACGTTCGGCCTGCAGCAGCAACGCCTGGGGATCCCCGGCCAGTTTGCCGGCGGCCAGCAAGTCGGTCCTGCTGAAGCCATCGAGGTTCGACAGGCTCGGGCGCAACGTCTTGGCCAGTTCCGGTGGGAATTGATCGAGTTCTTTTTGCAGGGTTTCCAAAGCTTGGGTGGCTGCGCTGAGGCGCAAGGTGTCGCCGCTGGCCAGATAGTCCTCGATGTTGCGCGCCACCTCGCCTTGGAACTGTCGTGACAGGCCCAAGTAGCGTTCCATCAGCAGATAAGGACGCTCCAAGGCGATTTGCGACCACCAAAGCGTGGCGCCGAGGCCAAGGCACACGGCAACTAAAAGAAGGGTATTGAGATTGGTCAGCAGCTTCAGGCGCATCAAGGGTCTACCGGGGGCAGAATCGTAAGTGCCTGAAGTTATTGCGTTTACGTTACACGTTTATGACCGAATCGGTTGATTCCGATGAAAAAGTGGCACTTTGCTTTGATTGCCGCGCGCTTTGGACCCTGTTGCGCCCAGCGTGCTTGGCGCGGTACAGCGCTTCGTCCGCCTGGCTTGCCATCACCAGGCTGTCGGATTCGTCGCTCATTTCGACCACGCCGGCGCTGAAGGTGCACCACAGGTCTTGAGGTTGGGCCGGGTAATGGATTTCGGCAAAACGCTGACGGATTTCATCCAGCACCTTGTAGGCGGCGTCGATGTCGGTGTCGGGCATGACGATCGCGAACTCTTCACCGCCGTACCGTCCGATGAAGTCCGTCTTGCGCAGTCGTTGCTTGAGAAACAGCGCCAGGCTCTTGATCACCCTGTCACCCATGGGATGGCCATGGCTGTCGTTGACCCGTTTGAAGTGGTCGATGTCCAACATCGCAAAGCTCAGTGGCTTGCCTTCCCGGCGCGCGCGGAAACTGCAGTCTTCGAGCAATTGCAGGATGTGGGTGTGGTTGTAGAGGCCGGTGAGGCTGTCGCGCACCATTCGCGCCTTGAGATTGCGGGCCCGGGCCGCGCGGTTGCGCACGGTGGTGATCAGGTGCCGGGGCTTGATCGGTTTGGTCAGGAAGTCGTCGCCGCCTTCGCTCATGGCGTCGAGCTGTTTGTCCAGGTCGTCTTCGGCGGACAAGTAAATGATCGGCACGCTGACGTAGCGGTCGTTGTGGCGGATCACCTTGGCCAACTCCGTGCCGGTGCAGGCGGGCATGTACATGTCGAGGATGATCAGGTCGGGCTGGAAATCCGCCAGTTCGGCCATGGCCTGGATCGGCTCGATCAAGGTCCGGGTGACGATCCCGGCGCTGTTGAGCAGGCGCTCGGTGTGCAGGGCCTGGGCCCGCGAGTCGTCGATGATCAGCACTTTATAGGGGTCGTATTGGGCGACACAGGTCAGCACTTCGATCTTCTCCAGCAGACTCGAGGCTTCGAGCGTGCCGGTGAGAAACTCCTGGCCACCGGCGCGCACCGCCGCCAAGCGAGTTGGCGTATCTGTTTCGAGCAAGCTGAAAAATAACAGCGGAATGGCTTGGTCGAGTCCTTCCTGGGCTTGGGCTGCGAGCTTCAGGCCCACACCAGGGCCGTTGAAATCCACATCCATGACAATGGCCGCAGGCAGGCGCTCGATCATCGAGGCCTTGAACGTTGCGACGCTGTCCAGCGCCTGGGCACTGAGGCCGAAGAACTCCAACTGCCTGGCCAGTCGCTCGGCGCGGTCGTGGTCTTGCAGCGCCACATAGACGGGCTTGCGCAGCGGCGGCAGGAACGTTTGCTCGAGCTGGTCGCCGTGGCGCAGGCCGGTGCGGGACAGGCGTTGCATCAAGCGATTGATTTCAGTAATCAACTGGCTGCTCAGGCGGCCGCGATTGGCATCCACCGCTTGCAGCGACTGGCTGATATCTTGGGCAAGCTGATAATGCTCAGGCTGTTCAAAGCGCTCGGCAAAGCGCAGCAGGCGCAGATTGGCTTCGCTGAGCTCAGAGAGGTCGGTGCTCGACCACTCGCTGCGTTGCAGGCGCTGCCATATCTCAAGGATCTGGCGAGCCTGGTGAATTACCCGCTGGGCAAAGTGGTGCTTGAGGCGCTCACGGCTGGGGTCTTCTGACTCGGTCATATCCTGACTACTAGTTAGGGGGCATGCTGAGGTCGACTGGTGGCTCTATGCTAGCACCTCTTTTCCCTTACATGAGTGTCGTACGTCAATAATCTGCCAAGAGGGGTCATTCAGTTTCTGACCGAACAGTCTGGAATGCGCCGTTCGAGGTAGAGGAAAGGCCCGGGAAACAAGGGGTTCAGCGCTTCTTCAAGGAATATCTGCGCGGTACTCCGTAGCGCGATCCAGTACGGGCTCAGGTCTTTAACGATGCTGTTTGCCTTGGGTTGATGGCTTGCAAGGTTAAGGGAATCCCTTACAAGGCTTTCGGCTTCGCGACAGTAAATCTCCGATAAGCCCAACGACGGATGCCGGCTGAGGCACGTTGATGTAAGGTTGTGGTCGAACCGTGAACTCAAGTGATTGAAGGGACATCGTCATGCTGGACTGGAAGAACCGCGCGGGCAGCGCGCCTGAACGCGCCGCCGAGCCGAAATCGGACACCCGCAGTTACCTGGGCGGGGTGTTTTTCAGCCGGGCACTGGCCACGCTCATCGGGCTTTATCTGCTGGTGACCATTGCGGTTGGCTGGTATTGGAGCCAGGAACCAGCGTTGTTCCCCGTGCAGCAGAACGCCCAGGCGGCGGCCGAGAAGGACGGCAGGCAAATGGTGGTCGGCTACACCACCGTTGAAACCCTCAAGACCGTGGCCGGCACTTTGTTGACCAAGCAGGGCGGTTACATTTCCAATGATCGCTTCCCGCCGGGCCTGTGGATGGACAACATGCCGAGCTGGGAATATGGCGTGCTGGTACAGGTACGCGACCTTAGCCGCGCGTTGCGTAAGGACTTCGCCCGTTCCCAGTCGCAGTCTGCCGAAGACGCCGATCTCGCCAAGGCTGAGCCGCGGTTCAACTTCGACAACCGTAGTTGGGTGCTGCCCTCCAGCGAGTCGGAATATCAGGAAGGCATCAATTCGCTGAGCCGCTATCAGGCGCGCCTGTCCGATCCGGCGCAAAAAAGCGCACTGTTCTATGCTCGCGCCGACAACCTCAACAACTGGCTGGGTGATGTCGGCACTCGCCTGGGGTCGTTGTCCCAGCGCCTGTCCGCCAGTGTCGGCCGGGTCAAGCTCAACACTTCGTTGAAGACCGAAGTCCCGGCGCCGGGTCAGGTGCCGCAGGTGGACGAAGAGGTGGTCGAGACGCCGTGGATGCAAATCGATAACGTGTTCTATGAAGCCCGCGGTCAGGCTTGGGCGTTGTCGCATCTGTTGCGCGCCATCGAAGTGGACTTCGCCGATGTGCTGGCGAAGAAGAACGCCACGGTCAGCGTGCGGCAGATCATTCGCGAACTGGAGGCTTCGCAGGAACCGGTCTGGAGCCCAATGATCCTCAACGGCAGCGGCTTCGGTGTATTGGCGAACCACTCGCTGGTCATGGCCAACTATATTTCCCGCGCCAATGCGGCGGTGATCGACTTGCGGCAGTTACTGAACCAGGGCTGATCAATGGACGAAAGCGCCCGTGAGGTTGCTCACCGAGTGGCCTCGGATGCCGAGCAGATCGCTTGGGTCGACGAACACGACAACCTGCTTGGCAGCCTGGTGCGCTCGCAGCTGCGCGAGCGCGGCCTGATCGGGCGCGGCACCTACATCATGCTGTTCAACTCGGCCGGCGAGTTGTATGTCCACCGAAGAACCTTGAGCAAGGCGATCTACCCGGGTT
Organism: Pseudomonas marvdashtae; assembly: GCF_014268655.2. Taxonomy (NCBI): domain Bacteria; kingdom Pseudomonadati; phylum Pseudomonadota; class Gammaproteobacteria; order Pseudomonadales; family Pseudomonadaceae; genus Pseudomonas; species Pseudomonas marvdashtae. Next base: position 145,928 of record NZ_JABWQX020000002.1, read on the forward strand.
TCTGGGACGTTGCGGCAGGGGGCATGGTGCAGGCGCACGAGACCTACGCCGAGTCGGCGGCCCGCGAGCTGGCCGAAGAATTGGGAGTAAGCGGCGTCGAGCTGATCGCCCACGACCATTTCTATTTCGAGGACACCGGCAGTCGCCTGTGGTGTGCGGCATTCTCCGCGGTGTGGGACGGTCCGTTGATCCTGCAACCGGAGGAAGTGCTGGAAGCGCGTTTCCTGCCGGTCGAGCAGGTCCTGGATGAAATCCGCTACAAGCCTTATTGTCCGGACTCTCTGGCGGCGCTCGGGCGCTATTTGAAAGCCCGCGGACAGGGTGTCGCAAAGAAGCTGTAAATTGGCGCCGATTGGCCCTTAGCAAGTCGGCTTTTTGCCGTTACACTGCGCGACTTTTCAAGCTTGGCCGACATCGCTCGGTCCAGTTGCGCTGCCCCTGCCTGAGTGGGGCTTCGCGGTCGGGGCGCTTTCGCTCCTCGACCAGTCATTGTCCTCCGAAGAGGATTGCCGGTGGCCAAAAAAGCCGCATCCTTCGCCGCCCTGGGTGGCCTGGTATTTTCTACCGACGCCGGTCGTCATTGCCCAGATTGCCGCCAGCCGGTGGATGCCTGCATCTGCAAACAGACCGCCATTCCCGCCGGGGACGGTATCGCTCGCGTGCGCCGCGAAAGCAAAGGCCGCGGTGGCAAGACGGTGACCACGATCACCGGCGTGCCGCTGGCCGAAGACGCGCTCAAGGAGCTGGCGACAACGTTGAAAAAACGCTGTGGTACCGGTGGCGCGTTGAAGGACGGCATCATCGAAATCCAGGGCGATCACGTCGAGCTACTGCTGGCGGAACTCACCAAACACGGTTTCAAGGCAAAAAAATCCGGCGGCTAGCAGCTTCTGTGAAAGCCACCTCGGCTTGATCCGGACTCCGGGTTCGGGATCGTCCGCAGGGTTTTCACAGAACCTGTTCGGAACGGGTTTTAAACTCAGCGCTGCGGGCAGGGTCTACCTTGCTTACAGGCAAATCGTCATTTCCATTCTCTAGACTGCGCCAGCCTCCGACCGGATGGTGCATTTTGACTTCTTTATAGGGGACTTCGATGTCCGTACGACGCACACGCAAAGACGATGGCAGCCAATGGACAGTTGCGGACAGCCGCAGCGTTTACGGGATCCGCCATTGGGGGGCCGGGTATTTCGCGATCAATGACGCCGGTCGCGTCGAAGTCCGTCCGAACGGCCCCAACAGCTCGCCCATCGATTTGTACGAGCAAGTCGACCAGTTGCGCCAGAGTGGCCTTTCGTTGCCCCTGCTGGTGCGCTTCCCCGACATCCTGCAAGACCGTGTGCGCCAGCTCACCGGCGCGTTCGACAGCAACATCGCACGCCTGGAGTACCAGAGCCAGTACACCGCGCTTTATCCGATCAAGGTCAACCAGCAGGAAGCGGTGATCGAAAACATCATCGCCACCCAGAACGTTTCCATCGGCCTGGAAGCCGGTTCCAAGCCTGAGCTGCTGGCGGTGCTGGCCCTGGCGCCAAAGGGTGGGACGATTGTCTGCAACGGTTACAAGGATCGCGAGTTCATTCGCCTGGCACTGATGGGCCAGAAGCTCGGTCACAACGTCTTCATCGTGATCGAGAAAGAATCCGAAGTCGGCCTGGTGATCGAAGAAGCCGCGTCGCTCAAGGTCAAGCCTCAGGTAGGCCTGCGGGTGCGCCTGTCGTCCCTGGCGTCGAGCAAGTGGGCCGACACCGGTGGCGAGAAATCCAAGTTCGGTCTGTCGGCCGCGCAGCTGTTGTCCGTAGTCGAGCGCTTCCGCGGCGCCGGCCTGGATCAGGGCATCCGTCTGTTGCACTTCCACATGGGTTCGCAGATCGCCAACCTGGCGGACTACCAGCACGGTTTCAAGGAAGCGATTCGTTACTACGGCGAACTGCGCAATCTCGGCCTGCCGGTGGATCACATCGACGTCGGCGGTGGTCTGGGCGTGGACTACGACGGTACGCACTCGCGCAACGCCAGCTCGATCAACTACGACATGGACGACTACGCCGGTGTCGTGGTGGGCATGCTCAAGGAATTCTGCGACGCCCAAAGCCTGCCGCATCCGCACATCTTTTCCGAAAGCGGCCGCTCGCTGACGGCTCACCACGCGATGCTGGTGGTGCAGGTGACCGACGTCGAGAAACACCACGACGATGTGCCGGTGATCGAGAACAAGGAAAGCCTGCCGGAAACCGTGCAATGGCTGGTGGACCTGCTGGGCCCAACCGATATCGAGATGGTCACCGAGACTTACTGGCGCGCCACCCATTACATGAGCGACGTGGCTGCCCAATACGCCGACGGCAAGCTGACCCTGGCGGAAAAAGCCCTGGCCGAGCAATGCTACTTCGCCGTCTGCCGTCGCCTGCACAACTCGCTGAAGGCCCGCCAGCGCTCGCACCGCCAGGTGCTGGACGAACTCAACGACAAGTTGGCCGACAAGTACATCTGCAACTTCTCGGTGTTCCAGAGCCTGCCGGACACCTGGGCGATCGGCCAGGTGTTGCCGATCCTGCCGTTGCATCGCCTCGACGAAGAACCGCTGCGCCGCGCCGTGCTGCAAGACCTGACCTGCGACTCCGACGGCAAGATCAAGCAATATGTCGACGAGCAGAGCATCGAGACCAGCCTGCCGGTCCACTCGCTGAACCCAGGCGAAGACTACCTGCTGGGCATTTTCCTGGTGGGTGCCTACCAGGAAATCCTCGGCGACATGCATAACCTGTTCGGTGACACCGATTCGGTGAACATCTACCAGAACGCCGATGGCAGTGTGTACCACGCCGGCATCGAGACCCATGACACCATCGAAGACATGCTGCGCTACGTGCACCTGTCGCCGGAGGAATTGATGACGCATTACCGTGACAAGTGCGCCAGCGCTCGCATCACCGCGGCCGAGCGCACCCAGTTCCTGGATGCGCTGCGCCTTGGGTTGACGCGCTCTTCCTACCTGTCTTCCTGATCGGCCAGGCCGTTCACGGCGGGGTGTATGCACGACTTTATGCAGGGAGATTCATGGATGACCGTTCGACCCAAGCACACCCTGTATCCGCATCAGCCGGTACCGGCGCTCCCGGCCGGAGGGCTGATCGGAGTGATTGCGCCTGCCGGTCCGGCGCCGCTGGACACCGATAAAGCCGTGCAATGGATGCGCGCCCACGGCCATGAGCTGCGGATATTTGCGGGTGTCCATGCAAAGGACAGTTACCTGGCCGGCAGTGACGAGGTGCGGCTCAACGATCTGCACGCAGCGTTCGCCGACCCGCAGGTGAAGGCCATTATTTGTCTGCGCGGGGGCTACGGCACGCCGCGACTGTTGGATCGCATCGATTTCGAGCTGTTGCGGCGTAACGCCAAGCCCTTTGTCGGCTACAGCGATATCACCGCGCTGCACTTGGCGATCAGCCGTCATGCTGGGTTCGTGACCTTCCATGGGCCATTGCTCAATGCCGACCTGCTGGGTGGCAAGGCACCGCCGACTGTCACTTCGTTCTTCAGCCTGCTGCGTGGGCAATTGAGGGCAGGCGACGTACTGAGCCATCCGGCGGCTTATCCATTGACGATTGTCGAGCCAGGCATCGCTCACGGGCGGCTGCTCGGAGGCAATCTGTCGATGATAGCCGCGACCATGGGCACGCCTTACGAAATCGATGCCGAAGGCGTGATCCTGCTGGTGGAGGACATCAACGAACCGCTCTATCGCATCGACCGCTTGCTGACCCAGCTGCGGCTGGCGGGCACCCTGGGGAAGTTGCGGGGCGTGCTGCTGGGAGATGTCGCTGGTGTGGACGTCGAGGATTTGAACCGCTTGTTCAAGCAGACCTTCGCGCCATTGCGCATTCCGGTGTTGTCCGGTTGGCGCAGCGGGCATTGTGATCCGAACCTGACGTTGCCCATGGGCGCGCTGGTGGAACTGGATGCGGGAGAGAAAAGGCTGACGTTGGAGCAGGATGTGGTGCTCGGCGGCTAGGCCCGCGTTACCTGTTCATCAATCATCGAGAACTGCTCGTCAATCCAGGAGAGTAGCGAGCAGTTTAGCGGTAGGACGCATCAGGCCAATTCAGCGGTTACGTAGCGCGTCCAGCAGCTTATGCGTCGGATATCCATCCGCCGGCCAGCCAAACGACTGTTGGGCGCTGCGGATGGCCTTGCGGGTGTTGGCGCCAATGATGCCGTCGGGATTGCCCGCGTCGTAGTTGTGCTGGCCGAGCAGGGTCTGAAGCTCGATGCGTTCGCTGCGGCTCAGGGGCAGGTCCTCTTTTGGCCACTGTCCGTGGACCAACCCTGCACCGGTGAAGCGCTGTGACAACAGCCCAACCGCCAAAGCATAGGACGATGAGTTGTTGTATTTGAGGATGGCGCGGAAGTTATCGAAGATCAGGAACGCCGGACCGCGATGGCCAGCTGGCAGGAGCAGCGACGCCGACAGTTGTTTGTCATCGGGAGCTATTGGTAGGCCGCCATATTCCGAGACGCCCAGCCGTATCCATTCGGCGACTGGCTTGCGGATCGTGCCATCGGCCAGGGTGTAGTCGAAGCCCTCCCCGAGATCGACCTCGAACCCCCACGGCTGGCCGCGCTGCCAACCGGAGCTCTGCAGGTAATGTGCGGTCGAGGCCAGGGCATCGGTGGCGCTGCCCCAGATGTCACGTCGACCGTCGCCATCGAAATCCACCGCATGGGTGTTGTACGTGGTGGGAATGAACTGGGTCTGACCCATGGCGCCGGCCCAGGAGCCGAGCATTTTTTCTGGCGAGATGTCGCCCTGTTGCAGGATCTGCAGCGCGGCGATCAGTTGCGCATGGGCAAAGCCGGGACGCCGTCCCTCGTAGGCCAGGGTCGCCAGGGAGTTGATCACTGATTTGTTGCCCTGGAACTGGCCGAAGTTGCTTTCCATGCCCCACACCGCAACCAGCGCCTCGCGATCGACGCCATAGCGTTGTTCGATGCTTTGCAGGATATCCGCCTGCTGCTGGATCAGGGCCTGGCCTTTGCGTATGCGCAAGGGCGACAGTGCGCCGTCGAGGTATTCCCACACCGGTCGGGTGAATTCAGGTTGGCTGCGATCAGCCTTGATCACGCTCATGTCCGGACTGACGCCGATAAATGCACGGTCGAACAAATCGGCACGGATCCCGGCGGCCAGGGCTTCCTTGCGAAACCCGGCCTGCCATTCGGCAAAGGTCTGGGTGGGCGCTATGACCAGGTTTTCTCCGGAGGGCACGACAGGCGGCACGATAGCCGGCGCGGTCATGGCTGGAGCGGTCTGGAGCGGTTGGGCGTCGGCGGCGGTGGGTTTCTCTGCGCAGGCAACAAGCAGGACGACGCTTGTGACGGCGATCAGTTGGCGCAATGGCCAACGACGGGGAAGACAAAAGGGCATGCACGGGTCCAGAAATTCAGATCAGGTGCTGACCTTAACATGCGAAAGGGGCGTAGGGCTTGTCCGGGTGTTTCAAGCTGCCACAAAGCAAGAAGCCTCCCAGTTGTCAGACTGGAAGGCTTCGCGGCGGTAGCTGCCTTTGCCCTTGGCGGGGCGTTCCTGGCGGCTGCGGAACAGGGGCTGGGCGATGATGGATTTGGCCTTGTTGGGGCCATGCTTGGATGGCTTTTTGCTCATGAGGGGATCTCTCGTGGGGGTGGTTTTTGCGGGGCAAATCATGGGACAGAGTTGGGGGGTTGTCCAGCCCCTGCATCGGTACAGAAAGTAACAGCTAATGAACACGCAATTGTGGCGAGGAATCGATTTGTGGCGAGGGGATTTATCGAAACGTCGCACCGCCCCGCTGGGCTGCGCAGCAGCCCCAAGAGAGCTGGATGCGATTCGCCTGACACACCTAGGTTGCTGGTTTTAGGACTGCTGCGCAGTCCAGCGGGGCGGTGCGACGTTTCGCTAAATCCCCTCGCCACAGGTGTACTGCAGTGTGCTTTTGAGAGGTTTATTCAGCGGGCAAGGGGAGTCGCTGGCCCGCCATCAACAACGACAACCGACTCAGGCTCATCCATGGCGACCCAGCGGCCTGGCCCTTGATCTGCGCATCGATGCGCTGGGCCTCAAGCAGCAATTGCGCCCAGCGCGGCGCCGAATAGCGTTGCAGGGCCTTGCTCATCAGGGGCTTGCGCTTGTCCCAGACGGGCGGGCGAGCCTGGCTGAAGGCTTTGTCCAGCGGGACGCCCTGGCTGTATTGCAGGGACAGGTTGGCCAACAGGCGCAACTCCCGGGCCAGGGCCCAGAGAATCACCGGCGGTTCGACGCCTTCGCCCCGCAGGCCTTCGAGCATGCGCAGGGCATGGGCGGCTTCACCGTTGAGGATCGCATCGGTCAGCCCGAAGACATCGAAGCGTGCACTGTCGGCCACGGCGGCCTGGACCGTTTCCACGGTGATCTGCCCACCTTCGGCCATCAGCTTGAGCTTTTCGATTTCCTGGGCGGCGGCCAGCAGGTTGCCTTCGACCCGGGCGGCAATCAGCTCCACCGCGTCCTGGCTGGCCGAAAGGCCGGCCTGGGACAGGCGTTGGCGGATCCAGCTGGGCAACTGGCTGACATCCACCGGCCAGATCTGCACGAATTGGGTCTGCGGGCCTTCGACCAGGGCCTTGCCCCATTTGGTCTTCTGCGCGCTGCCGTCGAGTTTCGGCAAGCTGATGAGCAGCACCGTGTCTTCGGCCGGTCGCGAGCAGTATTCGATCAGCGCAGCGGCGCCCTTGTCGCCAGGCTTGCCGGAGGGCAAGCGCAGTTCCAGCAGGCGTTTCTCGGCGAACAGCGACATGCTCGCCCCAGCCTGCAGCAGCGTACCCCAGTCGAAACTGGCGTCGGCGGCGAACACCTGGCGTTCGTCGAAACCTTGCTGGCGGGCGGCGGAGCGGATGGCGTCGGCGGCTTCCTGGCACAGCAGCGGGTCATCGCCGCTGATGATGTAGACGGGCGCGAGGGCGCCTTGCAGGTGTTTGCCGAGTTGGGCGGGAGCCAGTTTCATAAAGGACAGTTCATAGGCGCATGCAAGCGGGGCGCCGAAGCGCCCCGCAAGGCTTATTCAGCCGGGATCTGCATCGGCGACTGCTGCGGGGTTTCCGCTTCAGCCTTGCGTGCCGCTTCGAGTGCTTCGGCTTCGGCCTTGGCCTTGGCGTCGGCGGTCTGTTGCAACTGGTCCAGTTGAGCCGGGCTCAGCTGTTGCAGGCGCAGCATCATGCGCTGTACCAGGTCACGGCGCATTTCCTCGCGCACCTCACTGGACTCCTGGTCGGAACCGGTGATGTTGTTACCGTCATGCAGGTAAACCTTCTGCACTTGCAGCTTGTCGTCCAGCAACACCAGATTGTTTTGGCCACGGATTTCGTAGCTCAGCACATTGTTCAGTTCGTATTCGGCTGAACGACCGGCACCGGCATAGCTCAGGCTGCGCTGGCTTTGCTGTTCACGGGTCAATACCAGTTTGTATGGTGCACCGCTGTAGACCTTCACACCGCTGTCTTCCAGCGTATCGCGCAGCGCTTTCACGGTTTCGCCATAGGCGTCACGCGCGCTCAGGTCCAGCTCGGTGATTGCCAGTTCGGTGGTGCCGGTGCCACGCAGCTGGAAGCCGCAGGCGCTCAACAGGACCGCCAGGCCCATAACCAGCAAATTACGTTTGATCATCTTGTTGCTCCCCTTGAAACCCATGGGCCGAGCGTGCGGCCCTGCAGGTCATATTCGGCGTCCGGCCTGTGGCCGGACGCCCGATCCAATTAGCTTGCGACGATATTGACCAGTTTGCCGGGCACCACGATCACCTTGCGGATCGTCAGGCCATCGACAAAGCGCAGCACGTTTTCGTTGGCCCGCGCGGCGGCTTCGACTTCTTCGCGAGTGGCGGCGGCCGGCATTTCAATCTGGCCGCGCAGCTTGCCATTGACCTGGATGACCAGTGTCAGGCTGTCCTGCACCAACGCGGTTTCGTCCACCACCGGCCAGCGGGCGTCAATCACCGGGTCGGCGTGACCCAGTTGACTCCACAGCTCGTGGCTGATGTGCGGTGTGATCGGTGCCAGCAGCAGCGTCACGGCTTCCAGGCCTTCGTGAACCAGCGCGCGATCCTGCTCGGTGCCCTGCGCAGCTTTTTCCAACACATTCATCAACGTCATCACCTGGGCGATGGCGGTGTTGAACTTGTGGTTCTGGCCAACGTCATGGCTCGCCTGCTTGATCGCCAGGTGGATTGAGCGGCGAACAGCTTTCTGCTCGTCGTTCAGGCCCGCGACGTCCAGTTTGCCCGGCAGGCCCTGGGTGACGTGGGCTTGCGCCAGGCGCCAGACGCGCTTGAGGAAGCGGTGCGAGCCCTCGACACCCGAGTCGGACCATTCCGCGCTCATGTCGGGTGGCGAGGCGAACATCATGAACAGGCGGCAGGTGTCCGCGCCGAACTGGTCGATCATCGACTGTGGGTCGACGCCGTTGTTCTTCGACTTGGCCATTTTCTCGGTGCCACCGATTTCCACCGGCAAGCCGTCGGCGATCAGCTTGGCGCTGATGACCTTGGCCTTGCTGTCGCGTTCGAGTTCGACGTCGCTTGGGTTGAACCAGGTGTAGGCTCCGTTGGCTTCGCGACGATAGTAAGTCTCGGCGATCACCATGCCTTGGGTCAGCAGGTTCTTGAACGGCTCGTTGGAGCTCACCAGGCCTTCGTCACGCATCAGCTTGTGGAAGAAGCGCGCATAGAGCAGGTGGAGGATGGCGTGTTCGATGCCGCCGATGTACTGGTCCACCGGCAACCAGTGGTCAGCTGCGGATTTTTCCACGAGGCCGCCTTCATAGTGCGGCGAGGCGTAGCGGGCGTAGTACCAGGAGGACTCGACGAAGGTGTCCATGGTGTCGGTTTCACGCTTGGCCGGTGCACCGCATTTCGGGCAACTGCATTCGTAGAATTCAGGCATGCGCGCAAGGGGCGAACCAGCACCGTCGGGGACGACGTCTTCCGGCAGGACCACGGGCAGTTGGTCTTCCGGCACCGGTACGTCGCCGCAGGTGTCGCAATGCACGATCGGAATCGGGCAGCCCCAGTAGCGCTGGCGGCTGATGCCCCAGTCGCGAAGGCGGAACTGGGTGCGCGAGGCGCCGAGGTTTTTCTTGATCAGGGCGACTTCGATGGCGTCGAACGCGCCGGCGAAATCCAGGCCGTCGAACTCGCCGGAGTTGATCAGCTCGCCGTGTTCGCCATAGGCGTCCTGCCAAGGTGCCGGGGTCTGGTCGCCGGCGCTGGTGCGCACGACCGGTTTGACCGGCAGGTTGTACTTGTGGGCGAATTCGAAATCGCGCTCGTCGTGAGCCGGCACGGCCATGACGGCGCCGTCGCCGTAGTGCATCAGTACGTAGTTGGCGACCCATACCGGCAGTTTTTCGCCAGTGAGCGGGTGTTCGACGAACAGCGAAGTCGGCAGGCCTTTCTTTTCCTGCGTGGCAACGTCGGCTTCGGCAACGCTGCCGCCCTTGCACTCGGCGATGAATGCCTGCAGCTCGGGGTTGTTCCGGGCCGCCAGGGTGGCCAGCGGATGCTCGGCGGCCACAGCCACATAGGTGGCGCCCATCAGGGTGTCCGGACGGGTGGTGAAAACTTTCAGGATGCCGGCTTCGCCAATGGACGCGACGTCGTACGGGAATTGCACTTCCATGCCCCGGGACTTGCCGATCCAGTTGCGTTGCATGGTCTTGACCTGCTCAGGCCAGCCGGTCAGTTCGTCGAGGCTCTCCAGGAGTTCATCCGCGTAGGCGGTGATCTTGAAGTAGTACATCGGGATCTCGCGCTTTTCGATCAGCGCGCCGGAACGCCAGCCGCGACCGTCGATCACTTGCTCGTTGGCCAGTACGGTCTGGTCCACCGGGTCCCAGTTCACGGTGCCGTTCTTGCGGTAGATCACGCCTTTTTCGAACAGGCGGGTGAACAGCCACTGTTCCCAGCGGTAGTAGTCCGGCTTGCAGGTAGTCACTTCGCGGGACCAATCCACCGCCAGGCCCAGGCTGCGCAGCTGGGTCTTCATGTAGGCGATGTTTTCGTAGGTCCACTTGGCGGGGGCCACGTTGTTCTTCATCGCGGCGTTTTCCGCCGGCATGCCGAAGGCGTCCCAACCCATGGGTTGCAGGACGTTCTTGCCTTGCATGCGCTGGTAGCGGGAGATCACGTCGCCGATGGTGTAGTTGCGCACGTGCCCCATGTGTAGCTTGCCGCTGGGGTAAGGGAACATCGACAGGCAGTAGAAAGTCTCCTTGCCTGGCTGTTCGCTGACTTCAAAGGACTTTTGCTCGTCCCAGAACGACTGGGCGGCGGCTTCGATTTCACGGGGCTGGTAGTGTTCGTGCATGGCTACTTTTGTACTGAATGGGGTGGCCCAATCCTCTTCGTTGCCATGCTGGACGCAGACGACGCCGAATGCGGCGTTTTCGATGCCCAGCCAAGCTGGAAGTGGAGTTACAGGAAGCGCCGTAGCATACATGACCGCGCTCTGCCGAGGGAAACCCTGATTGCGTGTCAGCCATTGACGACCACGGCCAATCGCCCGTGTACAGGGCCGTTGGTCGCGGCGTCCTGCCGGTTTGCCCAGCGAAGCTAAGCTTCTCAATGGGGAGTGAGTCTTATCTTCAATGAGGTGAGGGATGGTTGAATCACAACGAAAAGTCGCTACACCTGAGTTGTACGGAAAACTGATCGATCGTCTTGGGGTGGCCCTGGACGCTGCTACAACCGCCGGTCGTTTGCGTGATGAACGCCCGGCAGAGCTGGAGCTGCGCGGCTTGAGCCCCGCAGAGTTCGAACTGGTCAAGGCGTACCTTGAGCAGGTCGGGCATCAGGCCTCCACCTGCGAGGCCCAGGCAAACAAGCGTCTTGATGCGCCCCGTTCGGCCAAGGTTGTCTGGCTCAAGGATCGGACGCCCGACAAGGATGCTGTAAAGGTCCGGTCCCTGCAGTTCAAGTAACGCCGGATTCACGCGTGTCGCTTTTTTTTGATTCGAGATTTTTGGAATCCATTGCCGCTTTGCGGCAACCCACCTAGGCTTCGGGCATCTATGGAGATGCCCGATGCCCTTTCGCTATTTCATCAAACAACTCTTGCTGCCGCCCGGCATTCTTTTGCTGTTGCTGGCGCTCGCCTGGTGGTGGCGCGACTCCCGGCCGCGCCTGGCCCGTGTGTGTTTCGTCGTGGGCCTGGGTGGTTTCTGGCTGATGAGCCTGCCAGTCGTGGTGCAATGGAGCGCCAAGGCATTGGAACGTGAACCGCCGTTAATACGTAGCGAATGGGCGACCTTGGCCCAGCGCGCCGACGCCATTGTGGTGCTGGGCTCGGGCCGCGAGCGCGGCGATCTGGCCTGGGGCGCCGACCAGCCCACCGGCATCGGGCTGGAGCGCCAGCGTTATGCGGCGCGGTTGGCCAAGGCTTCAGGCTTGCCGGTGCTGACAACCGGCGGCCTGCATTACGGCACCCCGCCCAGCGAAGCGAAGCTGATGGCCGACTCGATGCGCGAGGATTTTGGCGTGACCGTGCGCTGGCAGGAGGAGCGCAGCCGCACGACCTGGGAAAATGCGCAGATGAGTGCCGGGATCCTGCTTGCGGAAGGCATCAAGCGCGTGGTCGTCGTGACCCACGCCTCGCATATGCCGCGCGCGGTCTGGAGTTTCCAGCGGGCGGGCTTCGAGGTCGTCCCTGCGCCTATGGGATTCCTGGGGCAGGACAATGCCCGTCCGCTGGGCGGCTGGATGCCGGAATTCAAATCGATCTGGCAGTCCGGGCAGTTGATGAACGAGGCGGTGGGGCAGGTGGGTTATCGGTTGTTCTACCGCTGAGCACTTGTGGCGAGGGGATAAATCCCCTCGCCACAAGGATTATCGAAAACCTTAAACTGTCCTGGCCATCCGTGCCGCCACCAACGCCCAGCCCAGCAACAACACGCACAAGATGATCAGCGGCCACGAGCGCCATTGCAGGTAAGGCGTCAGGTCGTGCATCGGCACTACTTCGCCGTAGAGGATGCCGCGTTCGAATTGCGGGATGCTGACGGTAATCTGGCCGAAAGGGTTGATCAGGCCGGTCACGCCGTTGTTGGTGGCGCGAATCATCCAGCGGCCGGCTTCCAAGGCGCGCATCTGGGCCATTTGCAAATGCTGCAACGGGCCGATCGAGGTGCCGAACCAGGTGTCGTTGCTGATGGTCAGCAACAAGTCGCTGCGCGCGGAAAGGCTGGCGGCGAATTCGGGATAGACCACTTCATAGCAGATGAAGGGCGCGATCTGGTAACCCTTGGCTTGCAACAATGGCTGGTCGGCCGGCCCGCGAGCGAAATCCGACATGGGCAAATCAAAAAACGCGATGAGCCCGCGCAACAGATCCTGCAACGGCACGTATTCACCGAACGGTACGAGCTTTTGCTTGAGGTAAGTGCCGTCACCTTCGCCGGTCACGGTGATGCCGTTGAAGTAGCGCTTCTCATGGCGGACCAACTGACGAATTGGCACGCCGGTGATCAGCGCCGAATTCCGCTCGGCGGCGAAGTTGCCCATCATGTCCAGGTAGCCCTGGGCGGAATCCTTGAGCACTGGCACCGCGGTTTCCGGCCAGATCAGCAGGTCGACGCGCTTGGAAGCAAAACTCATGTCGCGGTACAGCGCCAGTTGCGCGTTGAGCTGCTCGGGGTCCCACTTCATGCTTTGTTCGATGTTGCCCTGGATCGCCGCGACGCTCAGCGGGTCGCCCGATGGGCTGGTCCAGGCGTGGCCCTTGAGTGCCATGCCGACGATCCAAGGGCCGATCAGCAGTGCAACGCCTGCCGCAATAAAGCCTTTGCGGCCGCTACGAACCAAGCCGGGCGCGTTGTACAGCAGCGCGGCGGTCAAGGCCAGGGTGAAGGAAATCAGCCACATCCCGCCCAGCGGCGCGAGGCCGGCCAGGGGGCCGTCGAGTTGGCTGTAGCCGGAGTAGAGCCAGGGGAAACCGGTCAAAAACCAGCCACGAAACGCTTCCTGGCCCAGCCACAGCGCGGCGAAGGCCAGGGCGTCGGCCAGCGGCGCCTCGTTGCGCCGCAACCAGCGCGCCCAAAGCCAGGCCGGTAGCGCGAAGAACCAGGCGATCGCGGCGATGAACAGCAGCATCAACAGTCCGGCGAGCAGCACCGAGGCGCCACCGAAGTTATGGATGCTGACGTAGATCCAGCTGGTGCCGGCGCCAAACAAGCCAAAACCGAAGCACCAGCCACGGCCCAGGGCCTGGCGCGGCGAGAGTTCCTTCAAGCCGGCATAGAACAACCCGACCGCCAGCAATGCCAGCGGCCAGATGTCGAAGGGCGCCAAAGCCAGGGTGGTGATCGCGCCGGCCGCCACGGCCAGCAGGTTACCGGGCCAGCCGGGGCGGGTTATCCAACGCATGTGTGTCCTTAGCGGGGCTCGCGGGGTTTAACGGGCAATGGGCGACAGGCGCAGCAGATGAATCCGACGACTGTCGGCGTTCAGGATGCGAAAGCGCCAGGAGCCGATCTCGGTGGTTTCGTTGCGCTTGGGCAGGTGCCCGAAAGCACTCATCACCAGGCCGCCGACGGTATCGAACTCATCGTCGGAAAACTCGCTGTCAAAGAACTCGTTGAAGTTCTCGATGGGCGTCAGGGCCTTGATCAGGAAATCACCGCTGGGCAGCGGCTTGATGTAGCTGTCTTCTTCGACATCGTGTTCGTCCTCGATGTCGCCGACGATCTGCTCGAGCACGTCTTCAATGGTCACCAGCCCAGCCACGCCGCCGTATTCGTCGATGACGATGGCCATGTGGTTGTGATTGGCGCGGAACTCGCGCAGCAGTACATTCAGACGCTTGGACTCGGGCACGAAGGTGGCCGGACGCAGCAAGTCCTTGATGTTGAAGCTGTCGCCGTTCTCTTGAAGGATCAAGGGCAGCAGATCCTTGGCCAGCAGCACGCCCATGACGTCGTCATGGCTCTCGCCGACGACCGGGTAGCGTGAGTGAGCGGAGTCGACCACGGCGGGCAGGAATTCGCGGGGTGTCTGGGTCGCCTTGATGCTGACCATCTGCGAGCGGGGAACCATGATGTCCCGCACTTGAAGGTCAGCGACCTGGATGGCGCCTTCGACGATGGCCAGCGCTTCGCTGTCCAACAGTTTGTTCTGGTGTGCGTCGCGCAGCAGCTCCAGCAGCTCCTGGCGGTTTTTCGGCTCATGGGCAAAAGCCTGGGTGAGCTTGCCCAGCCATGACTTCTGCCCGTTGGTCGATCGATCTTCGCTCATAGCGATTACTCTGAATCCTTTGTCGTTACAGTTGATGTATCAGTGTTCGTCGCCGGCATAAGGGTCGGGATGACCCAGCTCTGCAAGCAACGTCCGTTCCAGTGCTTCCATTTCCTCGGCTTCCTCATCTTCCATATGGTCGTAACCGAGCAAATGCAAGCAGCCGTGTATCACCAGATGAGCCCAGTGGGCTTCGCAAGTCTTGCCTTGTTCGGCGGCTTCGCGCTCCACCACCGGGACGCAGATCACCAGATCGCCCAGCAATGGGATATCGAGCAACTCGTCGGGCACGTCGGCGGGGAACGACAGCACGTTGGTGGCATAGTCTTTCTGCCGCCAGGTGTGGTTCAGCTCGCGGCCTTCAGGTTCATCCACCAAGCGGATCGTCAGTTCTGAATCGGCGCTGCGCTGGCGCAGGGCCAGTTCGCACCATTGGCGAAACTGGGCTTCGCTGGGAGAGGGTTGCTCGCTGGCCAGTTGCAAGTCGAGTTCAAGCATCGTGGCGCTTGCCCTTGTCGGCGGGCAGGGCCTCGTCCTCGCGGTTCTCGAAGCGCTCGTAGGCTTCGACGATGCGCTGCACCAGCGGATGACGCACGACGTCCTTGGGCAGGAAATGCGTGAAGCTGATGCCTGGGACGTCCTTGAGCACTTGGATCACGTGGTTCAAGCCGGACTTGGTGCCGCGCGGCAGGTCGACCTGGGTGATGTCCCCGGTGATGACGGCGGTGGAGCCGAAGCCGATCCGGGTCAGGAACATTTTCATCTGTTCGACGGTGGTGTTCTGGCTTTCGTCGAGGATGATGAAGCTGTTGTTCAACGTGCGACCGCGCATATAGGCCAGTGGCGCAACCTCGATGACTTGGCGTTCGATCAGCTTGGCGACGTATTCGAAACCGAGCATTTCATACAGCGCGTCATAGAGAGGTCGCAGGTAAGGGTCGATTTTCTGGCTCAGGTCGCCAGGCAGGAAGCCGAGTTTTTCGCCCGCTTCGACCGCCGGACGCACCAGCAGGATGCGTCGCACCTGTTCACGCTCAAGCGCATCGACTGCGCAGGCCACTGCCAGGTAGGTCTTGCCGGTACCGGCCGGGCCGATGCCGAAGTTGATGTCGTTGCCCAGGATTTCCTTCACGTAGCGCTGCTGATTCAAGCCTCGTGGGCGAATCATGCCTTTTTTCGTGCGCAGGGCCACCGCAGGCTCCGCGGGGGCGTGGTTGTCGAGTTCTTCGACAGCCGATTCCTGCAGGAACAGGTGGACCATGTCCGGCGACAGCTCGCTCCCCTTGGTTTCCCGGTAGAGACGGCGCAGGAGGTTTTCCGCGGAGGAGGTGTGCTTGGGTTCGCCGATCAGTTCGAACTGGTTCCCGCGGTTGCGGATCTCGATGGCCAGGCGCTGTTCGATCAAGCGCAGATGCTCGTCGAATTGCCCGCACAGATTGGCGAAGCGGCGAGCCTCAAAGGGCTCGAGAATGAAACGATGTGGTTCGATGGGTGCGTTCAAGGTCGTTTTTAGCCGCCCAGGGGCAATTAAGGTGAAATCAAGGATAGCGCCAGTAGGCTGGGTGCGAAAGCTCTTAAACGGCGCAATCCGATAACAGGGACTGACAATTCATCGTGGACCCAGGCTATTGGACCAGCGAGCCGCGCAGGGAGTGCGGTTGTGCGGCGTCGATGTGTACGTCGGCGAACTGGCCTATCAGCGCCGGAGTATCGCAGCGGAAGTTGACGATCCGGTTGTTCTCGGTCCGGCCCTGCAATTCGCCCGGGTCTTTTTTCGAGTAGTCGGTGACCAGGATCCTCTGGATCGACCCGACCATTTGTCGGCTGATTTCGAAACCCTGCTGATTCAATCGATGCTGCA
Source organism: Pseudomonas marvdashtae (assembly GCF_014268655.2). Classification (NCBI taxonomy): domain Bacteria; kingdom Pseudomonadati; phylum Pseudomonadota; class Gammaproteobacteria; order Pseudomonadales; family Pseudomonadaceae; genus Pseudomonas; species Pseudomonas marvdashtae. Next base: position 162,086 of record NZ_JABWQX020000002.1, read on the forward strand.
AGGCGTTGAGCCGTTCTTTCTTGACCTCTTCCGGCGTCTCGTCCACCAGGTCGGCCGCCGGCGTGCCGGGGCGCTGGCTATACACAAAGGAGTAGGAGAAGTCGAAACCGACGTCTTCGATCAGCTTCATGGTCTGCTGGAAATCTTTCTCGGTTTCGCCCGGGAAGCCAACGATAAAGTCCGAGCTGATGCAGATGCCCGGCACCGCCGCCCGCAACTTGCGCAGCTTGGATTTGTATTCGAGCGCCGTGTGGTTGCGCTTCATGGCCGACAGGATCCGATCGGAGCCCGATTGCACCGGCAGGTGCAGGTGCTTGACCAGTTCAGGTACCTCGGCGTGGGCCTGGATCAGGCTGTCGGAGAACTCCAGCGGATGCGAGGTGGTGTAGCGGATGCGGTCAATACCCTCTACCGCTGCCACGACCCGGATCAGTTCGGCGAGGTCCGCCAGGCGCCCATCGTGGGTCAGGCCGCGATAACCATTGACGTTCTGCCCCAGCAGCGTCACTTCGCGCACGCCGTTTTCGGCCAGGTGAATGATCTCGGCAATCACGTCGTCGAACGGCCGGCTGACTTCTTCGCCCCGCGTATAGGGCACAACGCAGAAGGTGCAATATTTACTGCAGCCTTCCATCACCGATACATAGGCACTCGGGCCGTCGATGCGCGGTTCGGGCAGGTGGTCGAATTTTTCGATTTCCGGGAACGAAACGTCCACCTGCGGCAATTTGGTCGCGCGCGCGGCGTCGATCATCTCAGGCAGGCGATGCAGGGTCTGCGGGCCGAAAACCACGTCTACATAGGGTGCGCGGTCACGAATGGCGGCGCCTTCCTGGCTGGCCACGCAACCGCCCACGGCAATGACCATTTCCGGGTTGGCCAGCTTCAGCTCGCGCCAGCGGCCCAGTTGGGAATACACCCGGTCCTGGGCGCGTTCGCGGATCGAGCAGGTATTGAGCAGAATCACGTCCGCATCTTCGGCGCGAGCGGTGACTTCCAAGGCCTGGTGTTCACCCAGCAGGTCGACCATGCGCGAGCTGTCGTACTCGTTCATCTGGCAACCGTGGGTTTCGATGTAAAGCTTCTTGGCCATGGACGGGGTCATCACGTGATTCAAAGAACCGCGCATTATAGGGAACAAGTCACTGGGTTCCTACCGCTGTGCGAGCAATGGCTATGGTATAGTTCGCGCCCTCATTTTTACCCGCCGATGTGTTTCGCCAGCCATGACCAAACGTGAAGCTCCAATCTACAAGGTGATTTTCCTCAACCAGGGCCAGGTGTTCGAAATGTACGCCAAGCAGATCTATCAAAGTGATCTGTGGGGCTTCCTGGAAGTCGAGGAATTCGTCTTTGGCGAGCGCACGCAAGTGGTCGTCGATCCGAGCGAGGAAAAGCTCAAGGCGCAATTCGAAGGTGTGGTGCGCAGCTTCGTGCCGATGCATTCGATCGTGCGCATCGACGAAGTCGAGCGCCTGGGCACGCCGAAAATCAGCGAAGCCCGTGGCGCGGTCGGCAATGTGATGCCGTTTCCGATGCCGATGCCTGAGAAGTAAACAGCTTCAGCGCAGTCCTAATGTGGCGAGGGGACATGGCGGATTCAGGGCAGCGGCGAGAAGGGCGTGCGTCCGTCGGCGTTTTGCAATTCCATCAGGTATTTGCGAAAGATCTGGCCCAGTACCTGGGTCGCCACCTCCAGCTCGTCACGGGGCATTTGCTCGGCAACTTCGTCGGCGGTGTCCAAGGCTTCTTCGGCGCCGTTGACCGCCGCCATCTTCAGGACGATGTAAGCCTGGACGTTGTTGGCCGGCACGCCTTCACCATGAAAGAACATGCCGCCGAGCTTGTATTGCGCCTGGGGATGGCCTTGCAGGGAGGCTTTTTCGAAATAGCTGAGGGCCAGCTTCAGGTCGCGCGGCGCGGCCTTGCCATCGTAGTAGAATTCACCCAGCTCGTATTGCGCTTGTGCATCACCGTCGTCGGCCGCTTTTCGACAGGCGTCGAGTGCCGGTGCGAGATCTTGTGGCTGGGTGTTGAGCGTGCAACGGCCCATCGCCGGGATCAACAACGAGTTACCGCCTGCCTGTGCGTGAGCGAGCAGGGGTTGAAGGACCAACAGGCAGCCCAAGGCAAGGGTGCGGCCGGTGCGGTTCATGAGAATCGACTTACCTCTGAGGGGCGCGTGGACCCACCGGGGGATCCAATAAGCGCGCATTATGAAATAAGCAGGGCCATCCTTACAAAGTCTTTACTCGTTTTTCTGCTGCGAGGGAACGGCGGCGGCCACTTCTCGGTTGAATACGTAGGAAAAAGCGCCAGGACGATCGGCAATCGCTGACGCTGGTGTCAGCCAGCGTCAGTTATCCACAGCCTTACTTCAGCGCAGCAAAGGCCCGTTCGGCCGCATCAAGGGTGATCTTCAACTCCGCTTCACCATGGGCGATGGAGGTGAAGCCGGCTTCGAAGGCGCTTGGCGCCAGATAGACGCCGCCGTCGAGCATCAAGTGGAAGAAGCGCTTGAATCGGTCGGCGTCGCTGGCCATCACGTCGTCGAAGGTCACGATGTCATCGGCGCCACTGAAATACAGGCCGAACATGCCGCCGGCCTGGGTGGTGACGAACGGAATCCCTGCCGCATCGGCGCGCACTTGCAAGCCATCGAGCAGGCGAGTGGTGAAGTCGGTCAGCTCGGCGTGGAAGCCCGGGCGGCTGATCAGGCGCAAGGTGGTCAGGCCGGCGGCCATAGCCAGCGGATTGCCCGACAGCGTGCCGGCCTGGTATACCGGCCCCAGCGGGGCGATGCATTCCATGATCGCGCGCTTGCCGCCGAAGCAGCCCACTGGCATGCCGCCGCCGATGATCTTGCCGAAGGTGCTCAAGTCCGGCGTGACGCCGTAATGGGCCTGGGCGCCGCCGAGGGCAACGCGGAAACCGGTCATCACTTCGTCGAAAATCAACACCACGCCGTGCTGGTCGCACAGGCTGCGCAGGCCTTCGAGGAAACCTGGCGCCGGCGGTACGCAGTTCATGTTGCCGGCCACCGGTTCGACGATAATGCAAGCCACTTCCTGGCCAACCTCGCCGAGCATTTTCTCGACTTCTTCCAGGTCGTTGAAAGGCAGCGTCAGCGTGTGCTTGGCGAACGCCGCCGGCACGCCCGCAGAGCTCGGCACGCCTTGGGTCAGCGCGCCGGAACCGGCCTTCACCAGCAAGCTGTCGGAATGGCCGTGGTAGCAGCCTTCGAATTTGATGATGCTGTCGCGGCCGGTGTAGCCGCGCGCCAGGCGGATCGCACTCATGGTCGCCTCGGTGCCGGAGCTGACCATGCGCACCATTTCCATCGACGGCACGATAGAACAGACGAGGTCGGCCATCTCGGTTTCCATCGCGGTCGGGGCGCCGTAGGACAGGCCGTGTTGCAGCTGCTTGCGCACCGCATCGAGGACGTCCGGATGGCTGTGGCCCAGGATCATCGGCCCCCACGAACCTACGTAATCCACGTAGCGCTTGTCGTCTTCGTCGGTGACGTACGCACCTTCGGCGTGCTTGAAGAACAGCGGGGTGCCGCCGACGCTCTTGAATGCACGAACCGGGGAATTCACGCCGCCGGGGATGTGTTTTTGAGCATTGGCAAACAAGGTTTCGGAACGGGACATGGTAGGACTCTCGAAATCGGAATGACTATTTGGTTTGCAGCAAGGCGTTGAAGGCGCGGGCGCGGCGTGTCACTTCAGCAGTGCTGTCGGCGCCGAACAGGCCGTGGACCACCGCGAGCAGATCGACCCCGTGAGCCACCAGCGGGGCGGCATTTTCCAGGGTAATGCCGCCAATGGCGCACAGCGGTATATGCAGTTTGATGCGAGCCTGTTCGAGCAGTTCAAGGTTTGCGGCAGGCGCCCCGGGCTTGGTGTTGGAATTGAAGAAACGCCCGAACGCAACGTAGCTGGCGCCTTCGCGGACGGCCTGTTCAGCCAGCTCCAGGCTGGCGTGACAGGTGGAGCCGACAATCGCCTTGTGCCCGAGCAACGCCCGCACCGGCGCCAGTGGGCCATCGGTCTGGCCCAGGTGTACGCCGACGCCCAGGCGCGCGGCCAGTTCGGCGTCGTCGTTGATGATCAGTTGGGTCTTGTAGCGCTCGCACAAGTTGCGCAGCGCTTCGGCTTCTCGCAGACGCCGGGCTTCGTCGCTGCTTTTGTCGCGGTATTGCAGCAGCCTCACGCCACCTTCCAGCGCGGCTTCTACATAAGCGAGGAACCTGCCGGCCAGCAACTGGCTGTCGGTCACGGCATAAAGGCCACGTAGTTTCATTCCACAGCTCCTGTGCTACGAGCAGAAATCCAGCGGCAGGCGACGCGGTACGAACTGGCCTTTGCCCAGTTGTTCGGCATCGCGCAGGGTGCGCCAGGTGTAGTCCAGCGCGGTCTTTACCGCGCTGGCAAGCTGTTCACCCTGAGCCAGCCGGCCGGCCAGGGCGCTGGCGAGGGTGCAGCCGGAGCCGTGATAGCTGCCGGGTAAACGCTGGCAAGTAAATGTCTGGCGGTGCCCGTCGCGGCTGTACAGGCGATTATGGACTTCATGCTCGTCGCCGTGACCGCCAGTGATCAGCAGGTGCTTGACGAAGGGCAGCAGTTTTTCGGCGCACTCGTCGGCGCTGCCTTCGGGCAGTTCGGCGAGGATGCGCGCTTCCGGCAGGTTGGGCGTGGCAATGATTGCCAAGGGCAGCAGGCGCTCGCGCATGGCATAGCCGACTTCATCCTTGCCCAGCCGTCCGCCACCGCCAGCGCGCAGCACCGGGTCGCAGACCATCGGCAAATGCGGGTGCGCCTGGAGCAGCTCGACCACGGTGTCGACCATTTCCAGTGAGCCGAGCATCCCCAGCTTGACCGCCGCAACGGGCGAATCGTTGAGCACGGCATTGGCTTGCGCCAGCACCCACTCACGATCGAGCACGCGGAAATCGGTCACGTTGACGGTGTCTTGCACGGTCAATGCGGTAACGGCCGGGGCGGCATGACATCCCTGGGCAAGCAGGGCTTCGATATCTGCCTGCAAGCCGGCGCCACCACTGGGGTCGTGGCCGGAGAGACAGAGGACAACGGGGCGAGAGCTGTAGATATTCATGGTGCGCGAGCTTATCACCAAACCTCTCCGATCTGCGCCTACCTGTGACGATGAAGGCCTCGCCACAATTGAACTCGGCGCCGACGAAATTGCAACCTGACCAAAGCAACAGCTCTATCTCAATGGTTTGCTCTGTAACGCCCGTTCTAGAGCCTCCTGTGGGATAAATTTCCGTGGTGCAAATTGGCCATCAACGGCTATGCTACAGATGGATCCAACCAATAACAGGTAATGCCGGTTTTACGTCTACTCAGGGAATGGGGGGCTTCCTGACTCAACCGGACAGGCCACGCTGGGGCTTAAATGCGCTATTTGCTGATGTTGCTGCTGTGCTTGTCCCCCTTGGCAAGTGCCCTCGAATTTGATGAATTTACCCAAAGCCTGCCTTTGGGCCACGCCCTGCAGGTGCTTGAAGACTCCAGCGGCACGGCCTCCATCGAAGACGTCGTGGCCCAGGCTGCGGCGAATCGTTTCAAATCCCATGACAAAGCCACGCTGAACGCAGGCTACTCACGGTCGGCGTTCTGGCTGAAAGTCGACTTGCACTATCACCCTGGCAATCCGGCTGCCCAGCGGACCTGGTTGCTGGAACTGGCATATCCGCCACTGGATCACGTCGACCTGTACCTGCCCAATGATGCTGGAGCGTATCGCCTCGTGCGCCAGACAGGTGACGCGCTACCGTTCGCCAGCCGTGAGGTGCGCCAGAACAATTACTTGTTCAGCCTGGATTTTCAGCCTGATCAACGCCAGACCGTCTACCTGCGCCTGCAAAGCGAGGGTTCAATCCAGGCGCCTTTGACGCTGTGGTCGAGCACCGCTTATCTGGAACAACAGCCGGTGCGCTTGTACGTGCTGGGGATCATTTATGGCGTGCTGCTGGGAATGCTGGTCTACAACCTGTTCATTTACCTGAGCGTGCGCGACACCAGCTACCTTTATTACATCTTCTACATCGCCTCGTTCGGCCTGTATCAGCTCTCGGTCAACGGCGCGGCGGTCGAATATTTCTGGCCGGACAACCCTTGGTGGACCAACGCCGCGACGCCGTTTTTCATCGGCTGCGCGGGCTTGTTTGGCAGCCAATTCGCCCGCAGCTTCCTGCAAACCGCCGAACACAGCCGCTGGCTCGATCGCTTGTTGCTGGTGCTGATTGCCTATAGTGCCGTGGTGGTGGGCTTGTCGCTGATGACCAGCTATGCGCTGGCGCTGCGTTTGGCGACGGCATTGGCCCTGGTGTTCACCGTGGTGATTTTCGCCGCCGGGTTGTTCGCTTGGTGGCGAGGCCTGCGGGTGGCGCGTTATTTCATCATCGCCTGGTCGGCATTTCTGCTGGGGGGCGTCGTTAATACGCTGATGGTGCTGGGCTACCTGCCGAACATCTTCCTGACCATGTACGCCAGCCAGATCGGCTCGGCCATCGAAGTGGCGCTGTTGTCCCTGGCCCTGGCGGACCGTATCAACGCCATGCGCGAGCAACAGGCCCAGACGCTGTTCGACGCCGGGCAGAAGCTCGAAGTGCTCAACCAGCAATTGGCCCAGGGCAACAAACTCAAGGATGAATTCCTCGCCACCTTGACCCATGAGCTGCGCACGCCAATGAACGGCGTAATCGGCTCCCTGGAGTTGATGGAGACCGTCGAGATGGACGAGGAACTGACCCAGTATCAACAGACTGCCGCCGGTTCGGCGCGGGACATGATGCGCATGGTCAACGGCATCCTCACCCTCACCGAGTTGCAGGCCGGCAAGCTCAAGGTCTATCCGGCGCCGTTCAGCCTGCGTGGGGTGGTCGACGCCTTGCAGGTCCAGTTTGGTGCCAACGCAGCAGCCAAGGGCCTGGATTTCAGGGTGGACGTGAGCCCCGGCCTGGCGGATCGCCTCCTGGGTGACAGCGGTAAACTGGCCCAATGCCTGGAATGCCTGTTGGACAATGCCATCAAGTTCACCCGCGCAGGCGGCGTCGCGCTGCGAGTCACTGGCCGGCCGTCGGAGCTCGATCGGCTGGTGCTGTCTTTCGCCGTGATCGACACCGGCATCGGTTTTACCGACCTTGGCGAGGCAACTCTGTACCAGCGCTTCTTCCAGCTCGACGGCTCGATGACCCGCGAATACGGCGGCCTCGGTGTGGGCCTGGCGATCTGTCGGCAATTGGTCGAGTTGCTCGGCGGGCGTCTGGCCCACACCTCGGAACCGGGCCGCGGCAGTCGTTTCCAGCTGGACGTGGAATTCGACATGGCGCTGCCGGCGGCGGTCCCGACGCCTTTTTCGTTCAATGGCCGCCAGGGTTCTCGCCGGCCTCAGGACTGCACGGTATTGCTGGCGGACGACAACAACATCGATCAGTTGGTCATGCGCGGCATGTTGCTCAAGCTGGGCTATCGGGTGCGTACGGCTGACAGCGGTCGCGCAGCCTTGGACCTGCTACAGGGCGACAGCTTTGACGCGGTGCTCCTCGATTGCCAGCGGTCACCGCTGGACGGCGTGTCGCTGTGCTGCCAAGTCCGTGCGCTGTCCGGTTGCGAGGACTTGCCCGTGCTGGTGGTCAGCCCGAATATTGACCAGGAACGTTGCCCTTCGGGTGCCTTGATCGACTACTTGAGCAAACCGGTAAAATTCGAGGTCCTGCAAGCCATCTTGCAACGGCGGGTACTTTGTCCGAGGCAGGGCGAAAGCGCCGATATTTAGGCGCATATGCCACTTTGATCGGTCAGGGGGCGGTGCTTAACTGAACCCCTGTTGACCGGCCGAGGAGCCCCGTCATGAACCTGCATCAGTTCGCCGAAACCCACGACGTCACCAACCAGCCTCCTTCCCTGGATGGCGCCAACCTGTTCCGCATCGATCTGCCGCTGCAAGAGTGGTCGCAGCGTTTCGGCGCCGGTTGGGCGCAGGCGCGGATCGATGCCTATGGTGCCTTGGCCGGCGGACCGTTGATGGAAGCGGGTTTCCTGGCCAACCAGAACAAACCGGTATTTTCCAGTCACGACCGTTACGGCCATCGCATCGATCTGGTGGAGTTTCATCCCGCCTACCATCAGCTGATGCGTACCGCCGTCGAACATGGCCTGCCCAGTTTGCCCTGGGCCCATCCGCAACCCGGCGCCCATGTCGCCCGTGCGTCGATGACCTATTTGCACAGCCAGGCCGAAGCCGGCACCGGCTGCCCGTTGACCATGACTTTCGCCAGCGTGCCAGCGCTGCGCCTGCAGCCGGATCTGGCCGAGCATTGGCTGCCGAAAGTGCTGGCCACCGAATACGACCCGCGTAACGTCGACATGGCCCATAAAGCCGGGGTTACCCTCGGCATGGCCATGACCGAAAAACAGGGCGGCACCGATGTGCGAGCCAACACCACCAAGGCCTATCCGGTAGGCGCCAGCGGCCCGGGCCAGGCCTATGAGCTGGTGGGCCACAAATGGTTCTGTTCGGCGCCGATGTGCGATGCCTTCCTGACCCTGGCCCAGACCGACAAGGGCCTGACCTGTTTCCTGTTGCCGCGCCATCGCCCGGACGATACGCGCAATCAGTTCTATATCCAGCGGCTGAAAAACAAGCTCGGCAACTGCTCCAATGCTTCCAGCGAAGTGGAGTTTCGCGGTGCCCTGGCCTGGATGATCGGCGAAGAGGGAAGAGGCGTGCCGACTATCATCGAAATGGTCGCCATGACCCGCTTCGATTGCATGGTCGGCTCCAGCGCCCTGATGCGCCAGGCGTTGACCCAGGCCAGTCATCACTGCGCGCACCGCAACGTCGGTGGCAAATTGTTGAGCGAACAGCCGCTGATGCAAAACGTGCTCGCCGACCTGGCGCTGGAAAGCGAAGCGGCGTTGGCCTTGAGCCTGCGCATGGGCCGGGCGCTGGACCATCTGAGCGATGAGCACGAGGCCAAGTTCGCCCGGCTGGTGACGGCGGTGGGCAAGTATTGGATCTGCAAGCGGGCCCCCGCGATGATCAACGAAGCCGCCGAATGCATGGGCGGCGCCGGCTACGTCGAAGACAGCATCCTGCCGCGCCTTTACCGCGAAGCGCCGGTCAACTCGACGTGGGAAGGTTCGGGCAACGTGCAGTGCCTGGACGTGCTACGAGCCCTGTCCAAAGAGCCCGGTGTGCTGGAGGTCTTGTTCAGCGAATTGGGCGACGGCCACGGCGACAAGCGTCTGGCCGGGCACATCCACCAGTTGCAGGTGGCCTTCAAGGACACCGACGACATCCAGTACCGCGCCCGACAATTGACCGAGGACATCGCTGTCGGCCTGCAAGCCAAGCTGCTGCTCGAGGCGGGCAACGGTGACGTCAGCGATGCGTTCATCGCCAGTCGCCTTGGTTGTGGTGGCCGGGTCTACGGTGCCTTGCCGCGTGGCTTGAATGTCGAGGCCATCGTCGCCCGGTCAACGCCCCAAGCGTTTTAGGAGCCACCGTGACGCTGTGAAGTGATAGCGCCCAATACGCCACTGTTCCCGTCGGACCACGATGCAGGCAAGATGAAGGCCTGCAAGTCAGAACACAGGAAGCTGATCGTGACCGAAGCGTTTATTGTCGTTCAAACCGCCGAGCAAGCCGTGGACCGGCTGGCGGCCCTGCACGAGCGTGCGACCAGCGCGCTGAACCAGGCGCTCAAGCGCTACCTCAAGGACCGCATCGAGCCGGACGCCGAGCAACGGGCGTTGTTTCGCTACCCGGCCCTGCGCCTGACCTACCATTGCCATGGCGAAGTCCCGCAGACCACGCGCGCCTACGCCAAGGTCCAGTTGCCCGGCACCTACAGCGTCACCGTCACTCACCCGGCCGCGTTCCGCAAATATCTTCTGGAACAGCTGGTTCCACTGATGCATGACTTTACCGTCACCGTCGAGGTGGGCGTCAGCGAGCAGAACATTCCTTATCCGTACGTGGTGGAGCAGGGCGATGAGCTGGCCGGTTCGGGCGTAACCGCCGCCGTGCTGGCGCGGGTTTTCCCCAGCACCGACTTGTCGGCCGCCACCGATGGCATCGCCGACGGCTTGTACGATTGGGAAAACACCGACCCATTGCCCCTGGCGCTGTTCGACGCCGCGCGGGTGGATTTCTCCCTTCGCCGATTGGTGCATTACACCGGCAGTGACTGGCGCCATGTGCAGCCGTGGATCCTGCTGACCAACTATCATCGCTATGTGGATCAATTCATCGTCCACGGTCTGGAGCAGTTGCGCAGCGACCCGCGTTTCGTGCGCATGGTCTTGCCGGGCAACGTGATCATCGACAAGAACATGGACCACGGCGAAGCCTCCGCCATCGCCGCCGGCGTGGTCTGGCATCGCTACCAGATGCCGGCGTATCACTTGCAGGCCAGCGACGGTCACGGCGTGACCCTGGTGAATATCGGCGTCGGCCCGTCCAACGCCAAGAACATCACCGACCACCTGGCCGTGCTGCGCCCGCATTGCTGGTTGATGATCGGTCACTGTGGCGGGCTGCGGCAGTCCCAGACCATCGGCGACTACGTGCTGGCCCACGCCTACATGCGTCGCGATGGCATTCTCGACCGGGTGGTGCCGCCGAATATTCCGATTCCGGCCTTGGCCGAAGTGCAGATGGCCTTGCAACAAGCGGCAGCCAACGTCACCGGGGAAAAGGGCGACGAGCTGAAGAAGCGTCTGCGCACCGGCACTGTGCTGACCTATGACGACCGCAACTGGGAATTGCGCTGGGCTCAGGAACGTCCGTTGATCAACCTGTCCCGCGCGGTGGCGGTGGACATGGAAAGCGGCACCATCGCCGCACAGGGTTACCGTTTGCGGGTGCCTTATGGCACGTTGCTGTGCGTCTCGGACAAGCCGCTGCACAGCGAGATCAAGCTGCCGGGCTCGGCCAACGCGTTCTATGAGCGGGCGGTCAACCAGCACCTCAAGATCGGGATCGCGGCGCTGGACCTGTTGCGTACCGAGCTCAATTCTTTGCACTCGCGCAAACTGCGCAGCTTCGACGAGCCGCCGTTCCGCTGATGCCGTTCTGAACGGTGGTCATTTAACGGTCGGGCCACTAGCATGGTCGGCCCTGACCGTTAGATGTTGTTGCCGCCATGCCCCGTCCTCCACGCCCTGCTTCCCGTCGTCCTGGCGCGAAGCTTCCAGCCGCCGCGCCGCGCCGTGTGGCCAAGGCCCCGCCGGCCGAGCCGAAGCTGATCCTGTTCAACAAACCCTTCGATGTCCTGACGCAATTCAGCGACGGCGAAGGGCGGGCGACCCTCAAGGATTTTATCGACGTGCCCGGCATCTATCCGGCCGGACGGCTGGACCGTGACAGCGAAGGTCTGTTGCTACTGACCAACGATGGACAATTGCAGGCGCGTATTGCCGACCCCAAGCATAAGTTGGCCAAGACCTATTGGGTGCAAGTAGAGGGCGAACCCAGCGCCGAACAGTTGCAGCGCCTGCGCGACGGCGTGGAGTTGAACGACGGCATGACGTTGCCGGCGCAGGCCCGCCAACTGGACGAGCCGCAATTGTGGCCGCGCAACCCGCCGGTGCGCTTTCGCAAAAGCGTGCCGACGAGTTGGCTGGAGCTGGTCATCCGTGAGGGACGCAACCGCCAGGTGCGGCGCATGACCGCGGCGGTCGGCTTGCCGACGTTGCGCCTGGTGCGGGTCAGGATCGGCGACTGGACGATCGAAGGGCTTGATCAGGGCCAGTGGAAGGAAGTGCCGGCGCGCTTATAACGTGCCGGATTCGATCAGGCCGATCACCACGCTCTTGATGATGAAGGCTGCCACGCCAAGGCCCAGTACAAAAAACAGAATGAACGAGCCAAAACGCCCTGCCTTGGATTTCTTCGCCAGGTCCCAAACGATAAAACCCATGAAAATGATCAGGATGCTGACCAGGCCGGTCATCATCCACTCTTCGAAAACAGCAGGATCCATCGGGGCACTCCGGCGGGGCGGGATTGAAAAGGCGGGCCGAGTATACGGCATGGGGCCGGGGTGCAGGACTGGCCTGCGGCGGTGTGTCGCAGCTGTTCATCGCTCGCCACAAAAGCGGTCAGCTTCGCAGGTGGGTGAGCGGCAGTTCGGTGCTGTTGAGCACTTGGTTCAGCACAAAACTCGAACGCACGCTGGTGACGCCATCGATCCGCGTCAGGTGCCCCAGCAACAGTTTCTGGTAATGGTCCATGTCCGGCACGACTACCTTGAGCTGGTAGTCCGCATCCATGCCGGTCACCAAGCTGCATTCCAACACTTGCGGCAGATTACGTATCGCGGCTTCGAAGTTTTCGAAACGCTCGGGGGTGTGGCGGTCCATGCCGATCAGTACGTAGGCAGTCAGGCTAAGGCCGAGCATCTTGCGATCGAGCAAGGCGACCTGGCGCGAGATGTAGCCGTCGTCCTCCAGTTGCTTGACCCGCCGTGAGCAAGGGGAGGGCGACAGGCCGATGCGTTCGGCCAATTCCTGGTTGGAGATACGCGCGTCGCGCTGCAATTCCGCCAGAATACTGAGGTCGTAGCGGTCGAGTTTGCTCATCGAGCGGGCCTTTATCCGGTTAATTGCGGAAGATTATCCATCCAAGGGTAAAAATTGCGCAAGTAGTGTTTATTCAAGCAATCTTCGCAATCATCTGTCGGCACCTCGGGCCTATGCTTACCACCAAGATCACTGCTCGGACAAACAGTCCAGTGCAGCCCGCCCAATCCGGCCGGCTGCGGTCGCAGTACCCACCGGTACTGGCAGACCCCCGAGCTGCACACTGTCCAGAAGACGGCGTGAGGTGAGCCGATGCCAAAAGCGTCGCGCACGGACTAGATTCTCAAAGGGAGGCCGACGGGCCTCCCTTTTTTAATGCCTGCGAAATAAACCCCGTGGCTGATAACCTGTCGCAGAACCGGCCTGGGCTTTTCCAGTCTCATCATCAGGCCCCGAACCGTTGTGAGGAATTTCATGAAGTCGCGCATCTGGCGTTTGGCAGGTGTTGGTCTGTTGTGGGCAAGTGTCAGTGCGCAGGGAGTGGCCGACGATCAACAAAACCGTGGTGGGCCGGAAGGCGGTCGCGGGCAGGACGGGCGCGGCGGCAACGGCCAGGGTTACTCGGGCCAGCCGCGTCCGCAGAGCAATGAGATCATTCGGGGCGACAACAGCCGTCAGTTCGAGGTCAAGCCGCAGCAGCAACCCGGCAATAACCTGCCGATCCAGGGCCGGCCCGATAACGTGACCCAGACTCGCGAGCCGCAACCGGGCTACTACCGCGATATTCCCCGTCGCAACGATGGCTACCCGAACCCACGCCCCGGCCATGACGGCCGTCCCGACCAGCAATGGCCTGGTCGGCCGGGCGGGCATGGCAACGGCTGGGGGCCTGGGCCGCAGTATCGCCCGGGTTATGTAATCGACCGATTCCCGGATCGCAACTACCGCGTGCCTTATCGCGGCCACGATTATTTCTACTCCGGCGGTTATTGGTATCGTCCGCAAGGACCGCGTTATGTCGTGGTGCAGCCGCCACGGGGCATTCGCACCCGCTACCTGCCCGATTATGCCCGCGAGGTCTGGATCGGCAGCTCGCTGTTCTTCCTCGCGGCCGGCGCCTATTACATCTACGAAGCCAATACTCAGGATTACGTCGTGGTCGAGGCACCGGTCGCCAACCCGCAGCCGCAACCCCAGGGCAACAGCTTTGATGTGGTGGCTTATCCGGCCAACGGCCAGTCGCCCGAGCAGGTCAATCAGGATGGCTACGACTGTTATCGCTGGGCGGTGCAGCAGAGCGGATTCGATCCGCGCAACTACACCTACCCACCGGCACCGGAAGTGGTACAGACCTATCGCCAGGCGCAAGGCAGTTGCTTGAGCAGTCGTGGGTATCAGGTGACGTACTGAGTTCTGGCGGCAGGCAGGATGCCGCTCTTGTGGCGAGGGAGCTTGCTCCCGCTGGACTGCGCAGCAGGCCCAGGATTTTTACGGTCGCTGCGCAACCGAGCGGGAGCAAGCTCCCTCGCCACGGGTTCGGACATCAAGTGCTGGTTCGCTTCACCACCTCCAACGGATCGGCATGCACCAGCACTTCGGCCTTCGGATAGGCGCGATGGATCGCATCGGCGGCTTGGTCGCTGATGCCATGGGCGACTGACAAGGTCAGTTCCCCCGGCAATTCCAGATGCAATTGCACAAACCAATGGTTCCCGGAGATCCGCGTACGCAGGTCATGCGCACCGACCACGCCGGGTACCGCGCAGGCCAGTTCCAGCATGTGCTGGCTGACGTCCGGCGGCAGTTCTTCATCCATCAGCACGGCGAAGCTCTCCCGGGCGATCTGCACGGCGCTCCACAGAATGTAGGCGGCGATGCCCAGGCCGAACCAGGCATCAAGCTGATACCAGCCGAAGCCGGCCAGGATCAGCGCAACCAGGATGCTGCCGTTGAGCAGCAGGTCCGAGCGGTAATGCAGGGAGTCGGCGCGCACGGCGTTGGAGCCGGTGGCGCGCACGACTCGATGCTGCAAGGCCAGCAGCGCCAAGGTCAGCGCCAGGGAAAACACGATCACGCCGACGCTGAGCCACGGCGCCTCGACTGGCACCGGCGCTTTCAGACGCTCGAAGGCCTGCAAGGCGATCAACACCGCACTGCCGCCAATGAACAGCGCCTGGGCCATGCCGGCCAAGGACTCAGCCTTGCCATGGCCGTAGCGATGGTCATCGTCGGCGGGGCGTAGCGCGTAATGCACCGCCAGCAGATTGAGCAGCGAGGTGACGCCGTCCAGCGTCGAATCGGTCAGGCCGGCGAGCATGCTCACCGAACCGCTTAGCCACCAGGCCAGCGCCTTGGCAACGATCAGGATGAACGCCACGGCCACCGACGCCCGGGTGGCCAGGCGTAGCAGGCGAGCGTGTTCGGTGCTGGTGGTCATGGCGCGGTCTTCCTTGGGTTGCGCCTTTTATGCGGCAGGTACGAGACCGAGCGTGGCCAGTTGTTGCACGTTGCCCTTGTGCTGGATCAGGCGCGGATCGTCCAACGGGAAGCTGCGGCCCAGCTCGCTTTCCAGGATGGCTTGCAGCTTTTGGTTATTGATCGTGCCGTCGGGGTTGATGGCCGGCTTGAGTTTCTCTGGCTCGATCTGCACGCTTCTGCCCGGCTCGAAGTAGATCGCGCCGGTGGCGAAGTCCACCGCAAAGGCGATCAGGCCGGGAATGATGTAGAACAGCAGGCCGACGGCGTCGAGCGCGGCAATAGCCGGGTCGATCTTGCCGTCGATCTGGCCGCGACGGTCCGGGTAGAAGATCGAGCCACAGGCGCTGATCTGGGTCAGCAGGCTGGCGACCAGGACGCCGCCGATCACGCGAAAGGGAATACGCATAGCAATCTCCTGAGCAGGTAAGGGCGTTGCTGGTTGGAGTCCAGACCACGCTAAACAGTTCGCCGTTATACTCGGCCCTCTGTTTTGGAGCCAGCATGATTTCTTTGCCGATCGATGAAGTTTTACCCGCGCTGCGCCAAGCCTTGGCCTTGCGCCACGAAGCGGTGCTCGAAGCGCCCCCCGGTGCCGGTAAAACCACCCGTGTTCCCCTGGCCTTGTTGAACGAAACGTGGCTGGCCGGGCAAACCATTCTGATGCTCGAACCCCGGCGCCTGGCGGCACGGGCGGCGGCCGAACGGCTGGCCAGTGAGTTGGGAGAGAAAGTCGGCGAAACGGTCGGCTACCGGATTCGTCTCGACAGCAAAGTCGGCCCCAAGACCCGCATCGAAGTGGTCACCGAAGGCATCCTGACTCGCCGTTTGCAGGATGATCCGGCGCTGGAGGGCGTGGGGCTGTTGATTTTCGATGAGTTCCACGAACGCAGCCTCGATGCCGACCTCGCCTTGGCCTTGAGCCTCAACGGCCGCGAGTTGTTTCGTGAAGACCAGCCGCTGAAGATTCTGTTGATGTCCGCCACCCTGGAAGGCGAGCGCCTGGCCGGGTTGTTGGATAACGCGCCGATCCTGCGCAGCGAAGGCCGCATGTTCCCGGTGACGGTGCGCTGGGGACGGCCCTTCCAGCCCGGCGAATTCATCGAGCCGCGGCTGGTGCAGACCGTGCTCGAAGCTTTGCACGACGAGACTGGCAGCGTACTGGTGTTCTTGCCCGGGCAGGCGGAGATTCGCCGGGTCCATCAACAACTGGCCGAGGCGCTGGGCGAGGGCGGCAATGTGTTGCTGTGCCCGTTGCACGGTGAGCTGGACCTCGCCGCCCAGCGTGCCGCCATCGACCCGGCACCGCCCGGCCAACGCAAAGTCGTCCTTGCCACTAACATCGCCGAGACCAGCCTGACCATCAACGGCGTGCGGGTGGTGGTGGATGCCGGACTTGCCCGCGTACCGCGTTTCGATCCGGGCAGCGGCATGACTCGCCTCGACACCCAGCGCATCTCCCGCGCCAGCGCCACCCAGCGCGCCGGTCGGGCCGGGCGACTGGAGCCGGGTGTGTGTTATCGGTTGTGGTCCGAAGACCAGCATGAGCAATTGGCTGCTTACGGCAGCGCGGAAATTCTGTCGGCGGACCTGGCCGGGTTGGCCCTGCAGCTGGGGCGCTGGGGCGTGACGCCGCAGCAATTGGTCTGGCTCGATGTTCCGCCGACCGCCGCTTATGCCCAGGCCCAAGACCTGCTGCAACGCCTGGGCGCGCTGGAGGGCGAACAACTGACCCGCCACGGCCAGGCCATGGCCGAACTGCCGGCCCACCCGCGTATCGCCCATCTGTTGTTGCGCGGCCAGGCGCTGGGCCTGGCAGACATGGCCTGTAACGTCGCCGCGCTGTTGGGCGAGCGCGACATTCTGCGCGGTGCCGGCGCGGACCTGCACAGTCGCCTGGCCTTGCTTTGCGGCGAAGAGCGCGCCGCGCGGGGCGCTCAGGGTGGGGTGCAACGGGCCCGGCAGTTGGCCCGGCAATATCGCGGCTACCTGCGGGGCAAGGCCGAAGAGGCGGTGACCGATCCTGATCATCCGCGCTGGCTCGGCGCTTTGCTGGCGTTGGCGTATCCGGACCGCGTCGCCCAGCAGCGCCGGCCCGGCGGCGCGGAGTATCGCCTGGCCAACGGCCGTGCGGCGCTGTTCGCCGAAGCTGACAGCCTGATGAAACAAGCGTGGCTGGTGATCGCCGATTTGGGCAGTCGCCAGGGCCAGCGCGAAGAGCGAATCTACCTTGCCACGGACTTCGATCCGGCGCTTTTCGATTC
Source organism: Pseudomonas marvdashtae (assembly GCF_014268655.2). Lineage (NCBI taxonomy): Bacteria > Pseudomonadati > Pseudomonadota > Gammaproteobacteria > Pseudomonadales > Pseudomonadaceae > Pseudomonas > Pseudomonas marvdashtae. Next base: position 179,385 of record NZ_JABWQX020000002.1, read on the forward strand.
GGTGCTGGCCGAGCAAGTGCGCACCGTGGATCAACTCGATTGGGACGAGCGCGAAGGCGTGCTGCGGGCGGAGCGCCAGCGCAAGGTCGGCGAACTGGTACTCAGCCGCGAACCGCTGACCGGCCTGGATGAATCCGCCCGTAATCAGGCCCTGGTCAACCTGGTGCGGCGCAAGGGGCTAGAGCTGCTGCCATGGACGCCAGAGCTGCGCCAATGGCAGGCGCGGGTGGCGCTGCTGCGCCGGCTCGATAGGGAGGCCAAAGGCGAGAGCGAATGGCCGGACGTCAGTGACACGGCGTTGCTGGACAGTCTCGAGCATTGGTTGATGCCCTACCTGGGACGGGTCTCGCGCCTCAGTCATTTTGCCAACCTGGATCTGTCGAGCATCGTACGCAACCTGTTGCCCTGGCCTTTGCCGCAGCGTTTGGACGAACTGGCGCCCCACCATTTAAGCGTGCCCTCGGGCTCATCGATTCGCCTGGATTACAGCGAGCATCCGCCGGTCCTCGCGGTACGCTTGCAGGAGCTGTTTGGCCTGGCCGACACCCCACGTATCGCCGGTGGGCGGCAGGTGGTCAAGCTGCACCTGTTATCGCCGGCGCGTCGACCGGTGCAAGTGACGCAGGATCTGGCGAACTTCTGGCGCAGCACCTATGCCGAGGTGAAAAAAGATCTCAAGGGGCGCTATCCCAAGCATTACTGGCCGGACGACCCGCTGGTGGCGGAGGCAACCGCGCGGGCCAAACCGCGAAAATAAAACACCGCGGGCCAGGGCGCGGTGGCGGATGTTAGATTTACGCGCTCGCAAATTGCCCAATGCACACTCAATGCTTCGGAAAAATCCATGGCAAAAAAACCAGCAACGCCCAGCTTGACGTTGATCGACGTGGCCAGGATCGCGGGCGTGTCGCCAATGACAGTTTCCAGGGCCTTGCACCGACCGGAACTGGTGAGCGAGAACACCCGGGACAAGGTCCGCGAAGCAGTGCGCCAATCGGGCTATGTGCCGAATATGCTGGCCGGTGGCTTGGCGAGCAGCAAGAGCCGCCTGGTGGCGATTTTCCTGCCAACCATCGCCAACTCCATTTTTGCCGACACCGTGCAATCGCTGATGGACCGCCTGGCCCAGGCGGGCTATCAAACCCTGGTGGGGCTTACCGGCTATAGCCCGGAGCAGGAAGAAAAACTGCTGGAGGCCGTTCTTGGCCGCCGCCCGGATGGCATCGTGCTGACCGGTACGCTTCACACCGAATCAAGCCGTCTGCGACTCGCCCAGGCAGGTATCCCAGTGGTTGAAGCCTGGGACTTGAGTGAAAACCCCTTGGACATGCTGGTTGGCTTTTCCCATGAAAAGGTCGGGGAGGAGACGGCGCGTCATCTGCTGAAAAAGGGTTACAAGCGTTTCTCCGTGGTGACCATCAGCGACCCCCGTGGCCTGCGTCGTTGCAACAGTCTTGTCGCCGAACTGAAGCGCCAGGGCATCGAGCAGGTGCCGATGGAAGTCCTCGCACCGCCCGCCACCCTTGAGATCGGGCGGGAAGGGCTGCGGCGGTTATTGGACCTGTCGAAACGCCCCGACATCGTGGTGTGCAGCTCGGACACGGTGGCTCAAGGCGTCCTGGCCGAAGCCGCAAGCCAAGGCTTGAACGTGCCCGGCGACCTTGCCGTCATGGGGTTTGGCGATTTGAGCAGCGCTGCCCATGTCTACCCCGCGTTGTCCACCGTCAGCGTCGATGGCAAGAAAATCGGCTTACAGGTCGCCGAGGCGCTGCTTGACCGATTCGACAACCCTTCGTCCTTGAAAGACGTGCGCATCGACACGGGTTTCACGCTGATTGACCGAGCCACTACCTAAGTATGCATGCGTCCACGTGGCCTGTTGTTGCTTGAATGATTGCGCAATCAATGTAGTATTCCGCCTGAGGGGCTTGCGTACCGTCGAACGAAGCCCCTTTTTCAAACGTTGAGATGATTGCGCAATCATCATCCTGAACACGGTGGAATTTAATCGAAGCAACCAAGGAGTACGCGCATGTCTGCATTAGAGAAAACCAATGGATCCTCCGACGGCGACCGTATCGCCTGGGTCCGCGTCTCTTCGGTGATCTTGCCGCTGGCCAATCCCATCAGCGATGCCAAGGTGCTCACCGGCCGGCAAAAGCCGATGACCGAAATCGCCATCCTTTTCGCTGAGATTGAAACCATCGACGGGCATCGCGGCCTTGGCTTCAGCTATTCGAAACGCGCCGGTGGGCCTGGGCAGTTCGCCCACGCCCAGGAAATAGCACCGGCGTTGATTGGCGAAAACCCAAGCGACATCGCCAAGCTCTGGACCAAGTTGTGCTGGGCCGGCGCCTCCGTGGGGCGTAGCGGCCTGTCGACGCAGGCCATCGGTGCGTTCGACGTGGCGTTGTGGGATTTGAAAGCCAAGCGGGCGAATTTGTCCCTGGCGCGCCTGCTCGGCGCCCAGCGCGATTCAGTGCGCTGCTACAACACCTCGGGAGGCTTCCTGCACACGCCGCTGGATCAACTGATGAAGAACACCGACCTGTCTCGTGAAAAAGGTATCGGCGGCATCAAGTTGAAAGTCGGACAGCCGGACTGCGCCATTGATATCCAGCGGGTGAGCACGGTGCGCAGACACTTGGGCGACGACTTCCCGCTGATGGTCGACGCCAACCAACAATGGGATCGCCCGACAGCCCAGCGCATGTGTCGTCAATTTGAAGCGTACAACCTGATCTGGATCGAAGAACCGCTCGATTGTTACGACGCCGAGGGCCACGCCGCATTGGCGCAACAATTCGATACGCCGATTGCGACCGGTGAAATGCTGACCAGCGTTGCCGAGCACGCCGAATTCATCAAACTGCGCGGTGCCGACTTCCTGATGCCCGACGCGCCACGCGTGGGGGGGATCACGCCGTATCTGAAGGTGGCGGCGATGGCCGAGCAGGCCGGCTTGATGCTGGCGCCGCATTTCGCCATGGAGCTACACGTCCACTTGGCGGCGACGTACCCGACCGAACCCTGGGTCGAGCATTTCGAATGGCTCGAGCCGCTGTTCAATGAGCGTCTGGAAACCCGTGACGGGCGGATGCTCGTGCCCACTCGGCCAGGTCTTGGACTGACGCTCAGCGAGCAGGTCAAGCCGTGGACGGTGCAGGAGGCGACGGTCGGGACACGTCCCTGATAGCCGTGTTGTATACGAACCCGCTAACGAGGCCATTGTATGGCCTCTTCGAGGACTGACGACGACCCGCGGCAGCGTCGTCGGTAACGCTGTAGCGCTTCTCAGGGTGCCGCCGGCAACAGAAACCGCGCGATCACCGGCAAATGATCGGAAATACGCAACGTGTCGTCCTGTCGGACCTGGGCTTCGACCCGCTTGAGGCGCGGGCTGTAGAACAGGTAGTCGACGGTCCGGTCGGGGCCGTTGAGGCCGGGGTCGTTCGGGTAGTGAGTCAACCAGTGTGCGCGGTCGATGCCGCTGGCCTCGTTGTTGGTGGGAATCATCGGATATTTATCCCACAACAGGTGTAGCTCGCTGTCGGCGGAATAAGGCGAGCGCTGTTCGGCCGGAAGGCGCCGATATTGGCCAAGGGGCAACAGATTGAAATCGCCGCCGATCAACCAAGGGGTGCCGGCGGACTCGAGCTTGTCCAGGGCCTTGGATACGGCATTGACTTGGGCCAGGGCGGTGTCATCCGGTTGCGCGGCCCGTTCCAGGTGCGTATTGAGCACTGCCAGTTGCCCGCCGTCGCTTAGGGGCAGATAGCTGATCAGCAGAGCATTTTTTGGCTGGAACTGACGGCTGATGAAGTTCGCCTCGGCCACCGGCAATTGCACTCGCTCGGCATGGTCGACGCGGTAGCGGCTCAGCGTCGCCAACTGCCGGCCAACGCTGCCGAAGATGCGCGGGTTGGGGATAAAGTCGGCCTTCCAGTCGAAGGCGCTGGTTCCGCAGGGATACAGGTCGGCCAGACGCTCCTGCAACAGCTTGAGCTGATCCTGGTAGTCGCTGGCCTTGGCGCCGTTGTCCAGTTCCTGGAGCAACACCACGTCCGGTTGCTCGTCGCGAATGACCCGTGCGACTTCGTCGAGGCTGAAGGCCATGTCTTCCAGGGTCGGGCTTTCATCGTCGCCCTGGGCCAGGTCGTGCCAGAACACGTAGCGCTTGCCGGCGAGGAACTGGACGTTCCAGGTCATCACCTTCAACGCCTGTCCAGGCACCAGCGGCGCGGCATTCGCGGCGCAACTGACCGGCAGCGCCTCCCGGGCCTGGGGGCGCCAGGTCAGGCCATAGATGGAAAAGGCCGCAATGCCGACGAGCAACAACAGGCCTAGCAAGGTGTATCGCAGCAGACGGGTCATGGCTCGGGTTTTTCTGCAATCAACATGAACATTCGGAACAGCACCACCGTGGTAAACAGTTGCAGGAAACTGTGGACGCTGTCTATCAGCAAACTGATCAACGGATTCTGGGGCTCAGGGTACACCGAGACGCTGGCGCCCTTGAGCAGCCACAGCGGCACCATCACCGACAAAATGCACAACAGGATTCGCCAGAAATGTCCGCGACTCATGCGCAGGCTTTCCTTCATGGCGGCCAGCGGTGCCAGGCCCCGCAGCACCAGCAGGTATTCACCGAAAGCCAGGACCACCATCAACCACAGGCCCGGCAGGAAATACAGGGAGATGCCAACCAGGATCAACAGCGTGTTGAGGGCCGTCAGCAAGGCAAAGCGTGGCCATTGGAGGAGGGCGGCCGCGAGCAGGTCTCGAGCAAGCGGGGCTTCGCCGCGACTGCGAGCATCCAGGTACAGAATCAACGCGGCGGTGTACAGCGGGTACACCAACAGACCGACGATTACGCTGTAGCCGGAAAACCCTTCGGCCCCGAAGGCGCTGTCCACCCCTTGTTGCAGCACCGCTTCAAGTATCACCAACGGCAGGCACAGCTGGGCGATCCGGCCCAGGTGGCGTTTGAAAAAATACAAGGAGTCGCGCAGTACTTCTAACGGATTCATGAGTCGGTATCGCAGTTCAGAAAAAGCGGTCCGACACTTTACCCATCAGGTGAGCGCATAAACAAACGTAAACATCAGGTAAAGACCATTGAAAGCTTCCCGGTGGTCCCCATTACTGACCGGCACCGGTCTTTTGCGGACCGGCTCGGTTTTTTTATCCGGCAATCTGATGAGGTCGCCATGAACAGCGAAGAACAAACCCTGATCGATGGACTGTTTTCACGGCTGCAACAGGCCGAAAAGGATTCAGCCCCGCGCGACGCCCAGGCCGAGGCGCGGATCAAGGAGCACTTGGCCAACCAGCCTGCGGCGGGCTATTTCATGGCCCAGGCGATCCTGGTGCAGGAGGCGGCGATCAAGCGCCTCGATGAGCAGAACAAGCAGCTCGCCCAGCAGGTCGAGCAATTGCAGGCCGAGTTGCAGCAGGCCCGTAGCCAGACTGCGGCACCCAGCGGCGGTGGTGGTTTTCTCTCAAGTATTTTCGGCGGCAGCAGCCGCGATTCGCGTCCGGCCAGCGTGCCGGCTTCCAGCGGTAGTGGTTGGCGCGAACCGGCACGGCCTGCTTTCAATTCGCCGGCCCAGCAAGGCTTTGGCGCGGCGCCGGGCAACTATGGCGCGCCGCAACAGCAAGCTCCAGCGGCCGGCAGTTTCCTGGGCGGCGCGCTGAAAACCGCAGCGGGCGTGGCCGGCGGTGTGATGCTGGCCCAAGGCATCAGCAGCCTGTTCCACAGCAATCAACCCCAGGAGATCGTCGAGATTCTCAGGGAAGAACCGGCACAGCCCGTCAACGACAGCGCCAATAGCGGCGACGCTGGCTGGGGCGATGACCAGCGGGTGGCCGACAGCGGTAGCGTCGACAACGCCCCGGGCGGCTTCAGCGACGCGGACTACAGCGACGATTCGTCCTTCTTCGGCGACGACGATTCCTTCGTCTGACCCGCCATTCGTCCGGGGCGCCCTGGCGCCTCGGGCCGATTATTCGCGGAACGTTCCTCGAGGCTGGCATACTGGGCAACTTTTCGGGCCGGGTGGCCTGCGCGTGTGTGCATTCATGAGGAAACGCGGTGAAAAAAATCGCAGTGTTCGCCGATGTCCAAAACCTCTACTACACCGTGCGCCAAGCCTACGGCTGTCATTTCAACTATGCGGCGTTGTGGGCTGATGTCAGCAAGCAGGGGCAGATTGTCGAAGCCTATGCCTATGCGATCGATCGCGGCGACAGCAAGCAGCAGCAATTCCAGCAGATCCTGCGCAACCTGGGTTTCATCGTGAAGCTAAAGCCCTACATCCAGCGCAGCGACGGCTCGGCCAAGGGCGACTGGGACGTGGGTATCACCCTCGACATCATGGACGCCGCCGACCACGTCGATGAAGTGGTGCTGGCCTCCGGCGATGGCGATTTCGACATGCTGCTCGAGCGCATCATCAGCAAGCACGGCGTGCAAGCGGTGGCCTACGGCGTGCCGGGGTTGACCGCCAACTCGCTGATCCGCGCCGCCAGCCGCTACGTGCCCATCGAAGGCGCATTGCTGCTCAAGAACTGATCCTCAAGGAGCCCCACAGGTTTGGAACGCATCGCAGTCATCGACTTTGAAACCACCGGCATCACCCCGAGCAGCAGCTGCCGGGCCACGGAAATTGCCGTGGTCATGCTGGAGCAGGGGCGGATCGTCGACCGCTACCAGAGCCTGATGAATGCCGGCGTCCGCGTCCCGGCGTTTATCGAGCAACTGACCGGCATCAGCAATGCCATGCTGCGTAGCGCACCGTCGGCCGAGCGGGTGATGAACGAGGTCAACGAGTTCGTCGGCACCACGCCGTTGCTGGCCCATAACGCCGCTTTCGACCAGAAGTTCTGGGACTTCGAACTCGGGCGGATAAAACGTACCCGTCTGCAGAATTTCGCCTGTTCATTGTTGCTGGCCCGGCGCTTGATGCCGGCGGCACCCAACCACAAGCTCGGCACGCTCAATGTCTTCGCCGGTTTGCCCCACACCGGCCAGGCTCACCGGGCCATGGCCGACGCCGAAATGGCCGCCAACCTCACCGCGCACCTGGCTTTGGAACTGCGACACAAGCATGGGTTGCGGGCGTTGTCCCATGATCTGCTATGCAGTCTGCAGAAAGTGCCAGCGGCGAAGATCAACGAGCATCTCAAGCGCCATCGCGGGTTCTGAACACACCTCATCACCCTTGATCGTCGATCATTCCCACGCTCCGCGTGGGAATGCCTCATAGGACGCTCTGCGTCCGGTTTTTTAGGGACGCAGAGCGTGGGGACGATCAACATCTCCGGGTCTTGAAAAGTGTATGGCTCGGATAAACAGGTTTTGTAGCTTATTTTCTGCCTGTCGCCTTTCTAGAATGAACGGTTCTCATCGTCCTGACTTCGAGTTGAACATGCCTGGCCCACGTCGTTTTCCGTTGCCGTTGATCGCTGCCTTCTTCGCCTTGTACGTCATCTGGGGTTCGACCTACCTGGTGATTCGCATCGGCGTCGAGCATTGGCCGCCCTTGCTGCTGGCCGGGATTCGTTTCGTGATCGCCGGGTCGCTGATGTACGGATTCCTGCGTTGGCGTGGGGCGCCGGCACCGACCTGGGTGCAATGGAAAGCCGGGGCACTCATTGGCGTGCTGCTGCTGACGTTCGGCAACGGTGCGGTGAGTGTCGCCGAGCACATGGGCGTGGCGTCTGGGGTGGCGGCGTTGGCCGTGGCGACGGTGCCTTTGTTTACCTTGCTCTGCGGCTATTTCTGGGGCGCACGTAATACCCGTCTGGAATGGGCAGGGATTGTGTTGGGATTGATCGGCATCGCCATGCTCAACCTGGGTTCCAACTTGCAATCGAGCCCGTTGGGGGCGGCTTTGCTGGTCTTCGCGGCGGCTTCCTGGGCCTTTGGCTCGGTATTGAGCAGACACTTGCCGTTACCGGCCGGGGCGATGGCCAGTGCCGTGGAAATGCTGGTCGCCGGCGTGGTGCTGTTGATCGCCAGCTTCGCCAGCGGCGAGCACCTGGATCACATGCCGCCGCTGGAAGGCTGGTTCGCGCTGGTCTATCTGATCGGTTTCGGCTCGATCATCGCCTTCAACGCCTACATGTACCTGCTCAAGCACGTGCGTCCGGCAGCGGCCACCAGCTATGCCTACGTCAACCCGGCGGTGGCGGTGTTGCTGGGGATCGTCTTCGCCGGAGAAACCATCGGCGTCGAGGAGGCCTTGGCGATGCTGGTGATCATCAGCGCCGTGGTGTTGATCGGCTTGCCGCAGTGGCGCAAGCCCAAGCCTGCACCGGCCGAATCCTGATTTAGGGTAAACTGCCGCGCATTGCACACCTTGCGCTGATTTTTCCTACGGTATCTCCATGACTTTCGCCACCCTTGGCCTGATCGAACCCCTGCTGCGCGCCCTCGAGACGCTCGGCTACCAGACGCCGACGCCGGTCCAGGCCGAAGCCATGCCGGCGGTGCTCGCTGGTCGCGACCTGATGGCCGCGGCCCAGACCGGCACCGGCAAGACCGCCGGTTTCGCCGTGCCGCTGTTGCAGCTGTTGGCCACCGAAGGGCCAAAGGTCACGGCCAATTCAGTACGGGCGCTGATCCTGGTGCCGACCCGCGAGCTGGCCGAGCAGGTTCATGAAAGCGTGCGCCAGTATGCGCAGAACCTGCCGCTGAGCACCTACGCCGTGTACGGTGGCGTCAGCATCAACCCACAGATGATGAAGTTGCGCAAAGGTGTCGACCTGCTGGTTGCCACGCCAGGGCGCTTGCTCGATCTGTTTCGCCAGAACGCACTGAAGTTCAACCAGTTGCAGACCCTGGTGCTGGACGAAGCCGACCGCATGCTCGACCTGGGTTTCTCCGAAGAGTTGGCAAACATCTACAAGGCACTGCCGAAGAAGCGCCAGACGCTGCTGTTCTCGGCGACGTTTTCCGACGCGATCCGCCTGCTGGCCGGGCAGATGCTCAACGACCCGCTGAGCATCGAAGTGAGCCCGCGCAACGTGGCGGCAAACACGGTCAAGCAGTGGGTGGTGACGGTCGACAAGAAACGCAAGCCGGAACTGTTCGTCCACCTGATGCGCAAGCACAAGTGGAAGCAAGTACTGGTGTTCGCCAAGACCCGCAACGGCGTCGATGCGTTGGTGGAAAAACTCCAAGGGCTGGGCGTCAACGCCGATGGCATCCATGGCGACAAACCCCAGGCCACCCGCCAACGTGCGCTGGACCGCTTCAAGGCAAGCGAAGTGCAAATCCTGGTGGCGACCGACGTTGCCGCACGCGGGCTGGATATCGAGGATTTGCCGCTGGTGGTGAACTTCGATTTGCCAATCGTTGCCGAGGACTACATCCACCGCATTGGTCGCACGGGACGGGCGGGCGCCACCGGGCAGGCGATTTCCCTGGTCTGCGCCGATGAAGTGAACCTGCTGTCAGCCATCGAAACCCTGACCCGTCAGACATTGCCCCGGCAGATGGAACACGACTTCGAGCCTGAACACCGCGTGCCGGACACCGATGCCAGCGGCCAGGTTGTGAAGAAACCGAAAAAGCCGAAGAAACCGAAAACCCAAGGCAGCGGCAGCAAGCGCAACCTGGGCAAGTGGGTGGACAGTGGCGACGCGGGACCGGTCGAACCTTCGGTGAAGCCTGTGCGAAAAGTGCCGGTGTTCAATACTGGGCCGCGTAAGAAGAAACCCTGACGCTGATCATTCCCACGCTCCGCGTGGGAATGCAGCCCGGGACGCTCTGCGTCCCAAAAGCCGAACGCGGGAACGATCACTGCCTCAGGAATTCCACCATCCCCAATCCCGCCGCCCGGCCACTGGCAAAGCACGCTGTGAGCAAATAACCCCCGGTCGGCGCTTCCCAATCGAGCATTTCCCCCGCGCAGAAAACCCCGGGAAGTTGCCTGAGCATCAGCCGCTCATCCAAGGCTTCGAAGGTCACGCCTCCGGCGCTGCTGATGGCTTCGTCCAGCGGGCGGGTTTTCACCAGGGTAACGGGCAAGGCCTTGATCGCCTGGGCCAGCCGCGCCATGTCGGTGAAACAATCGGCCGACGTGAGTTCTCGCAACAACGCCGCTTTGACCCCATCGATCCCCAGCTGGCCGTGCAAGTGCTTGGCCATCGAGCGTGAGCCGCGCGGTTTGCCCAGCGCTTGAAGAATTTTGTCCACAGGCCTGCCAGGCAGCAGATCCAGATGAACAGTGGCCTGTCCATGCTGGTTGATAGCCTCCCGAATCCGCGCCGACAGTGCATAGATCAGACTGCCTTCCAGGCCGGTGGCGGTGATGACGCATTCGCCGAGGCGCGGCACGTCGTCGTTGAGACCAATGGCGATGTTCTTGAGCGGGGCGCCGGCGTATTTGCCGATCAGAAGATCGCTCCAGGCCGGCACGTCGAATCCGCAGTTGCTCGGCTGCAAGGCCGCCAGGGCAATACCGCGCTGTTCCAGCGGCAGCATCCAGGCACCGTCGGATCCCAGGCGTGACCAGCTGCCGCCGCCCAATGCCAGCAACGTTGCGTTGGGCCGCAGCGACTTTTCACCGTCTGGACTGGCGATACGCAGGCTGCCGTCGGTGTTCCAACCGAGCCAGCGATGGCGCGTGTGGATCGCCACGCCGGCATCGCGCAAGCGTTTGAGCCAGGCGCGCAAGAGCGGCGCGGCTTTCATGTCCGTAGGGAATACCCGCCCCGAGCTGCCGACAAAGGTCTCGATGCCGAGGCCGTGAATCCATGTGCACAACTCATCCGCCCCGAACGCCCTCAACAGCGGGGCGACGTTCGGCGCGCGCTCGCCGTAGCGGGACAGGAACGCCGGGAACGCTTCCGAGTGGGTAATGTTCATCCCGCCGACACCGGCCAGCAAAAACTTCCTACCCACGGACGGCATGCCGTCGTACAGGTCGACCTGGATGCCGGCCTGGCTCAACACCTCGGCCGCCATCAGACCGGCGGGGCCACCGCCGATGATGGCGACGTTGGGAGAAGAAGCTTGGGCAGTCGAGGTCATGATTTGAACTTTGGGGCTGGAATAGGCGCAGCATTCTAGCAGCACCGGTTCTTCCGGGAGCATCGGAGCTTGGGTTGATCAAAAAACAACCAGTCCGGCGCGGACTAGAGGCAACACAGGCTGTAAGCCGTTTCGCTCAGGTTATCCACAGGCCATTCCACAGCCATTGTGGGTAAAGCGCAGGTTTCAGTGACAGCCTGATGACACCCAGACCTTTTGTGCGCTGTGGTGCAAGATCCCGTGACGGCGGGCCAAGGCTTTGCGGTCCTTGCTGTAGCCACCGCCGATCACGCCGACTACCGGGATGTCCCGCCCCAGGCAATGGCGCATCACGCTTTCATCGCGGGCAGCGAGGCCTTCGTCGGTCAACTTCAGGTAACCGAGGGCATCGTCCTTGTGAACGTCGACCCCGGCGTCATACAGCACCAGGTCCGGCTGGTAGAGCGGCAGCAGGTAGTTGAGGGCGTCATCGACGACGCGCAGGTACGCGTCGTCACCCATGCCCATCGGCAGGGGAATGTCCCAATCGCTATGCGCCTTGCGTGCAGGAAAATTCTTTTCGCAGTGCAAGGAAACTGTCACGGCGTCCGGGGTGTCATGGAGTATTCGAGCCGTACCGTCGCCCTGATGCACATCACAATCGAAAATCAACACCCGCGAGACCCGGCCACTGGCCAGGAAGTAGCGGCTGATCACCGCCAGGTCGTTGAAGATGCAAAAGCCCGCCGGGTGGTCGTAGTGGGCGTGATGCGTACCGCCGGCCAGGTGACAGGCCAGCCCATGCTCAAGCGCTTGCTCGGCGGCGAGCAGTGAACCGCCGACGGCGCGCACCGTTCGCCGGGCCAAGGCTTCGCTCCAGGGCAGGCCAAGGCGCCGTTGGTCTTCGCGGGACAACTCGCCGCCCATATAGCGTTCGATATAAGCGCGATCGTGGGCCAGGGCGAGAATCTCCGGCGGGCACAGCGCCGGACGCAACAGGTCCGCGTCCCGGGTCAGGCCGCTGTCCACCAAGTGGTCGCGCAGCAGGCGAAACTTGTCCATGGGGAAACGGTGCTCCGGGGGAAATTCGGGGCTGTAGTCTTCGTGGTAGATCAGCGGCAGCGGCATGGTGTTTTCAGTGGCGATCGAGTGACGGATCCTACCAGCGATGTAAACTCTGGGCATGGAAAGGGAGTGAAAATGGAGCCGATACTGGAACTGGAAAGCGCACGGCTGATACTGCGACAGTGGAGCGACAATGATTTGCCGGCGTTTGCGGCGATGTCTGCCGATCCCCAAGTGATGCGTTATTTTCCGGCACCGTTGAGCCGCCTGGAAAGCGCCGCGCTGATCGGCCGGGTGCGCGGGCATTTCGCCGAGCACGGTTTTGGCTTGTGGGCGCTGGAGCGCAAGGACACCGGTGCCTTCATTGGCTTCACCGGGTTGGGCGTGGTCGGGTTCGACGCGCATTTCACCCCCGCGGTCCAGATCGGCTGGCGCCTGGCCCGGGAGCACTGGGGCCTGGGTTATGCCAGCGAGGCCGCGTGGACCGCGTTGCGCTGCGCGTTCGACCGCCTGGGGCTGGAGGAAGTCGTGGCGTTCACCGCTGTGGATAACTTGCCGTCGCAAAAAGTCATGCAGGCCATTGGCATGCTGCACGACCCGGCGGATGACTTCGAGCATCCAAAGCTCGCGGTCGGCCATCCATTGCGTCACCATGTGCTCTACCGAATCAACCGCGAGCAGTGGCTGCAGACCCTGCACGGTTAGCCGACACGGACGTCTACAATGCCCGCCACAATGGCCCGGGCCAATCATCGATCCGCCGCCGCAGCGCCGCCTGCGCGGTTTTGTGCTGTTGTGAGGAAAGTCTGAATGAGCCACGTGTTGGAAGATCTGGTCGACCTGCTGACCCTGGAACCGATCGAGGAGAACCTGTTTCGCGGTCGCAGCCAGGACTTGGGGTTCCGCCAGTTGTTCGGCGGCCAGGTGTTGGGCCAGTCGTTGTCGGCGGCGAGCCAGACCGTGGAAGAGGCGCGCCATGTGCACTCGATGCACGGTTACTTCCTGCGCCCGGGCGATGCGGCGTTGCCGGTGGTCTATCAAGTCGATCGCGTGCGTGACGGCGGCAGCTTCAGCACCCGTCGGGTCACGGCGATCCAGAAGGGCAACCCGATCTTCACCTGCAGCGCCTCGTTCCAGTACGACGAGCAAGGCTTTGAACATCAAAGCACCATGCCGCAAGTCGTCGGGCCGGAGAACTTGCCCTCGGAGCTTGAGCTGACCCAGCAGCGGGCGCACCTGTTGCCCGAGCACATGCGTGAAAAACTGCTGTGCCCCAAGCCGATCGAGGTGCGCCCGGTCACGGAAAAAGATCCTTACAACCCGCAGCCGGCCGATCCGGTCAAATACGTGTGGTTTCGTGCCGACGGCGCCCTGGCGGATTCGCCGGCGCTGCATAAATACCTGCTGGCCTACGCGTCGGATTTCGGCCTGTTGACCACCTCGATGCTGCCACACGGCAAATCGGTCTGGCAGAAAGACATGCAAGTCGCCAGCCTCGATCACGCGTTGTGGTTCCATGCCGACCTGCGCGCCGATGACTGGCTGCTCTACGCCATGGACAGCCCATGGGCCGGCAATTCCCGTGGATTCTCTCGGGGCAGCGTGTTCAATCGCGCCGGGCAATTGGTGGCTTCGGTGACCCAGGAAGGCTTGATCCGCCATCGCAAGGATTGGGCATGAGCCTGTCCGATGTGCGGCATTGGGTGTTCGACATGGACGGCACGCTGACCATCGCCGTGCATGATTTCGCCGCGATCCGCGTGGCCCTGGCGATCCCGGCCGAAGACGACATCCTCACGCATCTGGCGGCATTGCCGGCAGAGGAAGCGGCGGCCAAGCATGCCTGGCTGCTGGAACATGAGCGGGACCTGGCCCTGGGGTCCAAGCCAGCGCCCGGTGCGGTCGAGTTGGTGCGCGAGTTGGCCGGGCGTGGTTATCGCCTGGGCATCCTGACCCGCAACGCCCGCGAGCTGGCCCACGTCACCCTTGAGGCCATCGGCCTGGCGGATTGTTTTGCCGTGGAGGACGTGCTGGGTCGCGACGAAGCGCCGCCCAAGCCTCATCCCGGTGGCCTGTTGAAACTGGCCGAAGCCTGGAGCGTGGCGCCGGAGACGATGGTCATGGTCGGCGACTATCGTTTCGATCTGGACTGCGGCCGTGCGGCGGGTGCGCGGACGGTGCTGGTCAATCTGCCAGACAACCCGTGGCCCGAACTGACGGACTGGCATGCGCGCGATTGTGGGGAACTGCGACGGATGCTCGCTTGAAGGGCGGATCTTTCTCGCGGGCAGATTCGCGAGGGTTCACTGACCAAACAATGCCTTCAGCCCCTCGGGTGAATTGAACATTCCATTCCCATCGTGGCCGACGCCGGGCACTTCGACGAGCCGCTGGTTCAATCCTTGCGGATGACGCCGGCTCAGGTAGTCGAAAAAGAACTTGCCACGCAGCAGTCGATACGCACCCTGGGTTTGAGCTTCACAGCCTTTGTCCAGCGCCGGGTGTTGCGGGTCGATGTCCTGTTGCCCCAGCAGATAGACAATGTCGCGCTTGATGTAACGGTCTTCAACCTGGGCCGCCGTCTGGCCGCTCGCATAGGCCGGCAGGTTTTCCAGGCCATATTTCCAACGGTTGAAGGTCGGGCAACTGGCAGGGTCGAACGCCATCGGGCGCTGCGCATCGAGGTAGGCGTAGGACGATGGGTTGGCGACGACAAAGCGTGGCGCAATACGGGATGGGCCATGGGCGAGCAGGGCATAACGCTGCACCACTTGGGCGCCGCCGGAATGACCGGCGATGACGATGTCCTTCACTTCGGGGAACTGTTGCCGGTCGCTGACCCGCGCGACGATGTCGTCCAGCACCTGGAATGAGCTGACCGGATCCGGCCCCGTGGATTGGCCTCCCGCCATCCACTCATTGCCCTGCCAGCGCAGGATGTCGGCAGGCAATTGATGGCGCGCCACATCGTGTTCGTTGAGAAACTGCGGGGCGATGATCAAGGTCGTCATCGATTGACCGGCCTGCGCGGCGGCTTTTTCAGCGCTGTGCAAGTAAGTGTCGGCATTGCGCAGCCGACCATGGAGGATGATCAGCACCCGTTGGATCGAAGAAGGCGGCGGGCTCACGGCGACGGCCATCGCGCCGCCCTTGAATTGCAGCCGTCCCTGGGCGATGGCGTTTACACCGTGTTCGTCTGCCTGTGCCACGCAGCACAGCATCAACCCGAGCAACGCCGCCCACCTCATTACAAGGTTTTCGCCGCGAACGTGTCGCATTGGCTCACCTGGCCTTGGGCGAAACCGGTCTTGAACCAGCGAACCCGTTGCGCCGAAGTACCGTGGGTGAAGGAGTCCGGCACTACGCGGCCCTGGCCTTGCTGCTGCAGCCGATCGTCGCCGATCGCGTTGGCGGCGTTCAGGGCCTCTTCGATGTCCCCTGGCTCAAGCCAGTTCAGGCGTTTTTGCGCGTGGTTGGCCCAGACGCCGGCCAGGCAGTCGGCCTGCAATTCCTGGCGCACCAGCAAGCCACCGTCGCCTTCCATTTGCCGGCCTTGTTGGCGGGCTTCCTGGATTTTTGCCGACACACCGAGCAGCGTCTGCACGTGGTGCCCTATTTCGTGGGCGATGACGTAGGCCTGGGCAAAATCGCCAGCGGCGGAGAAACGCTGGGACATTTCCTTGAAGAAACTCATGTCCAGGTAGACCTGCCGGTCTGCCGGGCAATAGAAAGGACCGGTCGCCGAGGACGCTTGGCCGCACGCCGAATTGACCCGACCACTGAACAACACCAGCTTCGGTTGCTGGTACTGGCGCCCCGCTTGCTGGAACACCTGGCCCCAGGTGTCTTCGGTATCGCCGAGGATGGAGCGCACGAACTCGGCCTGTTCATCGTTGGCCGGTGGCGCCTGGCGCGTTTGCGACGAGGCAGGGGCCGAGCCCTGGTCCATCTGCCCGGCGAGTTGCCCGAGGATTTGCATGGGGTCCTGGCCGGTGACCCAACCGATGCCGACAATCAGGATGATCGCCGTCAGGCTCAATCCCTTGCCGCCACCAAAGCGCATCCCGCCGCCGCCCCCACCGTCACCACGGGCGTCCACCACGTTGTCACTGCGGCGACCTTTTTTCCATAACATGTGGGAAATCCTCTGAATGAGCGTGCGAAGAGATGACCGCTATGGCGCAGTCTAGTCTTTAGGGGCGCAAGGTGCGCGCCGTGCCTGAGCTGTCAGGCAACCGACGCGGACTTTGGTTCAGCACTGAGCCGAACCCTGCCTGGCTGCGGATTTTTCATTACACTTCGGATCCAGAACTATCGGAACCCTCGCTGGCCCAATAACTGCACCGCGCATCACGACCTTTACATCAAGCAAGGCAGGTTTCCCTATGACCATCAGCACTCCGCTCTCCGGCGTCAATCAGGCTTTCAAGGGCATCGTGCTTATTCTGGTCGCAACGTTCCTGTTTTCCAGTCATGACGCGTTGTCCAAATACCTCTCGGGGTTCTATCCGATCGTCATGGTGGTCTGGGCACGTTATGTCGTGCACACCTTGTTGATGGCGGGAATTTTCCTGCCGCGCTCGGGGCTGCGCGTGCTGCGTACCAAGCGCCCGTTGTGGCAGTTGGCGCGGGCGTTGTGCCTGTTGGGCACCAGTTTGTTCTTCACCACCGCGCTGATGTACATCCCGCTGGCGGAGGCGACGGCGGTCAACTTCCTCGCGCCCGTGCTGGTCACCGCGTTGTCGGTGCCCCTGCTTGGCGAGCACGTCACCCGGGGTCAATGGATTGCGGTGATCTTCGGGTTTATCGGGGTGCTGATCATCGTTCACCCCGGGGGTGATCTGTTCACGCCGGCGGTGTTGTTGCCGTTTTGTTCGGCGCTGTTTTTCTGCTTCTACCAGTTGCTGACGCGCAAGCTCAGCGAGATCGACAGCCCGACCACCAGCAACTTTTTCGCCGGCCTGTGCAATACATTGGTGATGAGCGCGCTGGTGCCGTTCTTCTGGCAAGTGCCGAGCCTGACGCACGGGGTGATGATGCTGGCGCTGGGTGCGTGCGGGATGACCGCGCACCTGATGCTGACCCAGGCGTTCCGCTTTGCCGCCCCGGCGCTGCTGGCGCCGTTCGGGTATTGCCAGATTGTCTTCGCCGGGCTGCTGGGCTGGTTGTTGTTCAGCCATACGCCGACCGTGACTACGATTGTCGGCATTGTGCTGATCTGTCTGAGTGGATTGGCCGCGGCGTGGCAGCAGCGGCGCAAGTAACCGCTACATAAGTCCCTGTTTGGCCCGCGGACATGGTTAACACCTGTGGCGAGGGGATTTATCCCCGTTGGGCTGCGGAGCAGCCCCAAGAACTGAGATTGCGGCGTGTCTGGCTCACCGCATTCCTCTGTTTTGGGGGCTGCTGCGCAGCCCAGCGGGGATAAATCCCCTCGCCACAAATGTGCTCGGCTGGGTTGCCCGGAGCTGGTCCCAGTATCAGTTTTCCAAGGTAGGAACCTTGCGCGGCGCCATGAAGTACATCCAGATCAGCGCGATGAAATACATGGCCGGAATCAGGGTGAACAGCACGGTGTAGTTGTTATTCGTGATCGTCAGGATGTGCCCCACCAACTGGGTCATGAACATCCCGCCGATGGCCGCGCACATGCCGCCGAAGCCGAACACCGTACTCATCATGTGCTTGGGCGTGTAATCCATGACCAGGCTCCAGATGTTCGCGGTCCAGGCCTGGTGCGCGCCGATTGCCAGGGAAATGGCAAACACCGCTACCCAGAGGCTGCTGGAGCCGGCGGCCATGATCACGCCGACGATGCAGCAGGCAAACAGCAGCATGGAGAGCAGCCGTGCCTTGATCGGATTGACCCCGCGGCCAATCAGGAACGAAGACAAAATCCCGCCGCCGACACTGCCGAAGTCGGCGGTGAGGTAAATGATGATCAGCGGGATGCCCATCTGGGTCACGTTGATGCCCAGGTTGTATTGCTGGTTCAAGAATGGCGGCAGCCAGTACAGGTAGAACCAGAACACCGGCGCGGTGATCGAGTAGGCCAGGGCGAATGCCCAGGTGCCGCGCATGCGCAGGATCCGGGAGAACGGCACGCGGGCCTGGTCCGGTTCATCCTGGGCCTGGATGTAGTCCAGTTCTGACTGTTTTACGCTCGGGTGATCTTCCGGGTTGAAGTATTTCAGACCCCAGAACAGCAACCAGATCCCGCCCAGCGCGGCCATGCACAGGAACGCGGCCTGCCAGCCCCACACGTGCAGGATCAGCGGCAACAGCATCGGCGTGAACATTGCGCCGACGTTGGTTCCGGCGTTGAAAATACCGGTGGCCACGGCGCGTTCGCCAGCCGGGAACCACAGCCGCGTGGTCTTCACGCAGGCCGGGTAGTTGGCTGCTTCGGTCAGGCCGAGGATGAAACGACAGACCATGAAGCCCACCGCAGAGGTGGCCAGGCCATGGGCGCCGGTCGCCAGGCTCCAGAGCAGCACGGCGCAGAAGAACACGCGCTTGACGCCAACCCGATCGATCAGCCGACCCTGCAACACGAAGCCGATGGCATAGCCGACCTGGAACCAGAAATTGATGTTGGCGTAATCCATCGCCGTCCAACTCATCTCCTTGGCAAGAATGGGCTGCATGACGCCCAGTGCGGCGCGGTCGATGTAATTCAGGGTGGTGGCAAAAAACACCAGGGCGAGCATGCCCCAACGGGTCTTGCCCACCGCCATGGCGCCACGGATCTTGTCGCCGACGCTTTCGGTGGAGGCACCCAGGCCGGGGACCAGGCGGGAACTTTGGGAAGGAATCATAGGTGCACCCGTTCTTGAAATTCTTATGGTGTGGTCTGGGTTTGCCATTGAGACGGCAGTTCAAGCCGGCGTCAATGTGGGGTCGATGGTGCGCAGTGGCTAAAAAATCGTCAATTCGTTAATCGGGCATTGTGTTCGATAATCGCCCAAAAAACTAACTGGGTGGTACATATTGAATTGCTCAAAGAAACCGACAGCCCAATAATCGGCTGACTCTTTTAAAAAGCGGCGCATTTTTGTAGCCGACGCCTGTCCCGGGAGCCGAATTCATGCAGCGTTCCATTGCCACCGTTTCGTTGAGCGGTACCCTGCCGGAAAAACTCGAAGCCATTGCCGCCGCCGGTTTCGACGGGGTGGAGATTTTCGAGAACGACCTTCTCTATTACGACGGCAGCCCTCGGGAAATCAGGCAAATGTGTGCCGACTTGGGCATTGCCATCACCTTGTTCCAGCCGTTTCGCGACTTTGAAGGCTGCCGTCGCGAACGCCTGGCGCGCAACCTGGAGCGGGCCGAGCGCAAATTCGACCTGATGCAGGAGCTGGGCACCGATCTCGTGCTGGTGTGCAGCAACGCCTCAGCCGATAGCGTTGGCGATGAGCAAATCCTGATTGATGACTTGCGGCTACTGGCCGAGCGGGCCGGCGCGCGGGGCTTGCGCATCGGTTATGAGGCATTGGCCTGGGGCCGGCACGTGAATACTTATCAACAGGTCTGGAACATCGTGCGCCAGGCCGATCATCCGAGCCTTGGCGTATTGCTCGACAGCTTCCACACCTTGTCCCTCAAAGGCGACCCGAGCGCCATTGCCGAGATCCCTGGCGAGAAGATTTTCTTCGTGCAAATGGCCGACGCGCCCATCCTGGCGATGGACGTCTTGGAATGGAGCCGGCATTTCCGTTGCTTCCCGGGGCAGGGCGAGTTCGACCTGCCGGGCTTCCTGGCACCGATCATCAAGAGCGGCTACACCGGGCCGCTGTCGCTGGAGATCTTCAACGACGGATTTCGCGCCGCGCCGCCAAGGGCCAACGCTGCCGACGGTTTGCGGTCGCTGCTGTACCTGGAGGAAAAAACCCGTCAGCGGCTGGCCGAAGAAGCGCCTGTTCAAAACAGCGATATCCTGTTCACGACACCGCCAGCCAGTGAATACAAGGGCATCGAGTTCTTGGAATTCGCGGTGGACGACAACCTCGGCGCCAAGCTCTCCCATTGGCTGGAGCAGTTGGGGTTCGTCAAGGCGGGACAGCATCGCTCCAAGAACGTCAGTCTGTTGCGCCAGGGCGATATCAACCTGATCCTCAACAGCGAACCGTATTCTTTCGCCCACAACTTTTTCGAAGCCCACGGCCCGTCGCTATGCGCGACGGCGGTGCGGGTTCAGGACAGCGCTTCTGCCTTGGAGCGGGCTGTCGCCTACAAGGGCCAGCCTTATCGCGGCCTGGTAGGGCCCAATGAGCTGGAACTCGCGGCGGTGCGTGCGCCGGACGGCAGCCTGATCTACCTGGTGGATCAGGATGCCGATGTCTATGGCACCGATTTCAACCTGCAACCGGGTGCGGTGATCGGCGCCGGGCTCAAGCGCATCGATCACATGGCGATGGCGCTGCCGGCCGATAGCCTCGACAGTTGGGTACTGTTCTACAAGAGCCTGCTGGATTTCGAGGCTGACGACGAAGTGGTGCTGCCCGATCCCTACGGCCTGGTCAAAAGCCGTGCGTTGCGCAGCCGTTGCAGTTCGATTCGTTTGCCGTTGAATATTTCCGAAAACCGTAACACTGCGATTTCACATGCGCTGTCGAGTTATCGTGGTTCCGGTGTGCATCACATCGCCTTCGATTGCGATGACATCTTCGCCCAAGTCAGCCGCGCCAAGGAGGCGGGCGTGCCGTTGCTGGACATTCCGTTGAACTACTATGACGACTTGGCGGCGCGTTTCGATTTCGACGATGAGTTTCTCAGCGAACTGGCGTATTTCAACGTGTTGTACGACCGCGACGCTCAGGGTGGCGAGTTTTTCCACGTCTACACCGAACCGTTCGAAGGGCGGTTTTTCTTCGAGATCATCCAGCGCAAGAACGGCTATGCCGGTTACGGCGCGGCCAACGTCGCGGTGCGGCTGGCAGCGATGGCCAAGTCCCGCAGCGGTGGGGTGCGGCACGCCAAGTTGTAGGGAAATAGTAAACGCGGCGGCAATGGGCAACGCCGTGGCTTCCTTCGCTGCGCGGTGCGGCCCATAATCGCCAACCTGTGCAGTGATGGCCGTGAGCCCGCAATGACTATGAATCCAGAGCTTTCCGCAGTCGTCGAAGAACCTGTCGCCGCGCCGCGCAAGAGTCGCAAGAACAACCCGGAGAAAACCCGGGAAAACATTCTTCAGGAAGCCATCGTCGAGTTCGTCCAGCAAGGGCTGGCCGGCGCGCGGGTCGACGCCATCGCCGAGCGCATCCACACCTCCAAGCGCATGATCTATTACTACTTCGGCAGCAAGGAACAGCTGTACGTCGAGGTGCTGGAAAAACTCTACGGAGATATCCGTACCACCGAGAGCCGCCTGCACCTGGCGGAGCTGGCGCCGGTCGATGCGATCCGCCGCCTGGTGGAGTTCACCTTTGACCACCACGACCGCAACGTGGATTTCGTGCGCATCGTCTGCATCGAAAACATCCACAACGCCGAATACGTCAAGCAGTCCGGTACGATCAAGGCGATGACCAATACCATCCTCGATTCCCTTGGCGTGATTCTGCGTCGCGGCGCCGAAGAGGGCGTGTTCCGTGCGGGCCTCGAGCCGCTGGATGTACATCTGCTGATCAGTTCGTTCTGCTTTTACCGGGTGTCCAACCGCCAGACATTCGGTGAGATCTTTCAGATTGATCTGTCGGACGAAGTGATCAAGCAGCGCCATCGGCAGATGGTTTGCGAGTCGGTGTTGCGGTATCTGCAAGCCTGAACCTCGTGGGGGCGAGCAGGCCCCCACGGGTTTTCAGTGATTCATGCTCTGGAAGTGCGTCAGCATCCGCTGGGCATCCGGTGCCACGCCGCTGAACAGCTCGAACGCCTTGACTGCCTGGAACACCGCCATGGTGCCGCCATCCAGCGTGCGGCAACCCAAGGCCCGGGCGTTGCGCAGCAGTTCGGTCTCCAGTGGGAAATAGACGATTTCCGCCACCCACAATTCGCTTCGCAACAGCTCGACCGGCACTGGCATGCCCGGCAGTTTCGCCATGCCCATCGGCGTGGTATTCACCAACCCATCGGCCTCGACCATTGCACTGGCCAGATCCTGGCCGGCCCGGGCGCGACTGGCGCCGAACTGTTGATTCAGATTGTTCGCCAGTGCCTCGGCACGGCTGGCCTCGACATCAAAAATGCTCAGTGTCCCCACGCCTTCCGCCAACAGCGCGTGGGCGACTGCTGCACCTGCACCGCCGGCCCCCATCTGGACGACGTGGCGGCGCGAAACGTCGCCCAGGCCACGACGAAAGCCCTCGGCAAATCCCAGGCAATCGGTATTGTGGCCGATGCGTTTGCCGTTTTTGAGCACCACGGTATTCACCGCGCCGATTCCGCGGGCTTCGGGCGACAGCTCGTCCAGCAATGGGATGACCGCCTGTTTGCATGGGAAGGTGATGTTCAGGCCGGTAAAACTCATGCGTTCGGCGGCTATCAACAAGTCGGGCAGGGCGCTGCTGTCGAGCTTCAGCGCATCAAGGTCGATCAATCGATACAGGTAACGCATGCCTTGGGCATCGCCTTCGTGCTCATGCAGCGCCGGCGTGCGAGACGCCTGGATACCCGCGCCGATCAGGCCGGCCAGCACAGTGATTTTCGACATGCGCATCAACCCTTCAACCGCTGACTGAAATGTTCCAGGGCCAGGCGATAGCCGTGGCTGCCGAACCCGCACATCACGCCGATGGCCACCGATGAGACAAAAGAGTGATGACGGAACGTTTCCCGGGCGTGGACGTTGGACAGGTGCACTTCGATTGCCGGGACTTCACTGGCGACCAAGGCGTCGCGGATAGCGACGGAGGTATGAGTCCAGGCTGCGGGATTGATGATGATGCCGGCACATCGGCCGCGGGCGCCATGAATCCAGTCGATCAGCTCCCCTTCCTGGTTGGTTTGGCGAAACTCCACGGCCAGGCCGAACTCTTCGGCGGCGCGGCCGCATAAGGCAGAAATATCCGCCAGGGTTTCGTGTCCGTAGGTCGCCGGCTCGCGAGTGCCGAGCAGGTTCAGGTTCGGGCCGTTGAGCACCAGAACGATTGGAGGCATCGCAATTTCTCCACATTTTTATTGTTGGTGTGGGCTGGGTTTCAGCTTGTGGAGATAAATTGTACTAGATGGTTAATTTGGTCAAATAAAGCAGCCGACATCGGTCAATATGTGTTCGATGATCGAACATGACCTGTGTCAGGGGAGGGCTGTTGTGGCGAGGGGATTTATCCCCGCTCGAGTGCGCAGCACTCGCAAGAGGCCAGACAAGACAGAGCAGAGGGCCGCTTCGCAGCCCAGCGGGGATAAATCCCCTCGCCACAGGGTAATCCCTTCACCCCGAAAGGGACGACTCAGCGTCGAGTCAACAACACCCCGGACTCCATGTGATGGGTCCAGGGGAATTGATCGAACAACGCGCAGCGGGTGATGCGGTGCGTATCGTTCAACTGCGCGATGTTCGCGGCGAGGGTGTCAGGGTTGCAGGAAATGTAGAGGATGTTGTCGAAACGCCGGCTCAGCTCGCAGGTGTCCGGGTCCATGCCGGCGCGCGGCGGGTCGACGAAGACGCTGCCGAATTCGTAGCTTTTCAGATCGATGCCGTGCAGGCGACGGAACGGCCGGACGTCGTTCAAGGCTTCGGTCAATTCTTCGGCGGACAGGCGCACCAGCGTGACGTTGTCCACCGCGTTTTCGCTGAGGTTGCTCAGCGCGGCGTTCACCGAGGTCTTGCTGATTTCGGTGGCCAGGACTTTGCGCACTCGGGTGGCCAGGGGCAGGGTGAAATTGCCGTTGCCGCAGTACAACTCCAGCAAATCGTCGCTGCGATCGCCCAACGCTTCATAGGCCCAGTTGAGCATCTTCTGGTTCACCGTGCCGTTGGGCTGGGTGAAGGCGCCTTCGGGTTGGCGATAGCTGAAGGTGCGGCCGCCGACGTCGAGTTTCTCCACCACGTAGTCGTGGCCGATCACTTCCCGCTTGCCCTTGGAGCGGCCAATGATGCTGACGCCCAGGTCGGCCGTCAGTTTCGACGCGGCCGCGTGCCAGTGCTCGTCCAGCGGGCGGTGGTAACACAGGGTGATCATCCCATCGCCGGCGAGGGTGGTCAGGAACTCCACCTGGAACAGCTTATGGCTCAGTGGCGCACTGGCTTGCCAGGCGGCCTTGAGCTGCGGCATCAACTGGTTGATGCGCAGGCTGGCAATGGGAAACTCCTCGATGAGGATCGGCGTGCGCTTGTCGTCCTGGGAGAACATTGCGTAGTGCCGTTCGCCGGCTTCGCGCCAGAGGCGGAACTCGGCCCGCAGGCGGAAATTCTTCAACGGCGAATCGAACACCGCAGGCTCGGGTGCATCGAATGGCGCCAGCAGGTCGCGCAAACGGGCGACCTTGTCCTGCAACTGGGCGGCGTAGGCCTGGGAATCAAAAGTCATGCGTTGAACCAACCCAACTTGATAACGAACAGAATCGACAGGATGACCAGGGCCGGGTTCAGCTCACGGCCACGGCCAGACACCAGTTTGATGGCAGTCCAGGCGATGAAACCGAAAGCGATGCCGTTGGCGATGGAATACGTGAACGGCATCGCCAGGGCCGTGACGACCACCGGGGCGGCAACGGTGATGTCGTCCCAGTCGATTTCCGCCAGGCCCGAGGTCATCAGCACCGCTACGAACAGCAGGGCCGGTGCGGTGGCGAAGGCCGGAACGCTGGCGGCCAGCGGCGAGAAGAACAGCGCCAGCAAAAACAGGATCGCCACGACGATGGCGGTCAAGCCGGTGCGGCCGCCGGCGCTGACGCCCGCCGCCGACTCGATATAGCTGGTGGTGGTCGAGGTTCCCAGCAGCGAACCGGCCATGGCGGCGGTGCTGTCGGCAATCAGTGCGCGGCCCATCTTCGGCATGTGGCCGTCCTTGCCCATCAGGCCGGCGCGCTTGGCGACGCCGATCAGGGTGCCGGAGTTATCGAACAGATCGACAAACAGGAACGCGAAAATCACGCTCACCAGGCCGATGTCCAGGGCGCCCTTGATATCCAGTTGCAGGAAGGTCGGGGCCAAGGACGGCGGCGCGGAAATGATGCCGCCGAACGGCGTGAAGCCCATCAGGATCGAGACGACGGTGACCGCCAGGATGCCAATCAACACCGCGCCGCGCACTTTGAGTGCTTCCAGGGCGACGATCAGGACAAAACCCAGGGTCGCGAGGATCGGCGCCGGTTGCTTCAGGTCGCCAAGGCCGACCATGGTCGCCGGGTTCTTAACCACGATGCCGGCGTTGTTCAGGGCGATCAGCGCCAGGAACAGGCCGATACCGGCGGCGATGGCCGAGCGCAGCGGCAGCGGGATGCTGTTGATGATCCACTCGCGGATGCGAAAGATCGACAGCAGGAAGAACAGCACGGCGGAGATGAATACCGCACCCAGCGCCACTTGCCAGGTATGGCCCATGTGCAGGACCACGGTGTAGGTGAAGAAGGCGTTCAGGCCCATGCCCGGCGCAAGGGCGATCGGGTAGTTGGCGATCAGGCCCATGACCGCCGAGCCAATGGCTGCCGCCAGGCAGGTGGCGACGAACACTGCACCCTTGTCCATGCCGGTTTCGCCGAGGATGCTCGGGTTGACGAACAGGATGTAGGCCATGGCCAGGAAGGTCGTGACGCCCGCCAGGATCTCGGTCCGCACGTTGGTGTTGTGTGCCTTGAGTTGAAACAGCCTTTCCAGCATGTCTGCTCCCCGTGGCGCGCGCGGCGCCGTGAATGTATCGACCTCAACAGCAAAGCACAGGCCGCCAATGGCGCCCGGGATTTTCTGCGGGTCGGAAAAAGCCGCGCATCATAGCAGCGCGGCGATGTGGCTGCGATCCTCGATGTACCGAGATGTACCGAGATGTGCCGAGGCAATTATTGGGCCATACTGCGCGCGATTCCGGGAGGTCGGTATGTATCGCATGAAGAAAATCGCATGGGTATGGACATGGGGCTGGGCCTTGGGCCTGGGGCTGTCCGTGGCGGCCGCACACGCCGCGTCGGCGCCGCCGCTGAGCGAGGTCAAGGTGCTCAAGGTCGAATCGCCGGCCTGCGGCTTCGAGGACATCGTCGCGCAGCAGGAACGGACCCGCTGCGATCACGGTGGCCCGAATATCAAGGTCTACGTGTTGGAAGTCGGCTACGGCCATCAGCCTCACGTCACGCTGGATGGCTTCGAGGTCGACGGCACCCGCTCGCCGGTGTGTGCATTCAGCAATGGCAACCTGAACGATTGTTCGGCCAGGACCAAGGTGGTCGGCTACCTCTATGTCTTCGACCTGAAGGGCAAGCAGGAAGGCACTTTCAGCTTCAGCAATGTGTCGATCAACGCACCGGGCAACCGGATGTCGACCCAGCTGTACATCAAATGACGACGTTCTGGACGCGCTTCGCCTGACACGGTCCGGCAAAGCTGGCTAGTCTTCAGGAATCACCCTGCGGAGAGTGCCCATGATTCCTGGAACCAAGATCCCCCGAGCCCTGATTGCCGTGGCCGAAGGCGTCGACGACTTGCAGACGGTGACGCTGATCGACGTGTTGCGTCGGGCGCAGCTCGAAGTGGTGGTGGCAAGTATCGAGGGCCGCCGCATGTTCACCTGCGCACGGGGCACGCGTTTGACCGCCGATGGCATGTTGGTAGACCTGCTGGTCCAGGACTTCGACTTGATTGTGCTGCCGGGCGGCATCATCGGCGCGCAACATCTGGCGGCCCATCAGCCGTTGCAGCAGTTGATCAAGGACCAGGCCGCCGCCGGGCGATTCTTTGCCGCCATCGCCGAAGCGCCGGCACTGGTGCTTCAGGCTTTCGGTGTCCTGCGCCAGCGCCGCATGACCTGCCTGCCCACTGTGAGCCAGCAACTGTCGGGGTGCAGTTTCGTCGATCAGCCGGTGGTCGTGGATGGCAACTGCATCACCGCCCAAGGCTCGGCAGCCGCCGTGGCGTTTGCCTTGACGCTCGTGGAGCAACTCAGCGGCAAGGGTGTAAGGAGCGTGGTGGCCGCTGAGTTGCTGGCCTGAGAGGCGTTTCGTCATTCAATTGCCTTGAACGCTCACCCCACCCTGAAGTCGTACCCCTTATGACGGCGGTTTCCCAAAACGCCGCGTGTACGACCAACCGTGAGGTGTTCCATGAGCGCGACCCTGTCCGAAGCGACGCAGGCGTCCTACGCCAGTCATCCAATCCGTCTGACACTCAATGGCCAGGTGCGCGAGCTGCAGGTGTTGCCCTGGACCACGTTGCTGGACCTTTTGCGCGAGCAGCTTGATCTGGTGGGCAGCAAGAAAGGTTGCGACCACGGCCAATGCGGCGCCTGCACGGTGTTGCGTGATGGCAAGCGGATCAACGCCTGCCTGACCCTGGCGGTGATGTGTGACGGTGCCGAGTTGACCACGGTCGAGGGCTTGGCCAATGGCGATGAGTTGCATCCGATGCAGCGCGCGTTCATCAAGCATGACGCGTTCCAGTGCGGCTACTGTACGCCCGGGCAGATCTGTTCGGCAGTGGGCCTGGCCAACGAAGGGCGGGCACAGACCGGTGGTGAGATCAGCGAGCTGATGAGCGGCAATCTCTGCCGATGCGGTGCGTACAACAACATTCGCGACGCCATTGAAGAAGCACTGCCGCTCTGCCAGCAACCGGGAGATGCGCAATGAATCCCTTCCGCTACAG
The DNA here is from genome assembly GCF_014268655.2 of Pseudomonas marvdashtae. Taxonomy (NCBI): domain Bacteria; kingdom Pseudomonadati; phylum Pseudomonadota; class Gammaproteobacteria; order Pseudomonadales; family Pseudomonadaceae; genus Pseudomonas; species Pseudomonas marvdashtae. The sequence continues at coordinate 207,203 of NZ_JABWQX020000002.1, forward strand.
TAAACCCGACACCTTGCAGGCTGCCGTCGATCTGTCGAGCGCGACCTCACGTTTCATCGCTGGCGGCACTAATTTGCTGGACTTGATGAAGGAAAACCTCACCCGTCCCCAACACCTGATCGATATCACCGGACTGCCGTTGGCGGACCTCAGCGAAACCCCCTCCGGCGGGGTCATGATCGGCGCGCTGGTGAGCAATGCCGACCTGGCCTGGCATCCTTGGATCGAACGGCGTTACCCGTTGCTTTCCCAAGCCATCCTGGCAGGCGCCTCGCCACAATTGCGCAACATGGCCAGCACCGGCGGCAACCTGTTGCAACGCACCCGTTGCTATTACTTCTACGACGCCAACGTGCCCTGCAACAAGCGGCGGCCCGGCAGCGGCTGCCCGGCCAGGAATGGCCTGAACCGGATCCACGCGATCCTCGGGGCGAGTGACCAATGTGTCGCGACCCATCCCTCAGACATGTGCGTGGCCCTGGCGGCGCTGGACGCGGTGGTCCATGTATTGGGCCGGGGTGGGGCGCGGACCATCGAGTTCGCCGACTTTCATCGTCTGCCGGGCGACGCCCCTGAGCGGGACAATCAACTGGCCGATGACGAGCTGATCACCTACATCGAGTTGCCTGCAGCAGGTTTCGTCGAACACAGCCACTACTTGAAGATCCGTGACCGGGCCTCCTATGCCTTTGCGCTGGTGTCAGTGGCGGCGGCGCTGGAACTGGACGGGCCGGTGATTCGCCAGGCTCGCCTTGCCCTCGGCGGGGTGGCTCACAAACCTTGGCGAGACCGGGCGGTGGAGAATTGGCTGACGGGCCAGACCGTCAGCCGCGAAACATTCACGGCCGCCGCCGATGCACTGCTGCAAAACGCCGAGCCGCTGGAACACAACGGCTTCAAGGTCAAGTTGGCGCGCCGGGCTATTGTTCGCGCCTTGAGCGATGCCGCACTGATGGGAGGCACCGCCCGATGAATACGTTGAGCAAATCCATAGGCCAACCCTTGGACCGAGTCGACGGCCTGCTCAAAGTCACGGGCCAGGCCCGTTATGCCGGTGAGTACCGCGAAGACGGCTTGCTGCACGGCAGCGTGGTGTCCGGCAGCATCGCCCGCGGCCGCGTGTTGCGGATCGATGCCAGCAAAGCGTTGGCCTTGCCCGGTGTGGTCGCGGTGATCGATCACACCAATCGCCCCCGGATTGCCAGCTACGACGAGCCCTACCAGGATGCCGACGCGGCCGAAGGGTCGCCGTTCCGGCCGTTGTACAACGAGCAGATTCTCTACAGCGGCCAGCCGCTGGCGTTGGTGGTCGCGCAAAACCTGGAGCTGGCTCGCTACGCCGGTTCACTGGTTGAAATCGAATATGAAGTTGCCGATCACCAGACCGATCTGACGATCGTGCAAAACGAAGCCCATCCGGCACCGGCCGAGCTGCCCAAGCCTCGTGGGAATTTTCAGGGCGAATACGCCAGCGCGGCCCTCAGCGTGGATGTGTCCTACAGCACGCCGATCGAGCATCACAACCCGATGGAGCCTCATGCTTGCACCGTGCTGTACCAACCCAACGGCTGCCTGCATATCCACGATAAAACCCAAGGCACGCAGAACTGTCAGGCGTATGTGCAGAAGGTGTTCGGACTGGAGCAGGACCAGATACGTGTATTTGCCGCGTTTGTCGGCGGTGCGTTCGGCTCCGGATTGCGCCCGCAGTATCAGTTGCCGCTTGCGGTAATGGCGGCGCTGTCGCTGAAACGCTCGGTGCGCATCAGCCTGACGCGCCAACAGATGTTTACCTTCGGTTACCGGCCGCGGACGTTCCAGCGCGTGCAACTGGGCGCGGCCGCCAACGGACGGTTGCTCGCCGTGGCACACAGCGCCGTTGGCCAGACCTCGCGCTTCGAGGACTTCACCGAACACGTGGTGGAGTGGAGCGGCATGCTCTATCACTGCGATAACGTGACGCTGACTTACAAACTGGCGCCATTGGATGTTTATACGCCGTTGGACATGCGTGCTCCGGGCGCCGCCCTTGGTTTGATCGGCCTCGAATGCGCCATGGATGAGTTGGCCTATGCCCTGGCGATGGATCCGGTTCAATTGCGCTTGATCAACTATGCCGAGCGCAACGAGAACGAGGGCAAGCCCTATTCCAGCAAGGCGTTGCGCGAATGCTACGCCGAGGGCGCCGCTCGTTTTGGCTGGGACAAGCGCAACCCGGAACCGCGCAGCATGCGCGAAGGCCGGCAATTGGTGGGCTGGGGCATGGCCGGGGGTGTGTGGGAAGCCATGCAACAGAAGGCCAGCGCCCGAGCGTCGCTGGACGCCAACGGCAAGTTGACGGTCAGCAGCGCCACCACTGACATCGGCACGGGCACCTACACCGTCATGACCCAGATTGCCGCCGAGGCGTCAGGGGTTTCCTTCGATGACGTCACCTTCGTCCTCGGCGACTCGTCGCTGCCGACCGCGCCGTTGCAGGGCGGCTCGTTCACTGTTTCGTCGGTGGGCACGGCGGTCAAGCAGGCCTGTGAGGCGCTGCGAGAAAAGCTCCTGGCCGTAGCGCGACAGAGCTGTCCAGCTTTCAGCGGCGCAACCCTCGAGCAAGTGACATTCGTTGACGGTGAACTGCGCATGGGGGAGGCCCGCGTCGCTTTGGCGGAACTGGCGCAAAAAAGCGGCGAGACACCGTTGCAAGTGCAAGTCACCGCCGAGCCTGATGAAAAACGCCAGGCCTACGCCACCGCCACGCATTCGGCGGTGTTTGTTGAGGTGCTGGTGGATGAAGACTTGGGCACGGTCAAAATCAACCGTGTGGTCAGCGCCATTGCGGCTGGCCGGGTGATCAATCCGAAGACCGCTCGGAGCCAGATCCTCGGCGGCGTGGTCTGGGGCGTCGGCATGGCGTTGCATGAAGAAACCCTGACCGATCACGCCTTGGGCCGGCACATGAACCACAACCTGTCCGAATACCATGTGCCGGTCAACGCCGACATCGGCGATATCGAGGTGATTTTCGTCGAGGAACAGGATGACATCGTCAACGCCCTCGGCTCCAAAGGCGTCGGAGAGATCGGCATCGTCGGCGTACCGGCGGCGGTGGCGAATGCGATTTATCACGCCACCGGAAAACGGGTCAGGGACTTCCCGATCACCCTCGACAAGCTGCTCTAGGCTTTCGCTTCCTCAACCGGTTCGTGCATGCGGTCACGGTTGGCCAGGGTCGGGAACAGTTTGATCCAGGTCCCGGTCACCAGCAGCGTGCCGATACCGCCCATGACCACCGCCGGCACCGTGCCGAACCAGTGGGCGGTCAGGCCGGACTCGAATTCGCCCAACTGGTTCGAGGCGCCGATGAACAGCCCGTTCACCGCGCTCACGCGACCGCGCATTTCGTCCGGGGTTTCCAGTTGCACGAAGGAGGCGCGGATCACCATGCTGATCATGTCCGCCGCGCCCAGCACCACCAGCACCGCCAAGGAAAACCAGAATGAGGTGGAGAGGCCGAAGGCAATCGTGGCGACGCCGAATATTCCCACTGCGGTGAACATCACCCGGCCGACCTTGCGTTCCACGGCAAACCGCGCCAGCCACAGCGACATCAGCAAGGCGCCCACCGCCGGTGCCGAGCGCAACAGGCCCAGGCCCCAGGGACCGGTGAGCAGGATGTCCTTGGCGAACACCGGCAGCAACGCCGTGGCGCCGCCCAGTAGCACGGCGAACAAGTCCAGGGAAATCGCCCCGAGGATGTCCTGGCGGCTGCGGATGAAACGAATACCGGCCAGCAACGAATCCAAGGTTGCCTTGCCTTTGTTCAGCGGCGTTTGCCGGGCCGGCAGGTTGAGCATCAGGCAGCAGGCGATGATGTAGAGCAGCACGGTCGGCCCATAGACCCAGACGCTGCCGAAGGCGTAGAGCAAGCCGCCAAGGGCTGGGGCGACGATGGTCGCGGACTGCTGGGCCGATTGCGCGGCGGCGACGGCGCGGGGAAACAGCGCGGCCGGCACGATACTCGGCAGCAGCGCCTGGGTGGTCGGCATCTCGAAGGAGCGGGCGGCGCCCAGCAGGAAGGCGAGGATGAAGATCATCTCCCGCGTGACGTTGTCAGTGGCGCTACCGACCACCAGGGCCAGGGCGATCATCGCCTGCAACGACTGGCAGATCGCAGCGACCTTGCGCCTGTCGTATCGATCCGCCACATGCCCAGTGTGCAGCATGAACAATACCCGTGGCGCGAACTCCACCAGCCCGACCAGGCCCAGGTCCAAAACGTTGCCGGTCAGTTGGTAGAGGTTCCAACCGATGGCCACGGTGAGCATCTGGAAGCCGCTGGCGGTGAATATCCGGGCCAGCCAGAAGGCGATGAAGGGACGATGGTGACGGAGCAGCAGCGGCGCTTGGCTGGGCATCTAAGACAGGTCCGGTGATGAAGGCTTGGAGATTATCACCGAGCTGTAACTGGAAGTTGCGATGGCTGGGAAAATAGTTAGCCAAACATCGATCTTACCCATGGTGCCGATTTTTTTGTGGCGAGGGGATTTATCCCCGCTCGAGTGCGCAGCGCTCGCAAAAGCTAGGGGCCGCTTCGCGCCCCAGCGGGGCGGTGCGACGTTTCGCTAAATCCCCTCGCCACAACACTGCACGCCTCAAAACTCAAGAGTCTGGGTAGGGTTTCGGCACTGAGACAACCTGTCACGCGACAAAAGACCACGCCGTCCATCGGCAAATATGCGACTACTCTTTGAACATTGCTTGATCCAGATCAATGCCTGCCCAGGCGTTGCGCTGGGGGCCACCTGGCCAGAATCCTGCGTCGTGACGGTTCTAAAAAAAGAACGATTTGAAAAGCATCGCACTCCATATCCCTGGGGGCTGTGATGCAAGCCCCGCCCGCAGCCGGTTTTACCTGACAGAGGAAGACTTATGTTCGGTTTGGAGGCGCTCGATCTCGCCCGAATCCAGTTCGCGTTCACCATTTCGTTCCACATCCTGTTCCCGGCCATCACCATCGGCCTGGCGAGCTACCTGGCGGTACTCGAAGGCTTGTGGCTCAAGACGCGCGACGATACGTACCGCGACCTGTACCACTTCTGGTCGAAGATCTTCGCCGTCAACTTCGGCATGGGCGTGGTGTCCGGGCTGGTCATGGCCTATCAGTTCGGCACCAACTGGAGCCGTTTTTCGGACTTTGCCGGTGCAGTCACCGGGCCGCTGCTCACCTATGAGGTGCTCACGGCGTTCTTCCTTGAAGCGGGTTTCCTCGGTGTCATGCTGTTCGGCTGGAACCGCGTGGGCCGTGGTCTGCACTTCTTCTCCACGGTCATGGTGGCGATCGGCACGCTGATCTCGACCTTCTGGATCCTGTCTTCCAACAGCTGGATGCAAACCCCGCAGGGCTACGAAATCATCGACGGCCGGGTGATTCCGGTGGACTGGCTGGCGGTGGTGTTCAATCCGTCGTTTCCTTATCGTCTGTTGCACATGTCCGTCGCGGCATTCGTCGCCACGGCGTTCTTCGTCGGTTCCTCGGCGGCCTGGCATCTGCTGCGCGGGCGCGACAATCCGGCCATTCGCCGCATGCTCTCGATGGCGATGTGGATGGCCTTGCTGGTGGCGCCGGTGCAGGCGGTCATCGGTGACTTCCATGGCCTCAACACGCTCAAGCATCAACCGGCGAAAATCGCCGCGATCGAAGGTCACTGGGAAAACGTTGGCGATGAGCCCACGCCGCTGATCCTGTTCGGCTGGCCGGACATGAAGGCGGAGGAAACCAAATACGCGGTGGAAATTCCCTACTTGGGCAGCCTGATCCTGACTCACTCGTTGACCGATCAAGTGCCGGCTCTCAAGGAGTTTCCGCCCGAGGACCGGCCAAATTCGACCATCGTGTTCTGGTCGTTCCGGGTCATGGTTGGCCTGGGGCTGCTGATGATTTTCACCGGCCTGTGCAGCCTCTGGCTGCGCCGCAAGGACCGGATCTACCAATCCCGGCCGTTCCTTCACCTGGTGCTGTGGATGGGGCCGTCAGGCCTGGTCGCGATCCTGGCCGGCTGGTTCACCACGGAGATCGGGCGACAGCCGTGGGTGGTCTACGGGCTGATGCGCACGGCCGATGCGTCGTCTGGCCACAGCTTTGCGCAGATGAGCTTCACCCTCGTCATGTTTGTGGTGGTGTATTTCGCGCTGTTCGGTGCGGGGCTGAGCTACATGTTGCGCCTGGTACGCAAGGGCCCGGTGGCCCACGAAGCCGAGCCGAGCGACGGTGGCCCGGGCCAGAAACGCACCCCGGCCCGTCCATTGTCGGCAGCCAACGAAGGCGACGACGAAGTGGACCACAACGACAGCTCGCACAAGGGGAATTGAGTCATGGGTATTGATCTTCCGCTGATCTGGGCCGTGGTCATCATCTTCGGCATCATGATGTACGTGATCATGGACGGCTTCGACCTGGGTATCGGCATCCTCTTTCCCTTCGTCAAGGGCGAGCGTGATCGCGATGTAATGATGAATACCGTCGCGCCGGTCTGGGACGGTAACGAAACCTGGCTGGTGCTCGGCGGTGCCGGGCTGTTCGGGGCGTTTCCGCTGGCTTATTCGGTGGTGCTTTCGGCGTTGTACCTGCCGTTGATCCTGATGCTCATCGGCCTGATTTTCCGCGGCGTGGCCTTCGAGTTCCGCTTCAAGGCCAAGGCCGAGAAGCGGCACCTGTGGGACAAGGCGTTCATCGGTGGTTCGCTGACGGCTACCTTCTTCCAGGGCGTCGCGCTGGGGGCCTTCATCGATGGTTTCGAGGTGGTCAATCGCCAATTTGCCGGCGGCTCGCTGGATTGGTTCACGCCGTTCACGATGTTCTGCGGTCTCGCGCTGATTGCCGCCTATGCCTTGCTCGGCTGCACCTGGCTGATCATGAAGACCGAAGGCAAGCTGCAAGAGCAGATGCACGACCTGGCGAGGCCACTGGCATTCGTGGTGCTGGCCGTGATTGGTGTCGTCAGCATCTGGACGCCGCTGGCCCACGCCGACATCGCGGCGCGCTGGTTCACCTTGCCGAACCTGTTCTGGTTCCTGCCGGTGCCGATCCTTGTGCTGGTCACGATGTACGGATTGTTCCGCGCCGTGGCCCGGAACGCCAACTACACGCCGTTCATCCTGACCCTGGTGCTGATCTTCCTCGGCTACAGCGGTTTGGGCATCAGCTTGTGGCCGAACATCGTGCCGCCGTCCATCTCGATCTGGGACGCCGCGTCACCGCCACAGAGCCAGGGTTTCATGCTGGTTGGCACGCTGTTCATCATTCCGTTGATCCTGGTGTACACCTTCTGGAGCTACTACGTGTTCCGGGGCAAGGTGACCCATGACGATGGCTACCATTGACCGACCTGCGAGGTGCCGAGGATGGCCAAGCCTGACTTGAAAGACATCGAGGCCGCCGAACGCAAGCCGTTATGGCAGCGGCTCGGTTGGCTGGTAATGATTTGGACCGGTAGCGTGCTGGCACTGTTTATCGTGGCCAGCTTGATGCGGATGTTCATGAACGCCGCGGGCCTGACCACCCACTGACTTCCCATCCCGTTGCCTTGCGGCACGGTTTACGCCCTCCTGAAAAGGGAGGGCTTTTTTTTGGATGAATTATCTACGGGCTTTTAGAATCACGAATTTCGGCGTCGCCGCGACCTGCTCGACGCCGCGGAACAGCCGCGCCAGCTTGCTGTGGTAGCCCAGGTGACGGTTGCCGACGATGTACAGGGCGCCGCCGACCACCAACGCTTCGCGAGCTTGCTGGAACATCCTCCAGGCGAGGAAATCGCCCACAACCTGCTGCTGGTGGAACGGGGGGTTGCACAGCACCACATCCAGCGATTGCGGCTCTTGTCCGGCGAGCCCATCGCCGGCCCGCAGGGTCACTTCGCGCTGGCCCAGGGCGGCTTGCCAGTTTTCCGTGGCCGATTGGATGGCCATGTACGACTCGTCCACTAACGTGTAGTGAGCCTCGGGGTTGTGCAACGCGCTGGCGATTGCCAGCACACCGTTGCCGCAGCCCAGGTCCGCGACGCGGGCTGTGCCGAGGTTTTTTGGCAAGTGCGGCAGGAAGGCGCGAGTACCGATGTCCAGTCCTTCACGACAGAACACGTTGGCATGGTTGAGCAATTCGATCTTCGGCTCGTCCAGCCAGTAACGAGTGGGATAGGGGGAGACGGCTGGCGTCATGGCTTGAGGCGTGGCAATCAACAGACGGGCCTTTTTTACCGCCAGGGAGGCCTGCACCGTCCCGATGTAGCGTTCCAGCAGGTCGCCTGCGGCCCGTGGCAAATGCTTGACCATGGCGGCTGCAATGACTTGCGCGCCTGGGGCCAGGTGCCCTTGTAGCCGGATCAGTTGCTCTTCCAGTAGCGCCAGGGTTTTAGGGACTTTGATCAGGACTCGGTCAAAGGGGCCTGTCAGCGCTTCGCTGGCTGGTACGATCGGTATCGCGTCGAAGGGCAGGTTGTTGCGCACCAGGTTTTTTTCCAGCGCCTGCAGTGCCAGGAACGAGTCGCCGCTGCTGGTGACCTTGACCTTGCCCACCAGGCTGGCCGCGAGGGCGCCGAAGCCATCATTGAGTACTAACACTCGGGACTCGGCGCTCGGCTGTTGTTCAGCCAGAAACGCAAGCAGGTATTCATCGGCCGCATCAAAGGCTTGCAGTGGTTCGTTCGGCTGTTCGGGCTGGCGGATCAGGTCGAGTTGGGCGAAGGGGCTGTCGAGCAAGGGCATGGCTGGGACTCTGGCAAATCAACGGATGTCCCGCTGCCCTGGGGCAGGCTTGTCAGCGGGACCGCCTGAATGAACTGCATCGCGCGCTTCGCACGTCATCATTCAAGTGGGCCGTAAATGGTACGTTTTTTTGTCAGGTATTACTCGTGGGTTTTTCAGGTAGGCGATCGTGCTTCGCTCCCTAAATCATATGGATGTGGGCCGCTTTGGCCACCGCCGAGATCTTGTTGGTCACGTTCAGTTTTCGCATGCAGCTGCATACATGGAAATTCACGGTGCGTTCGGAAAGGCATAGGATCCTGCCAACTTCCGACGCGGTCTTGCCTTCGGCGGACCATCTCAACACTTCTATCTCTCGGGGCGAGAGATGACAGACCTGTGGCGGCGCCATTGCGCCAGACAGCTTCTTGCCCGCCAATGCATGCAACCTTTGGCTGGCAAAAATGGCATAGCCAAGATTTCCGTAATGCTCATCGGCATCGATACGGCAATGGGTCCTGGCAAGACTGAACAAACTATAATGGGCGCCGTATTCGTCATGAACCGCTTGGGTCCAGCCATGTTTGAGGCCTTGCCGATTGAGTTCTCGCCATAACTGCGGGGCCTCGGAAAAAACTTGCTCGCTCCACAGAACGGGCACTGAGGATTGATTGCAATGAGCTATTATTGGGTCGGTGGAGGCATACCCATTTCGTTCATAAAGTCTTTCCCACCCATAAGGGTAATTATTGAGGTTTATCTTGCTGGCAGGTTGATCAGGCAGAGTCGAATGCGCAACAAAGGCGCAATATTCAAACCCCTGAAAATTGAAGAAATCCAGTGCCAGGCGATAAGCTCGTTGCAAGTCCTTTTCACACGATAGCTTCCGTAGTTGCGTATCCTTCCACACGTCCATTGCGCTCTCCTTGGGGTGAATTAAGGAACGTGGATCCAATTCGGTCACGCGAAAATGAGTGTAGGACTATTCCTAACATGCAGTTAGATTTTTTTCGGTTGTATTAGGAGTTTGGTTATTGAGAAAGGCCTTTTGCTAGTTGCTTTCCGATACAACCATTCTTGTTTTGTAGAAGTTTGCCGTGCCAGGTTTTGAAAGTGTGGCGCTACGCTATCATTCGTCGCCGGTGGTTAATGGGCTTACTTTGCGGGACACTGGTGTTCTTGTCTTATTGGAGTGCCTCATGACCGACAATACGGAAAAGTTCACCCGCCAGACGCTGATCGATGTGCAACCGTTGACGTCGCACTTGTTTACATTGCGGACCACTCGGGATCGTGGCTTTCGTTTCCGGGCCGGTCAGTTTGCCCGGCTGGGTGTCGTCAAGCCGGACGGTTCTACCGTCTGGCGCGCCTATTCCATGGTGTCTTCGCCGTTCGACGAATTTCTCGAGTTCTTTTCCATCGTGGTGCCGGACGGTGAGTTCACCAGCGAGCTTAGCCGCTTGAAGCCGGGGGACAGTTTGCTGGTCGACCGCCAAGCCTTCGGTTACCTGACATTGGACCGTTTTGTCGACGGTCGCGATTTATGGCTGTTGTCCACGGGGACGGGCGTCGCGCCGTTTCTCTCGATATTGCAGGACTTTGAGGTTTGGGAAAAATTCGAGCGAATTATCCTGGTCTATAGCGTTCGCGAAGCGCGGGAGCTGGCGTATCAAGAGCTGATCGAAGGATTGGCCCGGCGAGACTACTTGGCTGAGTACGCCCATAAATTGCGCTTTATTGCGACGGTCACCCGTGAGCAGTATCCGGGCGCCCTTAATGGACGCATTACCACGCTGATTGAAAATGGCGAGTTGGAACAGGCCGCCGGCGTCGCGCTGACGCCAGAGCATTCGCGGGTCATGTTATGCGGCAATCCGCAAATGATCGACGACACGCGCCAGTTGCTAAAGACCAGGGGGTTGCGCCTGAGTCTGACCCGTCGGCCGGGCCAAGTGGCAGTGGAAAACTACTGGTAAATGGCGCCCCGTGGACACCATTTTTTAGCGCGAAGGGTCAGGGCCGTTCGTTCTGGGCCTTGAGCAGATCGCGGATCTCGCTCAGCAGTTGTTCTTCCTTGGAGGGAACAGGGGGCGCGCTCGGAGCGACGGCCTCTTCGCGCTTGAGACGGTTGATGGCCTTGACACCCATGAAAATGGCGAAAGCGACGATGATGAAGTCCACCATCGTTTGGATGAATTTGCCATAGGCCAGCATTACCGCAGGCGTATCGCCCTGGGCGGCCTTGAGTGTGATAGCCAGATCACTGAAATCCACTCCGCCGATCAACAGGCCGAGTGGTGGCATGACCACATCGCCAACAAATGACGAAACGATCTTGCCAAAAGCGGCACCGATGATGATCCCGACGGCCATGTCGACGACATTGCCCTTGACCGCGAAGGCCTTGAACTCGCTTAGCACGCCCATGAGTTGTTCCTTGTGACAGATGAGATTGATACCGGCAGTGTAAGTCAGCTAAACGGGTCTCGCTCGACATGCCTGCTTACAAAGCTTGCCTGTTATCGACCCGGCTCCCCGCAAAAAGTTTACAAAGTGCCACCAATCGCGCGTGATACGCGGTTTTTGGCGGATTCCCTACATCGTTTTTTCTATCAAGACGGTACGGTATTTCTATTTAGGGTTTGGTTTTTACAGCACTAGCCTCTGAAAGGCGCACATGGATGCGCTTTATAAAATCAGAGGAAAATTCCAATGAACACTTCCCTTGGCCTCGGCGCTTTTTCCAATCGCCATTCCCTCGTTGTGCTGACCGCCAGCCTGTTTTCCTTATCCGTCAACGCCGCTACCCTCACCCGTGACAACGGCGCTGTTGTGGGTGACAACCAGAACTCGCAAACCGCCGGCCCCAATGGCCCGACGCTGTTGCAGGATGTGCAATTGATCCAGAAACTGCAGCGTTTCGATCGTGAGCGGATCCCCGAGCGCGTCGTGCACGCCCGTGGTACCGGTGCCCATGGCGAGTTTACGGTTTCCAATGACCTGAGCGACCTGACCAAGGCCAAAGTCTTCGCCGCTGGCCAGGTCACGCCGGTGTTCGTGCGTTTCTCCGCCGTCGTGCATGGCAATCATTCGCCGGAGACGTTGCGAGACCCTCGCGGCTTCGCCACCAAGTTCTATACGGCGGACGGTAATTGGGATCTGGTAGGCAATAACTTCCCGACATTTTTCATTCGCGACGCCATCAAGTTTCCCGACATGGTCCATGCGTTCAAGCCCGACCCGCGGACTAACTTGGATGATGACTCCCGGCGTTTCGACTTCTTTTCCCATGTCCCCGAAGCGACCCGCACGCTGACCGAGTTGTATTCGAACTCCGGTACGCCAGCCAGTTATCGCGAGATGGACGGTAACGGCGTACACGCTTACAAACTGATCAACGCCAAAGGCGAAGTCAGTTACGTAAAGTTTCATTGGAAAAGTTTGCAGGGGCTGAAGAACCTCGATCCGAAAGAAGTTGTGAAAGTTCAGGGTCAGGATTACAGCCACATGACCCACGACTTGGTCAGTCACATCAACAAGGGCGACTTTCCAAAGTGGGATTTGTATGTACAAGTCCTCAAGCCGCAGGACTTGTCCACGTTCGACTTCGACCCGTTGGACGCCACCAAGATCTGGCCGGATGTACCTGAGCGCAAAGTTGGGCAAATGGTCTTGAATCGCAATCCGGCAAATGTTTTCCAGGAAACCGAACAGGTGGCGATGGCGCCGGCAAATCTGGTTCCGGGTATCGAGCCTTCGGAGGATCGCCTGTTGCAAGGCCGGGTCTTCTCATATGCCGATACGCAAATGTACCGGGTCGGGCCGAACGCCCTGCAATTGCCGATCAACGCTCCCAAGGTTGCAGTAAACAATGGCAACCAGGACGGCGCGATGAATTTCGGCGGCACCAGTACCGGCGTGAATTATCAGCCGAGCCGTTTGATGCCACGGGAAGAACAGCCAGCGGCACGTTATAGCCAGGCAGCGCTGAGCGGCAGCACCCAGCAGGCGAAAATCCAGCGTGAGCAGAACTTCAAGCAGGCCGGCGATCTGTATCGTTCGTTCAACCAGAAGGAGCGCAATGATTTGATCGAAAGCTTCGGTGGCTCGCTGGCGACCACCGATGACGAGAGCAAGCACATCATCCTGTCGTTCCTCTACAAGGCTGATCCTGAATACGGCACTGGCGTGGCACGTGTCGCCAAAGGCGATCTGGCGCGGGTCAAGGCGCTGGCCGAGAAACTGAGCGACTGATGCCTCTTGCGGGGGTCGGGTTGGCTCGGCTCCCGCAGTTCTGTGTCATTAAGGAGAGGCCATGATGCACAAATTGCTTTTTTCGATGTTCGCGGCGTGGTCATTGAATGCGTTGGCAGAACTGCCTGTAGTTGCCGATCCGGCTGCGGTACAGGAGCAATTGCAAACCTATTATTTTGACGCCGCTCGACGGGGCGACGTGCCGATGCTCGATACCTTCATCGAGGCCGGCTACTCCCTCGACACCCGGGATGAGAAGGGCTACACCGCATTGATCCTGGCGGCTTATCACGGCCATGCTCGCGCCGTGGAGCGGTTGTTGGCCGCTGGTGCGGATGCCTGTGCCCAAGACAAACGCGGCAACACCGCCTTGATGGGGGCCATCTTCAAGGGCGAGGTGCAGATCGCGCGTCGTCTGTTGTCCACCGATTGCAGCCCGGACCAGCGCAATGGCGCGGGACAGACCGCCGCGATGTATGCCGGTCTGTTCAAGCGTGGCGAGTTGCTCGACGCCTTGAAGGCCAAGGGTGCCGATCTGGAAGCCAGGGATCGGTTGGGCAATACCGCGACGGATCTGGCCAGGGGTGAAATCAGAATGCCGGCCCCGCAGTGAAGCCTGGCTAGGCTATCATCGCGGTTTTACCCGGAGGTCAGATGGCCAAGGCAAAGCGCATGTACGGCTGCACCGAGTGCGGCTCGACCTTTCCCAAGTGGGCCGGCCAGTGCAGTGAATGCGGGGCTTGGAACACCCTGACCGAAACCATGGTGGAAAGCGGCGGGGCGGCGGCGCCTACCGGGCGCACGGGTTGGGCTGGCCAACAGGCGCAGATCAAGACCCTGGCCGAAGTCAGCGTCGAAGAAATCCCGCGCTTTTCAACGGCCTCCGGCGAATTGGACCGGGTGCTGGGCGGCGGCCTGGTGGATGGCTCGGTGGTGCTGATCGGTGGTGACCCGGGCATCGGCAAATCGACCATCCTGTTGCAAACCTTGTGCAGCCTGGCCGCGCGCATGCCGGCGTTGTACGTCACCGGCGAGGAATCCCAGCAACAGGTCGCGATGCGCGCCCGGCGCCTGGGATTGCCCCAGGATCAGTTGCGGGTCATGACCGAAACCTGCATCGAAACCATCATCGCCACGGCCCGCCTGGAAAAACCCAAGGTCATGGTGATCGACTCGATCCAGACGATTTTCACCGAACAGCTTCAATCGGCCCCGGGCGGCGTGTCCCAAGTACGCGAAAGCGCGGCGCTGCTGGTGCGTTATGCCAAGCAGAGCGGCACGGCGATTTTCCTGGTGGGGCATGTCACCAAGGAAGGTGCGCTGGCAGGCCCTCGGGTGCTGGAGCACATGGTTGATACCGTGTTGTATTTCGAAGGCGAATCCGATGGTCGCCTGCGGTTATTGCGGGCGGTGAAGAATCGCTTCGGTGCGGTCAACGAACTGGGCGTGTTCGGCATGACCGATAAAGGCCTGAAAGAAGTCTCCAACCCTTCGGCGATTTTTCTGACGCGGGCCCAGGAAGAAGTGCCAGGCAGCGTTGTCATGGCCACGTGGGAAGGGACTCGGCCCATGTTGGTGGAAGTCCAGGCACTGGTGGATGACAGCCACTTGGCGAACCCACGTCGCGTCACCCTGGGCCTGGATCAGAACCGGCTGGCCATGCTGCTGGCCGTCCTGCACCGGCACGGTGGGATTCCTACCCACGACCAAGATGTTTTCCTCAACGTCGTGGGCGGCGTCAAAGTGCTGGAGACTGCCTCTGACCTGGCGTTGATGGCGGCGGTCATGTCCAGCTTGCGCAATCGACCCCTACCCCATGATTTGCTGGTGTTTGGCGAAGTCGGATTGTCAGGCGAAGTCCGACCAGTACCTAGTGGTCAGGAGCGGCTCAAGGAAGCGGCCAAGCATGGCTTCAAGCGCGCCATCGTGCCCAAGGGCAACGCGCCGAAGGAAGCTCCGGCGGGGTTGCAGATCATTGCCGTGACGCGGCTGGAACAAGCGTTGGATGCGTTGTTCGAGTAACACAAGGGGAGCACGTTGATTCAGATCTGGATCAACGCCCCCAGCTCCCGCTCCAGCTCGTCATGGTCGGCCAAGTTGAGCTCTACCAATCGGCGCAA
Source organism: Pseudomonas marvdashtae (assembly GCF_014268655.2). Taxonomy (NCBI): domain Bacteria; kingdom Pseudomonadati; phylum Pseudomonadota; class Gammaproteobacteria; order Pseudomonadales; family Pseudomonadaceae; genus Pseudomonas; species Pseudomonas marvdashtae. Next base: position 222,307 of record NZ_JABWQX020000002.1, read on the forward strand.
ATGTGCAATGGAATCCAAGTCGATGTGTTCGCAGACGAAACCCAAGTGGCCATGGTCGTCGTGAGTCAACCGGACCTCCATCTTGACTTCAGCTTCAGGGCTTAGATGTATGTCGGCCATGAACGGCTCTTCGGGTTTGCCGAGCCAGGGTTCGGGCTTTTCGATCAGTAGCCCCTTGAGGGACAAATCCAGCAGCTTTACCGGCCAGATGAACGGCCCTTGGCTCAGTTCGGTCTTGGCATGGAACTCGATTCGTACGAAGCGGCGGCGTTCGCTCATTACGTATTCCCTCTGGAGATTCACTGACTATAGACCCTATGGGCAGGCCATCGTGCCCGTCCGGCCGGTGACAGACGAATGTCGGGGTATGGCCTTTACGCCTGTTAGCGCTAAACTCCGGCTGTCTGTCTTTCTGTCCAACCTGGCTGGAATATAAAAATGAACAACAATAATAGCCTGCTACGCCATGTACCCTGGCTACTGCTGGCCGTCGTAGGGGCGTGCGCCCTGGGCGTCGTCGCCTTGCGCCGCGGAGAGCCGATCAACGCCCTCTGGATCGTCGTCGCAGCCGTGGCCATTTACCTGGTCGCCTACCGCTACTACAGCCTCTTCATCGCCAACAACGTAATGCAACTCGATGCGCGCCGGGCCACGCCCGCCGTGCTCAACAACGATGGCCTGGACTTTGTCCCGACCAACAAACACATTCTTTTCGGCCACCACTTCGCGGCCATTGCCGGCGCGGGTCCGCTGGTCGGGCCGGTGCTGGCGGCGCAGATGGGCTATCTGCCCGGCACGCTCTGGCTGATCGCCGGCGTGGTGCTGGCCGGTGCGGTGCAGGACTTCATGGTCCTGTTCCTGTCCACCCGCCGCAACGGTCGCTCCCTGGGCGACATGGTGCGCGAGGAAATGGGCCGCATCCCCGGCACCATCGCGCTGTTCGGCTGCTTCCTGATCATGATCATCATCCTCGCGGTGCTGGCGCTGATCGTGGTCAAGGCCCTGGCCGAGAGCCCGTGGGGCATTTTCACGGTGATGGCGACCATCCCGATCGCGATGTTCATGGGCATCTATATGCGCTACATCCGCCCGGGCCGCATCGGTGAAATCTCCCTCATCGGCGTGCTGTTGCTGCTGGGCTCGATCTGGCTCGGTGGCCAGGTTGCCGCGGACCCGGTCTGGGCCAAGGCCTTCACCTTCACCGGCGTGCAAATCACCTGGATGCTGATCGGCTATGGCTTCGTCGCTGCGGTGTTGCCGATCTGGCTGATCCTGGCGCCGCGGGACTACCTGTCCACGTTCCTCAAGATCGGTACCATCATCGCCCTGGCGATCGGCATCCTGGTCACCATGCCCGAGCTGAAAATGCCGGCGCTGACCCAGTTCACCGACGGCACGGGACCGGTGTGGAAGGGCGGGTTGTTCCCGTTCCTGTTCATCACCATTGCCTGCGGCGCGGTCTCGGGTTTCCATGCGCTGATCTCTTCCGGCACCACGCCGAAGATGCTGGATAACGAAGTCAACGCCCGCTACATCGGTTACGGCGGCATGTTGATGGAGTCGTTCGTGGCGATCATGGCGATGGTCGCCGCTTCGGTGATCGAGCCGGGCGTGTACTTCGCCATGAACAGCCCGGCGGCGATCGTCGGCGGTGACGTGGTGGCCGTGGCGCAAACCATCAGCGGCTGGGGCTTTGCAATCACCCCCGAGGCGCTGCAAGCGGTGGCCAAGGACATCGGCGAGACCACCATCCTGGCCCGCGCCGGCGGTGCGCCGACCCTGGCGGTGGGTATCGCGCAGATCCTCCACTCGGTACTGCCGGGTGAGAACACCATGGCGTTCTGGTACCACTTCGCGATCCTGTTCGAAGCGCTGTTCATCCTCACGGCAGTAGACGCCGGCACCCGTGCCGGGCGGTTCATGCTGCAGGATCTGCTGGGCTCGTTCGTGCCGGCCCTCAAGCGCACCGAATCCTGGACCGCCAACCTGATCGCCACCGCCGGCTGCGTCGCGCTGTGGGGTTACTTGCTGTACCAGGGCGTGATCGATCCGCTGGGCGGCATCAACACCTTGTGGCCGCTGTTCGGCATCTCCAACCAGATGCTGGCCGGTATCGCCCTGATGCTCGCCACCGTGGTGCTGATCAAGATGAAGCGCCAGCGCTACGTCTGGGTCACGCTGCTGCCGGCGGCCTGGCTGCTGATCTGCACCACCACCGCGGGCCTGATCAAGCTGTTCGACGCCAACCCGGCGATCGGCTTCCTGGCCCTGGCGCGCAAATACAACGATGCCCTGGCCGCCGGCCAGATCCTGGCCCCGGCCAAGAGCATCGAGCAGATGCAGCACGTGGTGTTCAACGCCTACACCAACGCAACGCTGACGGTGTTGTTCCTGCTTGTGGTCTTCAGCATCCTGTTCTACGCGCTCAAGGTCGGCATCGCCGCCTGGGGCACGAAAGAACGCACGGACAAAGAAGCGCCATTCCAGGCCCTGCCGGACGCTTGATCGAGGATTGCAACGATGTTCAATGACTTGAGTCGCCTCGGTAAATACCTCGGTCAGGCCGCGCGCCTGATGGTCGGCATGCCCGACTACGACAACTACGTCGAGCACATGCAAACCAAGCACCCGGACAAACCGCTGATGGACTACGAGGCGTTCTTCCGAGAACGCCAGGAGGCCCGTTACGGTGGCAAGGGTGGGCCCAAGTGTTGTTGAGTTGAGGTGATGACTGTGGGAGCGAACTGTTCGCTCCCACAGTTGTTTTGTGCCCCTTCATTAACTTCTGAACAGGAGATCCAGTTTGTCCTCTCCCATCCCGGTCACGATCCTCAGCGGATTCCTCGGTGCAGGCAAGACCACCTTGCTGCGCCATCTGCTCAAGGCCGAGCACGGCCTGAAAATCGCTGTGATCGAAAACGAATTCAGCGACGCCGGGATCGACACCCAGCTACTGGGTGACGAGCCGGTGCAAGTCATGACCCTGGCCAACGGTTGTGTCTGCTGCACGATTCACACCGACCTGACCAAGGCCCTTTATCTACTGCTGGAACGGCTGGACAGCGGGGAAATCCACTTCGATCGCCTGGTGATCGAATGCACGGGACTGGCCGACCCGGCACCCGTGGCCCAGACCTTTTTCATCGACGAGGATCTGCGCGAGCGCTATATCCTCGACGGCATTCTGACCTTGGTGGACGCGGCCCACGCCGAAATCCACCTGACCCAGGCCATCGCCCAGGCCCAGGTCGGATTTGCCGACCGGTTGCTCCTGAGCAAGACCGATCTGGTGGATGCGGCTCAGGTCAAGGCACTTGGCGAGCGGTTGACGCGCATTAACCGACGGGCGCCGATCCGGGTCGTAGAACACGGCAACATCGACTTGGCCGAACTGCTCGACATCCGAGGATTCAATCTCAACGCGGACCTGGGCGCCGGGTTCAGTCTTCGTCCGGTTGGCAAGGCAACCACGGGCGATCGAATCAGCAGCCTCGTGCTGCGCACCGACAAGGCGCTGGATATCGACAAGCTCAGCGAGTTCATGAACCAGCTGCTGGAAGAGCACGGCAAACAATTGCTGCGCTACAAGGGTGTACTGAACATCGCAGGTGAACCTCGTCGACTCGTTTTCCAAGGGGTACTCAAGCTGTACGGTTTCGACTGGGACACCGAATGGGCGCCAGGCGAAGCTCGGGAAAGCGTGATTGTGTTCATAGCCGATGAACTGCCCGAAGAGAAAATCCGTGCGGGTTTTGAAGCAATCCTGCTTTGACCAAAGATATGTGGGCAGACTGAAAGTACGCGGCTCGCCTTATATCCAGGCGTGCGGGCGCGGGCTTGTTATTTGGACATGTTTCCCTGCGCCAATAAAAAAGACCCACACCTTTCGATGTGGGTCTTTTTTTATCGGTTGGACGGGCTAGATCAAGCGCCGTAAACCGGCAGCTTCTTGCAGATAGCCTTGACCTTCTCACGCACGGTGTCGATCACCGCTTCGTTGTTCAGGTCAGCCAGGATGTCGCAGATCCAGCCGGCCAGTTCCTTGCACTCGGCTTCCTTGAAGCCGCGAGTGGTCACGGCCGGGGTGCCGAAGCGCAGGCCCGAGGTGACGAACGGGGAGCGTGGATCGTTTGGCACCGAGTTCTTGTTCACGGTGATGAACGCCTTGCCCAGCGCCGCATCGGCGTCTTTGCCGGAGATGTCCTGCTTGATCAGCGACAGCAGGAACAAGTGGTTCTCAGTACCACCGGACACCACGTCGAAGCCGCGTTCGATGAATACACCGGCCATGGCCTTGGCGTTTTTCACCACTTGCTGCTGGTAAGTCTTGAACTCAGGCTGCAGGGCCTCTTTGAAGCAGATCGCCTTGGCTGCGATCACGTGCTCCAGCGGACCACCTTGCGCGCCTGGGAAGACAGCGGAGTTCAGCTTCTTCTCGATGTCGGCGTTGGCACGGGCGAGGATCAGGCCGCCACGTGGACCGCGCAGGGTCTTGTGGGTGGTAGTGGTGACAACGTCGGCGAACGGTACGGGGTTCGGATAGACGCCCGCGGCGACCAGACCGGCAACGTGGGCCATGTCGACGAACAGGTAGGCACCGACTTTATCGGCGATTTCGCGGAAACGCGGAAAGTCGAGGATCTGCGAGTAGGCGGAGAAGCCGGCCACGATCATTTTCGGCTTGTGCTCGAGGGCCAGGCGCTCGACTTCGTCGTAGTCGATCAGGCCGTTGCCGTCGATGCCGTACTGGATCGCGTTGTACAGCTTGCCCGAGGAGGAAACGCTGGCGCCGTGGGTCAGGTGACCGCCGTGGGCCAGGCTCATGCCCAGGATGGTGTCACCGGCCGACAGCAGCGCCAGGTATACGGCGGCGTTGGCTTGGGAGCCTGCGTGCGGCTGGACGTTGGCGTAATCGGCGCCGAACAGCTCCTTGGCGCGGTCGATGGCCAGTTGCTCGACCACGTCGACGTACTCGCAACCACCGTAGTAGCGCTTGCCCGGGTAGCCTTCGGCGTACTTGTTGGTCAGTACCGAGCCTTGAGCTTCCATCACCGCGGGGCTGGTGTAGTTTTCCGAAGCGATCAGCTCAATGTGCTCTTCCTGGCGCTGAGCTTCTTGCTCCATGGCGGCAAAGAGATCGGCGTCGTACTTGGCAATAGTCAAATCACGGCTGAACATGGCGGTCCTCAAGGATCGGGGCAGAAAAGGGGGGCATTCTAACCCAACCGGTTTTGGAAGGCATATGAAAGGACGTCATGTCGCGGACGAATGGGTTTCACGCACAATCGAGCCGTGTCCCGGCAGCCTCAATCAAGCATGAACAACGCATCGTTGCTGAACTGCGCTTCAAACCGATTGGCCGGCATCGGCCGACCGAACAGGTAGCCCTGGACTTCGTCGCAGCCATGCTCACGCAGGAATTCCAATTGCTCGTGGGTCTCGACGCCCTCGGCGATCACCGCCAGGTTGAGGCTGTGGGCCATGGCGATGATTGCCCGGGCGATCTGCGCGTCCTGTTCGCCGGACGGCAGGCCATCGACGAAGGTACGGTCGATCTTCAGCACGTCGATGGGGAATTGCTTGAGGTAGTTGAGCGATGAATAACCGGTGCCGAAGTCATCCACCGCGATGCTCAGCCCCAGGTTTTTCAAACCGGCCAGGATCTGCATCGCTTCGCTGACCTCACGCATCAGGATGCTTTCCGTCAGCTCCAGTTCCAGGCATGCCGGCGGCAGGCCGGTGCTGCGCAGGATATTGGCGATGCGCGTGCCCAGTTGGCCATCGGAGAACTGCCTGGCCGAGATATTGACCGAGACTTTCGGCACCCTGACCTTGGTCTGGTGCCAGGTCTTGAGCTGGCGACAGGCCTCGCTGATCACCCAGTCGCCGACGTCCACCACCAGCCCAAGCTCTTCGAGCACCGGGATGAAATCCCCCGGCGGCACCAGTCCGCGACGTGGATGACGCCAGCGCAGCAAGGCTTCGGCACCGGTCAGGCGCTTACCGTCGCCGCTGAACTGGGGCTGGTAATACAACACGAATTCGTTTTGCTCCAGCGCATGGCGCAGGTCGCTCTCCAGCTCCAGGCGCTCCAGGGCGCTGGCGTTCATGTCGGCCTGGTAGAACTGGAAATTGTTCTTGCCGCGCTCTTTGGCGTGATACATGGCCGTGTCGGCGTTTTTCATCAATTGGCTCAGTTCGTTGCCGTCCTGGGGGCTCAGGGCGATGCCGATACTGGCGGTAACGAAAAACTCCCGGCCTTCGAGCACGAATGGCCGGACCAGGCTGGCAAGAATCTGTTCGGCCACGGTAATCGCCCGGTTCAGCGCCATTTCCCGACTGGCTCGTGGTTGCAGCAGCAAGGTGAATTCGTCGCCGCCCATGCGCGCCACGGTGTCGTCGTCAGCCACGCAGCCGAGCAGGCGCGTGGCCATTTCCTTGAGCATCCGATCGCCGGCGGCGTGGCCCAGGGAGTCGTTGATAGGCTTGAAACGGTCGAGGTCGAGGAACATCAGCACGACCCAGGTTTTCTGCCGCTCGGCCGATTGCAGTGCAGTGTGCAGGCGGTCCTGGAACAGCGTGCGGTTGGGCAGATGGGTCAGGGCGTCGTAGTAGGCCAGGCGGTGGATGCGCTGTTCGCTGGCCTTGCGTTCGCTGATGTCGCTGAAGAAACACACGTAGCTGGCCAGGTCGCCTTCGTCGTCGAGCACCGCAGTGATGCCGACCCAGGCCGGGTAGTGCTCGCCATTGCGGCGCTTGAGCCAGACTTCGCCTTCCCAAGTGCTGTGCTGTTGCAATTGCTTGAGCACGTAACGCAGGTGAGCTTCCTGTTGGTCATCCACGGTCAGCATGTTGGGCAACTGGTCCAGCACTTGCGATACCGCATAACCGCTGACGCGGCTGAACGCTTCGTTGGCCTGGACAATGTAGCCGGCCGGATCGGTGATGAGGATGGCCGAGGTCGAGTGCTCGAATACCGTCGCGGCCATGCGCAGGTCCTTTTCGGCGCGACGCTGCTGGCTGATGTCCCGGCCTACGCCCAGCACGCCTTCGAACGCGCCATTGTCATCCCAGACCAGCACCAGCCGCAGCTCGATGGGAATCTTGCGCCCGTCGGCACGCAGGCAGTCGAACAGGAACAACTGGGTCTGCATCTGATTGCGCAGCTCGGCCAGTTGTTCGGGCTTGTCGAGGGCCTTGCTGACCCGGTCCATGAGGGAATGGATGCCGGTCAGTTGGGCCGGATTGGCGATGGTCGATTGCCAGCCGCTCTGGAAGATCCAATCGGCGGTATAGCCCAGCACCGCCTGGACCGACGGACTGACGTAGTTGAGCGACAGCTTGCTGTCGGTGGAGAAAATCACGTCGCTGATGCTTTCGGCGAGCATCCGGTAGCGTTGCTCGCTGTCGCGCAGCGATTCGCTGGCCTCGATCTGCTCGGTGATGTCCTTGGCCACGCCGATGATCCGGGTTACCTGATCGTAGCGGTCACGCGCGAGGGCCTGTTCGCGCACTTCGAAGCATCGCCATTTGCCGTCGCGATGACGAAAGCGCAACTGGCATTGAAGCAGTTGCGTATATCCACCCCGTCGCTGCTCCTGCCGCAGGTTGTGGTAGTGATCGGCATCGTCGCTGTGCAGCAGGATTTCCCAGAAATATTCGCCCATCTGGTGCAGTTCGGTACGGTCGTAACCGAGCGTCTGGCCCAGGTGATGGTTGCTGAAGATCATCCGCTGGCTGATGACGTCCTGCACATAAAGATGATCCGGGACGGTGCGTACCACGTCGGACCAGAAACCCTCGCGCTCAAGCAGAGACAGCTCGATCAGCTTGCGGCTGGTGATATCGCTGATGCTCAGGATGACGGCGTTGTAGTCGTCCTGTGTTTCGGGCAGGCGCAGCACCAGCCACAAGTGCTGATCCCGCCCATGGGCGTCCTGGAGCCTGATTTCCAGTTCCAGTTGCTTGTGCTGGTCAAGCAACGCTTCGAGCAGTGTCGAGCCGACCGGGTTGTTGTCCTTCGCCGCGTTGCCCACCAGCAATTGCCAGGCCTGTTCACACGAGTCGACATTGAGCAGCTTCAAGGCCATCTGGTTGACTTCGGTGACGTGCACTTGCTGTTGCAGCTGTTCGAGCTGTTGCGGAATCTGCAGCCAGGCCCGCAGTTGCTCCCCATCGTGCAGGCCGGCCTTGGCGAAGAACGCCTTGAGTCCGGACAGGTCAAGCACGCAGAGGGCCACGCCGGTGCCCTCGAAGATGTCCTGGTAGCGGCGACGTCCTTCATGCAATTGACGCTGGCGCCGACGCATGTTCAGCAGCGCAATCACCGGCAGCATCGAAAACGCCAGGCCCAGCAAGCATTTACCGATAAAGGCGGGCAACAGTTGCTCCAGCACCTGGCTTCGATCGAACAGCCCGCGCAACTGCCAGTCGCTGCTGCTCAGCGGTACGGTCAACACGGTGTTGCTGAGGTCCTGCGTGGTCAACTGGGCGCGGCTGGACGTCGGCAGGCTTTCGTCGCGGCTGATGATTTGCTGATTGAGACGGTTCTCCACCAGCCACAACGGACGCAGGCCCGTATCGGCCTGCTTGGTCAAGGTCGAAAAGAAGCTTGGGGTCAGGCGCAACGCCCAATAGCCACGAGTGCTGCCGCTGGCCTGGTGCAACAACAGATGCACGACGGAGCCGTCTTCGGCGTTGCTGAAATAGTGCGCCTGGGCGCGGCTGCGCCGTACGAGTTCGCTCAGGTACTCGGCGTCGTGGCTGTTGGCGTCGCTGTCACTGAGTACCCTGCCGGAGGGGCTCAGCAAGGCGAGGCTGCGCAACTCGGGCAGCGATTGCTGAAGCTTGCGCAACAGCGAATGCTGTTCGTCGACGCTTTGCGGTTGTTCGACGATTGGTAACAGATTGAGGGCGATTTGCGCATTCAGGGCCATGTTCAGGCTGACTTGCGCGGCCAGGTCGGCGGTGTAGTCAATGGTGTATTGGCGCTGCTGCTGCTGGGTTTCGCGCAGTTGATCGAGCAACTGCCAGAAAAGCAGGCCCAGTAGCAACAGCACCAGCGAGGCCAGCCCGCCCTTCAATGTCCCGCGCAGGGGCAGGCCAGGCACAGCAGTCGGTGCACGTGGGGACGAGGGCGGCGTGACATTGGACAAGCTGTAATCCTGCGGTTTGCTGGACTGGCGCGACGTGCACTATAAGCCGGACGCCCGAAGGGCGGCTAGCATGCCTTGACTTGTGGCAAAGTGCCAGTCCTGGGCGGCTGGACCTTGACCGACGGTTGAGGTAGCTTTGCCGGTCAAACAAGAGCGTTCCAGCTCCAGATTCCCAGGCTCTATCCGTCCGCAGGCATTGATGTTCGTCAAGAGCCCGCGCCGCGCATGGCCTGGCACGTTCTTTTCACCTGTCACTGACGCTAGGTTCACCATGGCTCAATACGTATTCACCATGCATCGGCTGAGCAAAGTTGTTCCGCCGAAGCGGGAAATCCTGAAAAACATTTCTCTGTCCTTCTTTCCTGGCGCCAAGATCGGCGTGCTGGGCCTCAACGGTTCGGGTAAGTCCACGCTGTTGAAAATCATGGCCGGCGTCGATAACGAATTCGACGGCGAAGCCCGTCCGATGCCGGACCTGAACATTGGCTACTTGCCGCAAGAGCCGCAGTTGGACCCAACCAAGACCGTCCGTGAAGTGGTCGAGGAAGCGGTCAGCGTGATCAAGGACGCCCAGGCGCGTCTCGACGAGGTCTACGCCGCCTACGCCGACCCGGATGCCGACTTCGACAAGCTGGCCGCCGAACAGGCCAAGCTCGAAGCGATCCTGCAGGCCAGCGACGGCCACAACCTCGATCGCCAGCTGGAAGTCGCCGCCGATGCGCTGCGCCTGCCGGCCTGGGACGCCAAGGTCGAGCACCTCTCCGGTGGTGAGAAGCGCCGCGTGGCCTTGTGCCGCCTGTTGCTGTCGGCCCCGGACATGCTGCTGCTCGACGAACCGACCAACCACCTGGACGCCGATTCTGTCGCCTGGCTCGAACATTTCCTGCACGACTTCCCAGGCACCGTGGTTGCGATCACGCACGACCGGTACTTCCTGGACAACGTCGCCGGCTGGATCCTGGAACTCGACCGCGGCGCGGGCATTCCGTACGAGGGCAACTACTCGGGTTGGCTGGAAGCCAAGTCCGATCGTCTGGCCCAGGAGTCCAAGCAGCAGTCGGCCCATGAAAAAGCCATGAAGGAAGAACTGGAGTGGGTGCGCAAAGGCGCCAAGGCCCGCCAGTCGAAATCCAAGGCTCGCCTGCAACGCTTCGAGGAAATGCAGTCCCAGGAATTCCAGAAGCGCAGCGAAACCAACGAAATCTACATCCCGGCCGGTCCGCGCCTGGGTGACAAGGTCATCGAGTTCAAGAACGTCAGCAAGGGCTATGGCGACCGCGTGCTGATCGACAACCTGTCGTTCTCCATGCCCAAAGGCGCCATCGTCGGCGTGATCGGTGGTAACGGCGCGGGTAAATCCACGCTGTTCCGCATGCTGATGGGCAAGGAAACTCCGGATTCGGGCACCATCGAGATCGGTGAAACCGTGCAACTGGCCTGCGTCGACCAGAGCCGCGAGGACCTGGACGGCAGCAAGACCGTGTTTCAGCAGATATCCGATGGTTCCGACCAGATCCGCATCGGCAACTATGAAATCCCGTCGCGCACTTATGTGGGCCGCTTCAACTTCAAGGGCGGTGACCAGCAGAAGTTCGTCAAGGACCTCTCCGGTGGTGAGCGCGGTCGCTTGCACCTGGCGTTGACCTTGAAAGAGGGCGGCAACGTCCTGCTGCTCGACGAACCGTCCAACGACCTCGACGTCGAAACCCTGCGTTCCTTGGAAGAAGCGCTGCTGGACTTCCCAGGCGCCGCCATTGTGATCTCCCACGATCGGTGGTTCCTCGACCGCGTGGCGACCCACATCCTGGCGTACGAAGACGACTCGCAAGCGGTGTTCTTCGAAGGTAACTACACCGAGTATGAAGCCGATCGCAAGAAGCGCCTCGGCGAAGCGGCCGCCCAGCCGCATCGTGTACGCCACAAGAAACTGGCCTGATAAGGTCGGTTGCATAAAAAACGGAGCCCTCGGGCTCCGTTTTTTATGGGGTAAACCTTATCAAGGCGAGTACCGTGCAAACTCCCTCCCCACGGTGTCTCAGTCTGGCGTCAAGTCAATCGCCACCACCTCAATGACCATATCTCCCATCGGTCGCTTCCAAGTCGCCTCATCGCCAATCCTGGTGCCCAGCAGAGCCCGCCCCAACGGCGATCCCCAGTTGATCAATCCGCTGGCGGCATCGGCCTGGTCTTCACCGACCAGTTGCACTCGCTGTTCGTGATCATGCTCATCGGCAAAAGTCGCCCAATGCCCGATCCGCACCTGGTCCGAATCACTGGGCGTAACCACCTGCGCGCTTTGCAGTCGCTGGTTGAAATAGCGCAAGTCCCGTTCAAGATCGGCGACCCGCTGTTGGTCCACCAGATCTCCTCGGGCTGCCTGTTGGCCGTGCAAGGCCTGCAATTCGGCGACCTGGGCCTGGAGCTGGGCAAATCCGGTGGGCGTGACGTAATTGGGTTGCGCGCTGACTTGGCGTTCGACCGGCTGATCGGCCTGGGCAGCGGCGTTGTCTTCGTTGACGAAAGCGCGGCTCATGGTGTTCTCCTCTTATTGGAGTTTGGGCCATGGTCGCAGGGATTTGGTTTCGACGAATATCTGTACGCGACTCATTGCGAGCGGTAAGCCCGAGCGGCGTCCCGATCCTTTTCCTGCCGTCCTGCCGGATCCACTCATATCAGAAGTCTAGAAGCGGATTCGTCAGAAGGACGTGAAAGCGCGGTGATCAATCCGTTCAGTAGTGATACCACTTCACTTCGAGCATCACCTCGTTCTCCGGCGAGGCCAGTTGGCTGAACTCCCGCTGGGCGCTCAGGCGCAACCCGAGGTTACGGGACAATTCCCACTGCTGATTCAGACTCAGGCTACGGCGCACTTCGCCGTTGACGAAGTAATCACCCTTGGCTTCCAGGCTCAGGTTGCCCAGCGGGTTTTTCCACAGCACGCCGCTGTTGAAGCCGGCGGCCGGGGCGATGAATTGGGCGAAGTCGTTGTTGTGCTCGACGCGCACCGTGCCCAGGGCAAAGCCCAGCACATCCTCGCCCAACGCCCAGGTGCCGCCAGCGCCGCCGTTGACGTGACTGACCAGGGTTTCATCGTCGTGCTTGCCCGGCACCCGTTCCAGGCCGCCCGTCACCTGCCAGGACAGCGGTTGCAGCAGCTCGTTGCGCGGGGTCAGCGAGCGAATCGTCGCCAGATCCAGTTGCTGTAGCTGCCAGTCATTGCCTTCGTATTGGCGCAATTTCAATTGCAGGATTTCAATCTGCGCACCCAGCGGGAAGCTCTCGGCGTTGTCATTGAGGTCGTGGTAGGCCATGCGCAGGCCGTATTCACCGAACGCCCGGTCGCCGCGTGTGCCAAGGCCGGCCTGCCAGGTGCGCGATTCGTGGCCATCTTCGGGCAGGCCCGGCTGCGGGATATCCAGTTCCGGCGCAGGGTTCTGGTTGATTGCCCGCAGCAATTCGAAGCTGCGCTGGGAGCGTTTCGGATCACGCTCCTGACCGTTGGCGCGGTAGCGCTCCAGTCGATAGGCAGCGTCGATGATCAGCGCCTGGCGTTCGCGCGGCAGCGCCTTGAAAGCGGGGGCTTGAAGCTGTTGCTGATCGGCGCTGACCTTCAGTACCCATTGTTGTTCGTCATCGCTGAGGGGGTCGGCGCGGCTTAGCAACTCCCGCTCACGGGACGGCCGATACTGGATGCTTTCCACCAGTCCGGCTTCCTTCACGGCCTTGACGGTGTCGGTGGGAATTGCCGTCAGAGGGAATTGTTCGGTCAGCCGCAGACTGGGGCGAGCGACTTGCAGCAGTTCGAGTAATCGATAGGAGCAGTTTTCATCGAAGAAGAAATAATCAAACTGGATCTGTTTGAGCTCCCAGACGTGCTCGACCATGCGCTCGGTTTCCGCCTGGCTGAGGTTGAGGCGGTATTCCCACAGGTCGCGGTTCTCCAGGCTACGGTACTCGGAGAGTTTTTCCTGGTACGGCACCAGGGCGAACAGGCCCGGATAGCCGCCCATCAAGCCCTTCCAGGCATAGAGAATGCTGTTGTCCGAACCTTCGATGTAGGCACCAAAGTTAATCGCGTAGCTGAGCAGGGCGGTCTTGTCGCTTTGTACGTCGGCCTGGTCGATGCGCAGCAAGGTATGACCGAACATCGATGACGGGCTGTTCAGGTACGCGGCGGGGAAAATCATTACCGCGCTGTGGGGCGATACGTCCTTGAACCATTGGGTGAATTCGCTGCAATCAACGGCTGGCAGATCGGTGAGATTGAGCTGCGCCTTCAGCCAGCGGGTTCGCGCCGGGTAGACGCATTGGGCATGTTGCTGGCCGGCGCTGGCCGGACCATAGAGCGCTTGCAGCGTGGCGCTCAACTCGCGGTCGGGGTGTTCGTTACCGTCCGGGGCGAGGAAGAATTTCTTGTCGCTGATGTAGCTGCGCCAGCCGCCGAGCTTGGCGGTTTCGTAGTGCCCCAGGGAAATCCAGAAGCGGTCGTTGGACAATTGCTGCAAACGTTGGGTGTCGACATGGGGTGCGGCGGACAGCGGGGCGCACACACAGAGCGCCAGCCAGGCAAGGCGTTTGAGCATAGTCGGCTACTTTTGAAGTCGAAAAAAAAGACCAACAGGGGCCCAGAAAAGAAAACCCGCTCCCCGAGAGGAGCGAGTGGTGTCGAGCTTAAGCTTGAGTTGCGTACTTGGCCAGACGTGGATCGTTTTTCAGTACCGACAGGGTATTGGTATGCACGTCCTCTGCGGTCACGTCAGCTTTGCTGAAGATCTGCTGGAAGTGCTCGTGGGTGACGGCGGAGAAATGCGCGCGATCTTCCGGCGCAACGCCCAGTACCACGGCATAAGTCGTCAGTGCTTCGCCCTGACCCTTGGCCATGTCTTCGGACAGCTCGTTCATCATGCCATTCATGGCCAGCCACGACTTGCCACCGTAGGTCAGTGCCGCGTTGGTCGAGCAACCGTTGGTGCCGGAGGTCATGCCAAAGGTGGCGTTGCCGGAAGTGCCGTTGGTGGTGGATGCCAGGAAGTGAGCCGGAGTGCCACGCTGACCTTCGAACAGCATGTTGCCCCAACCGCAATCCGGACCGCCCGGGGCCTGAGCCATGGCGTTAATGGATACAGCGGTGAAGAGAGTACCGAGAAGAATCCGTTTCATAGCTATGTTCTCTTTATGTGCATACCAATGGACAGGGTCTGGCCCCTACTGGCGCCAGTGGGCCGGTTATTGTTCCAGCCGCGCAGTTTGGAGTTTAGGCACGATCCGAGGGTTCCGTGACATTTTGCAAAAACATTAATTGAAATCACCTGTTTACGGGCTTCCTTCCGTGGTTTTTTCATCGACTATGCTTTGGCTCAAGGCGCTCCTTGCCAGTCAGGTGTAGGCAGCGCCAGAATGCCGCTATCTGCCCCGCCTGATGTAAGGAAGCCCGATGCCTGATCCTGTTGCTGCCAGCTTGCGTCTAGCGCCTGAAGCGCTGACCCGTCCGTTTTCCGCTGAACAGTTCAGCTTCTCTACCACCAATGATCTGGAGCCTTTCCGCGGTGTGCTTGGCCAGGAGCGTGCGGTCGAAGCCTTGCAGTTTGGTGTGGCGATGCCACGCCCCGGTTACAACGTATTCGTCATGGGTGAGCCCGGCACTGGCCGGTTTTCGTTCGTCAAACGCTACCTCAAGGCCGAGGGCAAGCGCATGCAGACCCCGGCGGACTGGGTCTACGTCAACAATTTCGATGAGCCCCGCGAACCCCGCGCCTTGGAACTGCCGTCAGGCACGGCGGGTGCTTTCATCGGCGACATCAACGGCCTGATCGACAACCTGCTGGCGACGTTTCCGGCGGTATTCGAGCATCCGTCCTACCAACAGAAAAAAAGCGCCATCGACCGCGCCTTCAACCAGCGCTACGACCGCGCCCTCGATGTGATCGAGCGCCTGGCGCTGGAAAAGGATGTCGCGCTGTACCGCGACAGCAGCAACATTGCCTTCACGCCGATGAGCGAAGGCAAGGCCTTGGATGAGGCGGAGTTTGCCCAGTTGCCGGAAGCCGACCGCGAGCGCTTCCATGAGGACATTTCCAGTCTCGAAGAGCGTCTGAACGAAGAACTCGCCAGCCTGCCGCAGTGGAAGCGCGAGTCCAACAACCAGCTGCGCCAGCTCAACGAAGAAACCATCACCCTGGCGTTGCAGCCCTTGCTCGCGCCGCTCTCGGAAAAATACGCCGAGAACGCTGCCGTCTGCGGTTATCTGCAGGCCATGCAGGTCTACCTGCTCAAGACTGTGGTCGAGCAATTGGTCGACGACAGCAAGACCGACGCCGTCGCGCGCAAACTGTTGGAAGAACAATACGCCCCGAGCCTGGTGGTCGGGCATCCGGCGAGCGGTGGTGCGCCGGTGGTGTTCGAACCGCACCCGACCTACGACAACCTGTTCGGGCGCATCGAGTACAGCACCGACCAGGGCGCGCTCTACACCACGTATCGGCAATTGCGACCGGGCGCCCTGCACCGGGCCAATGGCGGCTTCCTGATTCTCGAAGCGGAAAAAATGCTCAGTGAGCCGTTCGTGTGGGACGCCCTCAAGCGCGCCTTGCAATCGCGCAAGCTGAAAATGGAGTCGCCGTTGGGTGAGCTGGGCCGGCTGGCGACGGTGACCCTGACGCCGCAGCACATCCCGTTGCAGGTGAAAGTGGTGATCATCGGCGCGCGCCAGCTCTACTACGCCTTGCAGGACCTGGATTCGGATTTCCAGGAAATGTTTCGCGTGCTGGTGGACTTCGACGAAGACATCCCGATGGGGGACGAGAGCCTGGAGCAGTTTGCCCAGTTGCTCAAGACCCGCACTTCGGAGGAGGGCATGGCGCCGCTGACCGCCGATGCAGTGGCGCGCCTGGCGACCTACAGTGCGCGCCTGGCCGAACATCAGGGGCGCTTGTCGGCCCGTATTGGCGACCTGTTCCAACTGGTCAGCGAGGCGGATTTCATTCGTCAGTTGGCCGGCGATGAGATGACCGACGCCGGCCACATCGAGCGTGCCCTCAAGGCCAAGGCCACTCGCACCGGGCGTGTCTCGGCGCGGATTCTCGATGACATGCTGGCGGGGATCATCCTGATCGACACCGACGGCGCGGCCGTAGGCAAGTGCAACGGGTTGACGGTGCTGGAAGTCGGCGATTCGGCGTTTGGCGTGCCGGCGCGAATCTCCGCCACGGTGTATCCGGGCGGCAGCGGCATCGTCGACATCGAGCGCGAGGTTAACCTCGGCCAGCCGATCCACTCCAAGGGCGTGATGATCCTTACCGGTTACCTGGGCAGCCGTTATGCCCAGGAATTCCCGCTGGCGATCTCGGCCAGCATCGCCCTGGAGCAATCCTACGGTTACGTGGATGGGGACAGTGCGTCCCTCGGAGAGGCTTGCACGCTGATCTCGGCCCTGTCGAAAACACCGTTGAAACAATGCTTCGCCATCACCGGCTCGATCAACCAGTTTGGCGAAGTGCAGGCGGTAGGCGGGGTCAACGAGAAGATCGAAGGCTTCTTCCGCCTCTGCGAAGCGCGTGGGCTGACCGGGGAGCAAGGGGCGATCATTCCCCAGGCAAACGTTGCGACCCTGATGCTCGATGAAAAGGTGCTGACTGCCGTGCGCGCGGGACAATTCCATGTCTATGCCGTGCGCCAGGCCGATGAGGCGCTGAGCCTGCTGGTAGGTGAACCTGCTGGCGAGCCGGACGAAAACGGCGAGTTTCCGGAGGGCAGCGTCAACGCTCGCGTAGTGGAGCGGCTGCGGGTCATCGCGGAAATGATCAGCGACGAAGACATCAAGGAAGCGGAAAAGGAAATGGCGCAGCAGGCATTGGTGGAGGCCAAGCCCGCTTGAGCTGTCGTGGCGAGGGAGCAAATTCCCTCGCCACTGAGCCACAAAAGAGTCACAGATCTGGCGTCAATATTCACACTATGACCGCTCGGCGTATTCTGGTTCTGAAATCCTTCGGCGCCGGAACTTTTCTCCTATCCTCTGCTCAAGGATAACGAGAGCCATCATTGGATCGAAACAGCCCCTTCCTGGAGCTGAATACCGGATCTACCGAGGGGCGCCGCCATGTCGCGCAACCTTTGTCTTACTCGTCATTGCCTAGGCCTTGTGACCCGTATCGAATGCGCCGTCCGTCCCCTGGCCGGAGATACTGGCATGTGGACCGTGCTGTTCGCCGCCGGAATGGCCGGCGAACAACCTTCGGCCATCAAGGCCCAAGGGCCATTTCCCGGCCCGACCGCCGCTGAAACCATTCTTGACACCATCGTCCAGAACCTGACATCCCATGGCTATGAGCTGGCCGACGATCCGCAGATCTGGTCCTTGCACATGCAGGCGCAACTGCGAGAGATCAACGGTGGCCGCTGTCGCAACATCGGCGGCTTCGAGTTTCGCCCGCTTCACTGAGCCAGCGTCGAGCGTGCTCCGCAAGTAGGGTTTTGACACAACGGCCGGCGCCCAGGACGGGGCCGGCGTTTGTGGGGCGGGCCGCTACTGATATACTCGCCGCGTTTTTACAGCCCTGGTGTGAGACTCAATGGAACGCTTTATCGAAAATGCAATGTACGCCTCCCGTTGGCTGCTGGCGCCGATCTACTTCGGGCTGTCCCTGGGCTTACTGGCCTTGGCGTTGAAATTCTTCCAGGAAGTTTTTCACATCATTCCCAACGTGTTTGCCATGGCCGAATCCGAACTGATCCTGGTGCTGCTCTCGCTGATCGACATGGCGCTGGTGGGCGGCTTGCTGGTGATGGTGATGATTTCCGGCTACGAGAACTTCGTTTCGCAATTGGATATCGATTCCGACAAGGAAAAGCTCAACTGGCTGGGCACCATGGATTCCTCGTCGCTGAAGATGAAAGTCGCAGCGTCGATCGTTGCGATCTCGTCGATCCACTTGCTGCGCATCTTCATGGACGCCAAGAACGTCGATCCCGAACACCTGATGTGGTACGTGATCATCCACATGACCTTTGTGGTGTCGGCATTCGCCATGGGGTACCTGGATAAACTGACCAAGCACTGAGCCCCGTTCATCGTGGCGATGCAGCGCCCGTCTGCCGAGAGTCAGTCGGGCGTTGTCGCTTCTGGCAAGGCGCGCGGATACGTGGCTCGTCACCCGCCACGGCATCTGTGCTAGTCTGCTCGCCCTTTTGGTTCCGGGCGCTCCGGGAGGCGCTGTGTCACGCACGGCATTTCTCGAGCCGTCCGCACAGCGGAGCAGCATCATGTCCGAAGTTAACCTGTCCACCGACGAAACCCGCGTCAGCTACGGCATTGGCCGTCAGTTGGGCGACCAACTGCGCGACAACCCGCCACCGGGCGTGAGTCTTGACGCGATCCTGGCCGGCCTGACCGACGCCTTCGCCGGCAAGCCGAGCCGTGTGGGCCAGGACGAGATGTCCGCCAGCTTCAAAGTCATCCGTGAAATCATGCAAGCCGAAGCTGCCGCGAAGGCTGAGGCCGCTGCTGGCGAAGGCCGTGCATTCCTGGCTGAAAACGCCAAGCGCGAAGGCATTACTACTCTGGCCTCCGGCCTGCAGTTCGAAGTGCTGACTCAAGGCGAAGGCGCCAAGCCGAGCCGTGAAGACCAGGTGCGCACTCATTACCACGGCACGCTGATCGACGGCACTGTATTCGACAGCTCCTACGATCGTGGCCAGCCAGCCGAATTCCCGGTGGGCGGTGTAATCCCAGGTTGGACCGAAGCGCTGCAACTGATGAACGCCGGCAGCAAATGGCGCCTGTACGTGCCGAGCGAGCTGGCCTACGGCGCTCAAGGCGTTGGCAGCATCCCGCCGCACAGCGTGCTGGTGTTTGACGTCGAGCTGTTGGACGTCCTGTAACGCATCAACGCTTGAGCAGGCTTTTGTGGGAGCGAGGTTGCTCGCTCTCACAAAGTCTGTACGTCGTTATCCATGGAACCTGCCATTGAAATCGCCAGTGGGGCGCAACGCCCGGGCGTAGCAGAACAGGAACAGGTTTCGCACCAGCTCCTTGAGTACCAGCGGTTCGCTGGAGTTGAGGCTGTTAAGGTCCAGATCTCCCTGGTCCTGTAGCTCGTTCAACGCTTCCTCTTCAAGCACCGCGCAGACTTCGCCGGTTTCCCGATGCAGGATCCTCAGGTAGGGATGTGGGCGGTCCAGCCAGGCATCGATCAAATAAGTCATGGGTCTCATCTCCTTGATGGGGTTCGATGAGAATAATTCTTATTCGCTAAATAGCAAGTCTCTATTGGCGTGCCGATTGTTTTTCTGACGATGGGTTGCATCAGCTCGATGCGGCTGGCAAAAGGCGGGGCGTATGGAATGGAGCGCGTGGAGGGATGGTTAAGCGCCATCCCACGCAAGGCGCGGGATGGGCATACGGCTTTTTCAGACTTTTCTGACGAACTCGGATTTGAGCTTCATCGGTCCGATGCCGTCGATCTTGCAGTCGATGTCATGATCGCCATCGCACAGGCGGATGTTCTTGACCTTGGTTCCGACCTTGACTACCAACGACGTGCCCTTGACCTTGAGGTCCTTGATCACGGTGATGGTATCGCCGTCCTGCAGGACATTGCCGACCGAATCTTTCTTCACGTTGTCATCGGGCGCCGCTTCAGCTTCGCCGCTGGCGGACCATTCGTGGGCGCACTCCGGGCAGACCAGTTGAGTACCGTCTTCGTAGGTGTATTCGGAATTGCAGGCAGGGCAGGGAGGCAACGTGCTCACTAGGGTTCCTTGAGTATCAGGAGGTCAAAAGGGCGCACATTGTATAGGGTTTTGTTGCGAAAGAGGGGGGGCTGCGTTTGGAGATTCTGTGGCGAGGGGATTTATCCCCGCTGGGCTGCGCAGCAGCCCCAAGAGAGCTGAACCCAATCTACTTGGAGCACCGGGATATGGCTTTTAGGGCTGCTACGCAGCCCAGCGGGGATAAATCCCCTCGCCACAAAAAAGCTGCTTTTGGATCAATGCGTACGCGCCACCGCAAACTCGCTCAATTCCACCAGCGCGTCGCGGTATTCGCTGGCCGGCAGGGCGTCGAGGCATTTGATTGCCCGAGCCACATAATCCCGGGCCAGGTTTGCGGTGTATTCCAGCGAGCCGGAAGCTTCGACGGCGGCGCGGATGCTTTCCAAGTCTTCGATTCCGCCTTTCTGGATCGCCTGGCGCACCAGGGCGGCCTGTTCAGGCGTGCCTTCGCGCATGGTGTAGATCAACGGCAGGGTCGGCTTGCCTTCGGCGAGGTCGTCACCGACGTTCTTGCCCAGGGTCTCTGCGTCGCCCTTGTAGTCCAACAGGTCGTCCACCAACTGGAAGGCCACGCCCAGGTGGTCGCCGAAGGTGCGCAGCGCTTCGCTCTGCTCGGCGGATGCGCCAGCCAGGGCGGCGGCACTGTGGGTCGAGGCTTCGAAGAGCATCGCGGTCTTGCCGCGGATGACTTCCATGTAGGTTTCTTCGGTGGTGCTGGCGTCGCGGACCTTGGACAGTTGCAACACTTCGCCTTCGGCGATGATGCGAGTGGCCTGGGACAGGATCTTCATCACCGGCATCGAGCCCAGCTCGACCATCATCTCGAACGAGCGCGAATACAGGAAGTCACCCACCAGCACGCTCGGGGCATTGCCCCACATTGCATTGGCGGTCGAGCGGCCCCGGCGCATACCGGACATGTCGACCACGTCGTCGTGCAGCAGCGTCGCGGTGTGCAGGAATTCGATGGTGGCGGCCAGCAGGCGCATATCGTCGCCTTCGCGACCCAGGGCCTTGCCGCACAAAAGCACCAATAAAGGACGCAGGCGCTTGCCCCCGGCCGAAGTGATGTAGTCGCCGATTTTCGACACCAGCGGCACTCGGGAAGTCAGCTGCTTCTTGATGATACCGTCGACGGCGCTAAAATCGTCCGCCACAGCGCGGTAGAAAGCTTGGGGTTGCATCAGCGACAGGCGCTCCAGAAGGGTTGCGCGGCATGCTAGGACCCACGTCCGCAGGTGTCAAGGCGCATGCTCTTACAGTGCGAGCGGCTACTTGCAAGGCTCGACGGGCTTGCGTACAATCGCGCACCCTGAACTTCCTGGGCAGCACCTGCCTTACGCAATTGCATCCGGGCCTTCCAGCCCATGCAGCCATGCCAGCCAATACCTCTTCTTATAAAGCGCTGGGTGAGCAGGATTATCGGAGAAATACCATGTCGTACGCAGTAATTGTTACTGGTGGCAAGCAATACAAGGTCGCCCCAGGTGAATACCTGAAGATCGAAAAACTGGAAATCGCTACCGGCGAATCCGTGACTTTTGATCGCGTTCTGTTGGTCGCCAATGGCGATGACGTGAATATCGGCGCTCCAGTCGTTGCTGGCGCTACTGTTGTGGCTGAAGTGATCTCCCAAGGTCGTCACGATAAAGTCCGCATCATCAAGTTCCGTCGTCGTAAGCACCACATGAAGCGTATGGGCCACCGCCAGTGGTACACCGAGATCAAAATCACCGGTATTCAGGCTTAATTTTCAGCCTAATTCCTCACTAGGAGAATTGAACTCATGGCACACAAAAAAGCTGGTGGTAGTACCCGTAACGGTCGCGACTCAGAAGCCAAACGCCTTGGCGTGAAGATGTATGGCGGCCAGAAAATTATTCCGGGCAACATCATCGTGCGTCAGCGCGGCACCCAATTCCACGCCGGTTACGGTGTTGGCATGGGTAAGGATCACACCCTCTTCGCGAAAATCGAAGGCGTGATCAAGTTCGAAGTAAAGGGCGCGTTCAACCGCCGTTACGTGAGCGTTGTCGCAGCTTAATTGCGAGATCGCTGGAAAAGCCCTGTCTTGCGACGGGGCTTTTTCGTTTGTGGGGTGAGTCTCTTGCAAAACTGTTTGTATGGGCTGTCGGCGCTGCGGTTGGGGTGCGTATTCAGGTCGCTGCGCTCATTTTTGCAAGAGTCTTATGTCTTGTTTTTTTGGCTCGTCCGTATGGCGAGAGGCGTGTGTCATGAAGTTTGTTGATGAAGTATCGATTCGAGTAAAAGCTGGCGACGGCGGCAATGGCTGCATGAGTTTCCGTCGGGAAAAGTTCATTGAAAACGGCGGTCCGAACGGTGGTGATGGTGGCGACGGCGGCTCGATCTACATGCTCGCCGACGAAAACCTCAACACCCTGGTGGACTACCGTTACACCCGGCACTTCGATGCCGAGCGTGGCTCCAACGGCGGCAGCACCGACTGCACCGGCAAGAAGGGCGAAGACCTGATCCTGCGCGTGCCGGTTGGCACCACGGTGATCGATTCGGCCACCCAGGAAGTCATTGGCGACCTGACCAAGGCTGGCCAGCGTCTGCTGGTCGCCCATGGCGGTTGGCACGGCCTGGGTAACACCCGTTTCAAGTCGAGTACCAATCGTGCGCCGCGCCAGACCACGCCAGGCAAGCCAGGCGAGCAGCGCGACCTGAAGCTGGAAATGAAAGTGCTGGCCGACGTGGGCCTGCTGGGCTTGCCGAACGCCGGTAAAAGTACCTTCATTCGCTCGGTGTCGGCAGCCAAGCCGAAAGTGGCCGACTACCCGTTCACCACCTTGGTGCCGAACCTGGGTGTGGTCAGTGTCGACCGCTGGAAGAGCTTCGTCATCGCCGACATCCCGGGGTTGATCGAAGGCGCTTCCGAAGGGGCTGGCCTGGGGATTCGCTTCCTCAAGCACTTGTCCCGTACCCGCCTGTTGCTGCACCTCGTCGATATGGCGCCGCTGGATGAAACCAGTGCTGCCGATGCCGCCGAAGTCATCGTCAACGAGCTGACCAAGTTCAGCCCGGCCTTGGCCGAGCGTGACCGCTGGCTGGTGCTGAACAAATGCGACCAGATTCTCGAGGAAGAGCATGAGGAGCGGGTCAAGGAGATCGTCGATCGCCTGGAGTGGGAAGGTCCGGTCTATGTGATCTCGGCCATTGCCAAAGAAGGCACCGAGCGTCTTTGCCATGACATCATGCGTTACCTGGAAGATCGTGCCGACCGCTTGGCCAACGACCCGGCCTACAAGGAAGAACTGGCCGAACTCGACCAGCGCATCGAAGACGAGGCGCGCGCCCAATTGCAGGCGCTGGACGACCAGCGTGCGTTGCGCCGCAGCGGCGTCAAGTCGGTCCATGACATCGGTGACGACGATTGGGATGAAGAAGACGTGGATGACGAAGACGGTCCGGAAATCATCTACGTGCGCGACTGATCGTTGCTGATCCCGCTCCCGCAGGTTTAAGTGGTCGGGCGCGGTGTTATCATCGCAGCCAGCCGGTTTCCAAGGCGCCGCTCATTTGAGCGGCGTTTTGGTATCTGTAAAACGCAAATACGAATAATCCCATGGGCGGCGCTGGGTCGCGCCGTTCGCTGGCAAAGGTTGAAGAACATGCGGAGCAAGGTGACGGGTGCGCAGCGCTGGGTCGTGAAGATCGGCAGCGCATTGCTGACAGCGGATGGCAAGGGTCTGGATCGCACGGCGATGGCGGTGTGGGTCGAGCAAATGGTGGCCTTGCATGAAGCCGGCGTCGAGCTGGTATTGGTTTCTTCCGGGGCCGTGGCTGCCGGTATGAGTCGCCTGGGCTGGACGTCGCGACCCAGCGCGATGCATGAGCTTCAGGCCGCCGCCGCCATCGGCCAGATGGGCCTGGTGCAAGCCTGGGAATCAAGCTTTGCCGAGCACGATCGCCATACGGCGCAGATCCTGCTGACCCACGACGACCTGTCCGATCGCAAGCGCTACCTCAACGCCCGCAGTACATTGCGAGCGTTGGTGGAGCTCAAGGTCATCCCGGTGATCAACGAGAACGACACGGTGGTTACTGACGAGATCCGTTTCGGCGACAACGACACCCTTGCGGCGTTGGTGGCGAACCTCGTGGAGGCGGACCTGCTGGTCATTCTCACGGATCGCGACGGCATGTTCGATGCCGATCCGCGCAACAACCCTGACGCCAAGCTTATCTACGAGGCGCGCGCCGATGACCCGGCGCTGGATGCGGTTGCCGGTGGTACTGGCGGAGCGCTGGGTCGCGGCGGCATGCAGACCAAGCTGCGCGCGGCGCGTCTGGCGGCTCGTTCCGGGGCTCATACCATCATCGTCGGTGGTCGGTTGGAGCGAGTGCTGGATCGCCTGAAGGCCGGCGAGCGCATCGGCACCTTGCTGTCGCCCGAGCGCGGCATGCTCGCGGCGCGCAAGCAATGGCTGGCCGGGCATCTGCAAACTCGTGGCACGCTGGTGCTGGACGCCGGCGCTGTGTCGGCCCTGTCCCAGGGCAACAAGAGCCTGCTGCCGGTGGGCGTGAAGTTGGTCCAGGGCAGTTTCCGCCGGGGTGAAATGGTGGTGTGCGTGGCGCCAGACGGTCGCGAGATCGCCCGGGGCCTGGCCAATTACAGCGCGCTGGAGGCGCAAAAGATCATCGGTCAATCGTCTGATGCGATTGTCGGTCTGTTGGGTTATATGGCTGAACCTGAATTGGTGCACCGTGACAACCTGATCCTCGTATAAGGAAAAATCATGAGTTTGGCAAAAGGATTGATCGGCTTGCTGGTGGCGTTACCGCTGCTGGCTTCGGCCGAGGAAATCGGTCAGGTATCGACCGTGTTCAAGTTTGTCGGGCCGAACGACCGGATCGTCGTCGAAGCGTTCGACGACCCCAAGGTGGACGGGGTGACCTGCTACCTGTCGCGCGCCAAGACGGGTGGCGTGAAGGGTGGCCTGGGGTTGGCCGAGGATCGCGCCGAGGCATCCATCGCCTGTCGTCAGGTGGGGCCGATCAGCTTCAAGGGCGAGCTCAAGGATGGGGACGAGGTTTTCAGGGAGCGCACTTCGCTGGTGTTCAAGACCATGCAGGTGGTGCGTTTCCTCGACAAGAAGCGCAATACGCTGGTGTACCTGGTCTATAGCGATCGGGTGATCGAGGGTAGCCCGCAGAATGCGGTGACGGCCATTCCGATTCTGCCGTGGCCGAGCGCTCAGTAAAAAGTGCAGGCGGGCCTGCTCGCCTTCATGGTTGCGGTGCATGAATCGCAGGCAATAAAAAACCGACCCTGAGGTCGGTTTTTTAATGAGCGCGTCGCTTAGGCAGCAGCGGCAACGTTCAGGGCCTTTACGTGGCCATTCAGGCGGCTCTTATGGCGAGCAGCCTTGTTCTTGTGGATGATGCCTTTATCGGCCATGCGGTCGATAACTGGCACAGCCAGAACGTAAGCAGCTTGTGCTTTTTCAGCGTCTTTTGCGTCGATGGCCTTGACTACGTTTTTGATGTAGGTACGGACCATGGAACGCAGGCTGGCGTTGTGGCTGCGACGCTTCTCAGCCTGTTTTGCACGTTTTTTGGCGGAAGGTGTGTTGGCCACCGTCGAGCTCCTCGAAAGACTTTTTAGGAAATAGCAAACAAAATAGGCCGCGAATCATGCCGATGAGTTGAGGTCTTGTCAAGGGCGGGTGACACGTTCCGCTGAATGGCAGGTGCGGCGCACCGGATGATTTCTTTCCGGCGTGCGACCTGTAAACTCGCGGGCTTTGGCGCTGTGCTGTTTAGCGGCGCGAAGTATCGCACAAGTGGGCGCGTTGTTCGCCTGCTGTTTATCGACAGGCAAAAACTCTTTCCATGAATCTGCTCAAATCGTTGGCCGCCGTCAGCTCTATCACGATGCTTTCCCGCATCCTGGGGTTCGTTCGCGATACGTTGATCGCACGGATATTCGGCGCCGGGATGGCCACCGACGCCTTCTTCATCGCCTTCAAGCTGCCCAATCTGCTGCGGCGAATCTTCGCCGAAGGGGCATTTTCCCAAGCCTTCGTACCGATCCTGGCGGAATATAAGAGCCAGAAGGGCGACGAGGCGACCCGCACATTCATTGCCTACGTCACCGGCCTGCTGACCTTGGTGCTGGCGCTGGTCACGGCCGCTGGCATGCTCGCCGCGCCCTGGGTGATCTGGGCCACGGCGCCGGGCTTCACTGATACGCCGGAAAAATTCCAGCTCACCTCTGACCTCTTGCGGGTGACCTTTCCTTATATATTGCTGATTTCCCTGTCATCGCTGGCCGGAGCGATCCTTAATACCTGGAACCGCTTCTCGGTGCCAGCCTTCGTGCCGACGCTGCTCAACGTCAGCATGATCGTCTTTGCGCTGTTCCTGACGCCTTACTTCGATCCTCCGGTAATGGCCCTTGGCTGGGCGGTGCTGGTGGGCGGCCTGGCGCAGTTGCTGTATCAGCTGCCGCATCTGAAGAAGATCGGCATGCTGGTGCTGCCGCGACTGAACCTGCGCGACAGCGGCGTGTGGCGAGTCATGAAGCAAATGCTGCCGGCCATCCTTGGGGTGTCGGTGAGCCAGATTTCGCTGATCATCAACACCATTTTCGCCTCGTTCCTGGTGGCCGGTTCGGTGTCGTGGATGTACTACGCCGACCGCCTGATGGAGTTGCCGTCCGGGGTGCTGGGCGTGGCGTTGGGCACGATTCTGCTGCCGACACTGGCCAAGACCTACGCCAGTCAGGACCGCCATGAATATTCACGGATCCTCGATTGGGGCCTGCGCCTGTGCTTCGTGCTGGTGTTGCCGTGTTCCCTGGCGCTGGGGATCCTCGCCGAGCCGCTGACCGTCTCGCTGTTCCAGTATGGTCAGTTCAGTGCCTTCGATGCCTTGATGACCCAGCGGGCATTGATTGCCTATTCGGTCGGCCTGCTCGGGATCATCGTGATCAAGGTGCTGGCACCGGGCTTCTACGCGCAGCAAAACATTCGCACCCCTGTGAAGATCGCCATTTTCACTTTGGTGATGACTCAGCTGTTCAACCTGCTGCTCATCGGGCCTTTGGCCCATGCGGGCCTGGCCTTGGCAATCAGCGCCGGCGCTTGCCTCAACGCCGGGCTGCTGTTCTACCAGTTGCGCAAACAAAAGATGTATCAACCGCAGCCTGGCTGGGCCAGGTTCGGTCTCAAGCTGTTGGTCGCCGTGGCGGTGATGTCGGCGGTGTTGCTGGCCGGGATGCATTTCATGCCGGCCTGGGGCGAGGGGCAGATGCTCGAGCGTTTCCTGCGTCTGGGTGTGCTGGTCGTGGCGGGCGTGGTGGCTTATTTCGGCATGCTGCTGCTGATGGGGTTCCGTCTGCGCGACTTCAATCGCAAGGCCTTGAGCTGAGCGTTAGCCTTCGATAATCGCGGGGCGGGCTGCGGTTTTGTCGGTTCGATCACTTTGGGTTACGGTGTTGCCTGTCACCGACCGCCGGGTGTGGTTATAATCGGCCACTTTATGAGCAAGAAGCGCGTTATGCAGCTGGTTCGAGGCCTCCACAACCTGCGTCCCCGGCATCGGGGCTGTGTCGCCACTATTGGCAACTTTGACGGTGTTCACCGTGGCCACCAGGCTATCCTGGCGCGGCTGCGCGAGCGTGCGTTGGAGTTGGGCCTGCCCAGCTGCGTGGTGATCTTCGAGCCGCAGCCCCGGGAGTTTTTCGCCCCGGACACCGCTCCGGCCCGTCTGGCCCGGTTGCGCGACAAGCTGCAACTGCTGGCCGCCGAGGGCGTCGATCGGGTCCTCTGCCTGGCCTTCAACCAGCGCCTGAGCAAGCTCAGTGCCGCCGAATTCGTCGATACCATCCTGGTGGGCGGTCTCGACGTGAAGCATTTGGAAGTCGGCGATGATTTTCGTTTCGGTTGCGACCGGGCAGGTGATTTCGATTACCTGCAACAGGCTGGCATCGCCCAAGGCTTCACCGTCGAAGCCGCCCAGACCGTCGAAATGGACGGCCTGCGCGTCAGTAGCACGCAGGTTCGCAATGCCTTGGCCGCTGGCGACTTCGAACTGGCCGAGCGCTTGCTTGGCCGGCCATACCGGATTGCCGGACGGATCCTGCACGGGCAGAAACTGGCGCGCCAATTGGGCACGCCGACGGCCAACGTGCAACTCAAGCGCCGTCGCGTGCCGCTGACCGGGGTGTTCCTGGTGAGTGTCGAGATTGACGGCAAGACCTGGCCCGGCGTCGCCAATATCGGCGTACGGCCCACGGTGCAAGGAGATGGCAAGGCCCATCTCGAGGTACACATTCTGGATTTTGCCGGCGATCTGTATGACCGGCGTTTGACGGTGGTTTTCCACCAGAAGCTGCGTGAAGAGCAGCGTTTTGCCTCTCTGGAGGCGCTCAAGACGGCGATCCATGCAGATATCGCCGCCGCCCGTGCCCTTGTCGCAACCAGCGCCAATCGCTAATGAAGAGCCTTAAATGACCGACTATAAAGCCACGCTAAACCTTCCGGACACCGCCTTCCCAATGAAGGCCGGCCTGCCTCAGCGCGAACCACAGATTCTGCAGCGTTGGGACAGCATTGGCCTGTACGGAAAGTTGCGCGAAATTGGCAAGGATCGTCCGAAGTTCGTCCTGCACGACGGCCCTCCGTACGCCAACGGCACCATCCACATCGGTCACGCGCTGAACAAGATTCTCAAGGACATGATCATCCGCTCCAAGACCCTGTCGGGTTTTGACGCGCCGTATGTGCCGGGCTGGGACTGCCACGGCCTGCCGATCGAACACAAGGTCGAAGTGACCCACGGCAAGAACCTGGGCGCCGACAAGACCCGCGAGCTGTGCCGTGCCTACGCCACCGAGCAGATCGAAGGGCAGAAATCCGAATTCATCCGTCTCGGCGTGCTGGGCGACTTCGCCAACCCGTACAAGACCATGGACTTTGCGAACGAAGCCGGCGAAATCCGTGCCTTGGCGAAAATCGTCGAGGGCGGCTTCGTGTTCAAGGGCCTCAAGCCAGTGAACTGGTGCTTCGATTGCGGTTCGGCCCTGGCCGAGGCGGAAGTCGAATACGAGAACAAGAAGTCCTCGACCATCGACGTCGCGTTCCCGATCGCCGATGAAGACAAGCTCGCCACCGCTTTCGGCCTGGGCAAGCTCGCCAAGCCCGCCTCGATCGTGATCTGGACCACCACGCCGTGGACCATCCCGGCCAACCAGGCGCTGAACGTTCACCCGGAATTCAACTACGCCCTGGTCGATGTCGGCGACAAGCTGCTGGTATTGGCCGAAGAATTGGTCGAATCCTGCCTGGCCCGCTACAACCTCGAAGGTTCGGTGATCGCCACCGCCCCGGGTTCGGCGCTGGAACTGATCAACTTCCGTCATCCTTTCTATGATCGCCTGTCGCCGGTGTACCTGGCCGACTACGTGGAGCTGGGCGCGGGCACTGGCGTGGTTCACTCCGCGCCGGCCTATGGCGTCGACGACTTCGTGACCTGCAAGAAATACGGCATGGTCAACGACGACATCCTCAATCCGGTGCAGAGCAACGGCGTGTACGTGCCATCGCTGGAGTTCTTTGGCGGCCAGTTCATCTGGAAAGCCAACCCGGCCATCGTCGACAAGTTGACCGAAGTCGGCGCGCTGCTGCACACCACCGTCATCGAACACAGCTACATGCACTGCTGGCGTCACAAGACTCCGCTGATCTACCGCGCCACCGCGCAGTGGTTCATCGGCATGGACAAGCAGCCCACCAGCGGCGACACCCTGCGCCAGCGTTCGCTCAAGGCCATTGAAGAAACCCAGTTCGTGCCGGCCTGGGGCCAGGCGCGCCTGCATTCGATGATTGCCAACCGTCCAGACTGGTGCATCTCCCGCCAGCGCAACTGGGGCGTGCCGATCCCGTTCTTCCTGAACAAGGAAAGCGGCGAACTGCACCCGCGCACCGTCGAACTGATGGAAGACGTTGCCAAGCGCGTCGAAGTCGAAGGCATCGAAGCCTGGTTCAAGATGGACGCCGCCGAGCTGTTGGGCGACGAAGCGCCGCTGTACGACAAGATCAGCGACACCCTGGACGTCTGGTTCGATTCCGGCACTACCCACTGGCACGTGCTGCGCGGCTCGCACCCGATGGGCCACGAGAGCGGCCCGCGCGCCGACTTGTACCTGGAAGGTTCGGACCAGCATCGCGGCTGGTTCCACTCGTCCTTGCTGACCGGTTGCGCCATCGACAACCACGCGCCGTACCGCGAACTGCTGACCCACGGCTTCACCGTCGACGAGTCCGGCCGCAAGATGTCCAAGTCCCTGGGCAACGTGATTGCGCCGCAGAAAGTCAACGACACCTTGGGCGCCGACATCATGCGCCTGTGGGTGGCGTCCACCGACTATTCCGGCGAGATGGCCGTTTCCGAGCAGATCCTGCAGCGCAGCGCCGACGCCTACCGGCGGATCCGCAATACCGCGCGCTTCCTGCTCTCGAACCTGACCGGCTTCAACCCGGCCACCGACCTGCTGCCGGCCGAGGAGATGCTCGCGCTGGACCGCTGGGCCGTGGACCGTACCCTGCTGCTGCAACGCGAATTGCAGGAGCACTACGGCGAATATCGTTTCTGGAACGTGTACTCCAAGATCCACAACTTCTGCGTGCAGGAGCTCGGTGGTTTCTACCTCGACATCATCAAGGACCGCCAATACACCACCGGCGCCAACAGCAAGGCGCGCCGTTCGTGCCAGACCGCGCTGTTCCACATCAGCGAAGCGCTGGTGCGCTGGATCGCGCCGATCCTGGCGTTCACCGCCGATGAACTGTGGGAGTACCTGCCGGGCGAGCGCAACGAATCGGTGATGCTCAACACCTGGTACGAAGGCCTGACCGAACTGCCGCAGGGCTTCGAGCTGGACCGTGCGTATTGGGATCGCGTGATGGCGGTCAAGGCGGCGGTCAACAAGGAAATGGAAATCCAGCGCGCGGCCAAGGCCGTCGGTGGCAACCTGCAAGCCGAAGTGACCTTGTACGCCGAAGAGGCGTTGAGTGCCGACCTGGCCAAGCTTGGCAACGAATTGCGCTTCGTGCTGATCACCTCAACCGCCAGTGTCGCCCCGTTGGTGCAGGCACCGGCCGATGCGGTGACCACTGAAGTCAGCGGCCTGAAGCTCAAGATCGTCAAGTCGAACCACACCAAGTGCGCCCGTTGCTGGCACTGCCGCGAAGACGTCGGCGTGAACCCGGAGCATCCGGAAATCTGCGGCCGTTGCGTGGACAACATCAGCGGTGCTGGCGAGGTTCGTCACTATGCCTAATGTGGCGGGCCGCTTCGGGCGGCTAGGCTGGCTCTGGTTGAGTGTGCTGGTACTGGTCATTGACCAGGCCAGCAAGCACTACTTCGAAGGCTCGCTCACGATGTACCAGCAGATCGTGGTCATTCCCGACTACTTCAGCTGGACGTTGGCCTACAACACCGGTGCGGCGTTCAGCTTCCTGGCCGACAGTTCGGGCTGGCAGCGTTGGCTGTTCGCGCTGATCGCCATCGTCGTCAGCGCCGTGCTGGTGGTCTGGCTCAAGCGCCTGGGGCGTGACGAGACCTGGCTGGCCGTGGCGTTGGCGTTGGTCCTGGGTGGCGCGCTGGGCAATCTCTATGATCGGATTGCCCTGGGCCACGTGATCGATTTCATCCTCGTGCATTGGCAGAACCGCTGGTATTTCCCGGCGTTCAACTTTGCCGACAGCGCCATCAGCGTGGGCGCCGTGATGCTCGCCCTGGACATGTTCAAGAGCAAGAAAACCGGAGAAGCCGTCCATGACTGAGCAGCGTATCGCTCAAAACACCGAAGTGAAGCTTCACTTCGCCCTGCACCTGGAAAACGGCGACACCGTCGATAGCACCTTCGACAAGGCGCCGGCGGTGTTCAAGGTCGGCGATGGCAACCTGCTGCCGGGCTTCGAAGCGGCGATCTTCGGCTTCAAGGCCGGCGACAAGCGCACCGTGACCGTGCCACCGGAAAACGCCTTTGGTCAGCCCAATCCGCAGAACGTGCAGACCATGCCACGCTCCCAGTTCCAGGACATGGAATTGTCCGAGGGCCTGCTGGTGATTTTCAATGACGCGGCCAACGCCGAGCTGCCGGGCGTGGTGAAAGCTTTTGACGATGCCCAGGTGACCGTCGATTTCAATCACCCGTTGGCGGGCAAGACCTTGAGCTTCGAAGTGGAAATTCTCGAGGTCAAAGCGGTTTGACGCTTGATGGGCAGTTCTGCTGCCACCCGGTTCACTGATTCAATTCTTGCGCGCAAGACACGAGGCACAGCATGCAAATCAAACTCGCCAACCCCCGTGGCTTCTGCGCCGGCGTGGACCGGGCGATCGAAATCGTCAACCGCGCCCTGGAAGTCTTCGGGCCGCCGATCTATGTCCGCCATGAAGTGGTGCACAACAAGTTCGTCGTCGAAGACCTGCGCAGCCGCGGGGCCATTTTTGTCGAGGAATTGGATCAGGTGCCGGACGACGTCATCGTGATCTTCAGCGCCCACGGGGTTTCCCAGGCGGTACGGACCGAAGCCGCCGGCCGTGGCCTGAAAGTGTTCGATGCCACCTGTCCGCTGGTGACCAAAGTGCACATCGAAGTGGCGCGTTACAGCCGCGACGGTCGAGAGTGCATCCTGATCGGCCATGAAGGCCACCCGGAAGTGGAAGGCACCATGGGCCAGTACGACGCCAGTAACGGCGGCGCAATCTACCTGGTCGAGGACGAGGAGGATGTGGCGGCCCTGCAAGTGCGCAATCCGGAAAAGCTCGCTTTTGTCACCCAGACCACATTATCGATGGACGACACCAGCCGGGTCATCGACGCCCTGCGCACGCGTTTCCCGGCCATCGGCGGGCCGCGCAAGGACGACATCTGCTACGCGACCCAGAACCGCCAGGACGCGGTCAAGCAACTGGCCGACGAGTGCGATGTGGTCCTGGTGGTCGGCAGCCCGAACAGCTCCAACTCCAATCGCTTGCGCGAACTGGCCGAACGCATGGCCACCCCGGCGTACCTGATCGACGGTGCCGAGGACATGCAGCGCAGCTGGTTCGACGGTGTCGAGCGGATCGGCATTACCGCCGGTGCCTCCGCGCCGGAAGTACTGGTACGCGGTGTGATCCAGCAGTTGCAGGCCTGGGGGGCGACGGGGGCGGATGAGTTGTCCGGCCGCGAGGAAAACATCACGTTCTCGATGCCGAAGGAGTTGCGCGTCCGCTCGCTGCTTTGAGTCCTTTTTCGCAAAGGGCCTGCTCGGCTTTGATACTTTCAAGGCGGACGCGGCCGGAGGGCGCCAGTATCACTTGATGGTGGCTGACCGGCCCGCGTTTGGCGCAGACATGCAGCGTGCCGGCCTGGAAAGAGCCATTGGCGTGTAATGCCGCCCCATGGCTACCGAACCTTACCCGGCGTTTCACCGTCTGGTTGCCGATCACGCGCGCGCTTGCGCTGCGTTCCTTCAGCAAGGTTTTCTCCTTGTTGTCCAGGGTGATCCGCCAGCCCTTGCCCCAATCATTGTCTATCCCATGTATCAATACTCGGCGGTTACGCATGATGGCTTCGCTGCGGGCGCTGCGTAACCCGCTGAGCAGCAACTGCGCGGTGTCCTCGCGTTCGATGGATTCGATCAGCTCTTTGTAGCCTGTACCGGCCCACGGCAGAACAATTGCGGCGATTGCCAGTCCCATGAGCAGTTCGATCAGGCTGAAACCCTGTTGGCGCATGACGTCTCCTCCCTGGAGTACGAAAAACGACGCGGTCCGTGCGCCGTCAAACTGAAACAACTGCACACACGGCGGTTGTTTGTTCTAGCGTGTAGAAGCAGGTATAGCCGACGGCAACGGAGGGCATCGATGGATCTTCGTACAAAAGGTTTCACGCTGATCGAAGTGTTGGTGGCCCTCGGCGTGCTGCTGATCCTGATCACCATGGCGGTGCCGGCATTCACCGGGGCAATGCAGGGCACCAAGGCCGATACCGAGGTCGGCGACTTGCGCCGGGCACTGAACTTTGCCCGGATGACGGCGATTGACCGTGGCATCACGGTACGGATTTGCCCGACGGCGGGGGGCAGCGTCTGGAGCGGCGAACTGGCGGTATATGCCGGTGCTTGCATTGCGCCCAATGTATTGCGGGTTGTTCCAGCCATGGGCAGCGGAGCGACTCTGACGCTACCCTCGGAAGTGACCAGCATCGACTTCAACAACCTGGGCGGATTATCGGCACCGGCGACGCCGGTGAGCTTCACTTACGTAAGAGGGGCGCAGAGCAGGACGCTCAATGTTTGCCTCAATGGACGAATCGTATCGGGTGGAAATTGCGGATGAAGGGTTGCAGTAAAAGCGCACAGGAGGGCATGACACTTATCGAAGTGCTGGTGGCGGTGCTGATTCTCGGCGTGGGCCTGCTGGGCGCGGCGATGATCCAGCTCAATGCCCTCAAGTACACCGACAGCTCGCGCATGACCAGCCAGGCCAGCTTCATCGCCTACGACATGCTGGACCGCATCCGTGCCAATTCCGCTGCCGACTACACCGTTACCCCGCCCAGTTCGCCCAACCTCAGCGTGACCCGGGACCAGGACCTATACGACTTCAAGACCAACATCGTCGCCTTCGGCGGCGCCACGGCCACCGGCACTGTTGCGTTGAACCAGCGGGTCTACACCATCACCATTGCCTGGGACGATGCCCGGGCCGCCAACACGACCGACGCGGCCGAGGCGCGGCGCACCTTCGTGCTGACCAGCCGCGTCGCCGTCGATCCACTGACAACGACGCCATGAATAGATATAGCCGGGGCTTCGGCCTGATCGAACTGATGATCGCGCTGGTGATCAGCCTGATCGTCGTGTTGGGCGTGGTGCAGATATTCATCGCCGCCAAAAATACCTACGCCAGCCAGAGCGCCGCCGCAGTGATGCAGGAGGACGCGCGGTTTGCCATGAGCAAGATGGTCCAGGAAATTCGCATGGTCGGCATGTTCGGTTGCCTGGCGACCATTACGGATGCCTCGACGGATAACAGTTTCGCGGCCAGCCAGATCACCCCGATCCGCTGGGACAATGCGAATCGGAGATTGACCCTGGTGACGGCGGACATCGGGAGCGGCGGTAGCGCACCGACCTGGACCGTCGTCTCCGATTGCCGCACCTCGGCGACCGCCTACTCGGAAGCGCGGGCGCCCGCGGCGGGACAGTTGGCCTTCCCGATCCGTCGACTGGTCTACAGCTTCAACAACAACCAATTGCTACTGGGCAGCGGCGTCGGCAATCCGCCGACCCTGTCGGTGCTGGTGGACAACGTGCGGGAGTTCGAGGTGATGTTCGGCGTGGCCGCCAGCGCGACGGACATCGCGGCCACCAGCTATACCGGTAACCCGGGCGACCCGGCGCTGATCCGCAGCGTGCGCCTGACGTTGACCCTGTTCGATCCGAAGAACGCCGTGCGCGAGCAGACCTTCAACGTGGTTGCCGCCTTGCGCAACCGGCTGCTATGAGGAGGCGATTGATGACTTCGGCAGGTCTCAAGCACCGCCAGCGCGGCATGGCATTGCTGGTGAGCCTGGTGTTCTTGCTGTTGCTGACGCTGATCGGCCTGTCGTCGATGCAGAGCGCCACCCTCCAGGAAAAAATGACCAGCAGCGTCATGCAGCGCAACCAGTCGTTCCAGATGGCCGAGGCTGCGCTGAGGGTTGGTGAAAGCGCGGTGCAGGCCGAGAGCTACTCGTTGCCGGTGTGCAACACCACGGCCCAATGCGCGCCACCGGCCGAGTCGGCGACGGTGACGGCGGCCGGGCGCAATTCATCCTCAGGAGTGCTCTGGGTGGCCGCCGCCGGTGGGTTTTATGGTGTGCAGAACATTGGCACCACGCTGGCGGCGGTCAATGTACCCGTCAATACCTCGGCGACGCTGTACCGGATCACCGCGGTGGCGGTGGTGGGCAATAACCAGCGCAGCGTGGTGGAGAGCATCTATGCGAAGTATTAATGGACTGCGGGGTTGGCGACAGGCGTTTTGCGGGGCGTTGCTCAGCCTGTACCTGGCGGCCCCGGTCTACGGCTTCACGCCTTCGGAGTCGCCGTTGCTGAGCGCGGCGGCGGTGACGCCCAACGTGATGCTGCTGATTGATGATTCGGGGAGTATGAACAACATTATCTGGGCGGCGGGGTTTGATCCGGCGGCGGCGCAACCACCTGTCTACGTATGCACTGACGATAGAAGCTGTAGCAGCAGCAATAGGGTATTGCTTGCGGCAAACGACGGGAACGTCTTGCTTGCGAGCCTGTTCCGTGGCGGCTGTTCAAATGGCTGGTACGGCTTCTACCGATCTGGCTTTGGCCAGGTATGCCTGCGGTTACCCGATCCGGTCGGGGGAGAGAACACCCGGTACACCGCAAAATATTTATCCTATCTCATGACCCAGGCCAACGGCTCAAGCCGCGATTTCACCACCGGCTCAATCCCCACCGATTACCGAATCAACGTGGCTCGGGATGTTTCGGCTGACCTGGTAGCCAATAACCGCGCCCTGCGCATCGGCCTCGCCACGTTCAACCCGCCCAACAGCAGTAACTCCGGCCCAGGTGGTTACATCGCTCGGGCCATCACTGACCTGTCACCGGTCAGCGGCAACGTCACCCAGACCCAAGCCAATACCAACTACAGCGCCCTGATCAACGCCATCAACGGCTTGGGCGCCGTCGCCAACACGCCGTTGGCCGAGAGCTACTACGAAGTCACCCGCTATTTTCGCGGCATGGCGCCGTACTACAACGGCACACCCAGCACCTACACCAGCCCGATCCAATACCGGTGCCAGAAAAATTTCGGCGTGGTAATCACCGATGGCCTGCCCACCTTCGACCGAACCTTCCCCACCAATGACCCGCTGGGGGGAAACCGTCTGCCTAATTGGGATGGCATCAGTACCAACGATGGTGCCAGTCCCGTTGGCGATGCGGAGGGCGACACGCTTTACCTGGACGACATCGCCAAGTTCGCCTTCGACATCGACATGCGCACCACCGGCACTGACGTCACGGGGAAAAGCTGGGACGGCGCTGAGTTTCGCCGACAGTACCTCAATACCTACACCGTAGGTTTTGCCGTCACCAACCAGATGCTTTCCGACGCTGCCCGCTACGGTGCAGGCAGGTATTATCCGGCGACCGACAGCGAAGGCCTGAACTCAGCCCTGTCATCGGCCCTCAGCGACATCACCTCCAAGGCCGGCTCCGGGGGCGGCGGCACCAGCAATGGCGCCACGCTGTCCAGCACCTCCAGTTACTACCAGACGACGTACGATCCCAAGGACTGGCGCGGCACCATCAAGGCGTTCGGTTTCACCTCGACCGGAACGGTCAACACGGCGGCGTTGCAATGGACTACCGATACCGCCATCGTGCCCGGCGCCACGGCGCCGATCTATCAGTCCTGGAACACCGCGACCAACGTGCCGGTGACCCTGGCCTACGGCAACTTTTCACCGGCCCAGCAAACCAGCCTGAGCCAGGGTTTGCCCACGGGGATTACTGGCATCGATCTGGTGCAGTGGAGCAAGGGCGTCAACAAGACCGGGCTGAAGGTGCGCAGCGTCTTGCTCGGGGACATCATCAACTCGCCGCTGGCCCTGGCTTCGCCCAACGACCAGACTGCCTCGGACCTGTTGAACGACACCAGCTACAGCACGTACCTGACCACCAAGGCGGCGAACATGAGCAGCAGCCTTTTGGTGAATGGCAATGACGGTTTTTTCAGCGTTATCAACAGCACGAATGGCACCCGGCGCTACGCCTATATGCCATCGAGCGTGCTGCCCTCGTTGCAGCTCATCGCCGATCCCAACTACATCAACGGAGTGAGCCACAAGTTCTTGGTGGACGGGCAGGTCGGCGTATTTGACGCGCAAATGGGCAGCGCCTGGAAAACCCTTGCCTTGGGTGGCACCGGGGCGGGTGGCCGGGCGTTTTATGCGGTGCAATTGTTCGACGCATCGGCCGGTAACGCGATCCGCGCGCTGTGGGAAATCAGCGCGCCGACGGTCGCCAACACAGCCCATGCCTTCAATGATCTCGGCTACGCCTACGCGCGCCCCGAAGTCGCGCGGCTGTCGGACGGTCGCTGGGCGGCGTTCATTTCCAATGGCTACGGCAGCAACACCGGCGTGGCGGCGTTGTACGTGGTGGACATTCGCGACGGCTCGCTGATTCGCAAGATCGTCATCAACAGCAGCGAGACCGATAACGGCCTCTCGTCGGTCAAGCTGCGGGTCAACTCGCAGAACGTGGTGCAAGCGGCCTATGGCGGGGACCTGAAAGGGCGGATGTGGAAATTCGACCTCAGCGGCGCGTCTCCCAACACTTGGGGGCTGGCGTTTGCCGGTCAGCCATTGTTCACCGCCCCAGGCGGAGCAACCCAGCCGATCACCGCCCAGCCCCTGCTGGCGGAAAATCCCCAAGGCGGCATCCAGGTGTTTTTCGGCACTGGCAAGTTCAACGAATCGGTGGACAAGCTCAACAAGGACTTGCAGGGGTTCTATTCAATCTGGGACGCCACGGGCGGCGCCGGACAAATCACCGTGTCGAGCCTGCAGGCGCAATCGATCACCGGCATTTTTTCAGGCGCCACGGGGCAATTCGTGACCACCAGCCAGAACGACGTGGCTTATCCCGCGAAGAAGGGCTGGTATTTGCCGCTGATCTACAATAATGCGCTGACCGGCGAGAGGGTGATCAATCCAGCCAACCTGGTGCTCGGGCGCGTTGTCTTCACCACCGCCGCCGTGGACACCACCGACCCTTGCGCCAGCTTCGGTACGGGCAAACTCATCGAAGTGGATGCGTTCA
Organism: Pseudomonas marvdashtae; assembly: GCF_014268655.2. Classification (NCBI taxonomy): domain Bacteria; kingdom Pseudomonadati; phylum Pseudomonadota; class Gammaproteobacteria; order Pseudomonadales; family Pseudomonadaceae; genus Pseudomonas; species Pseudomonas marvdashtae. The sequence continues at coordinate 261,110 of NZ_JABWQX020000002.1, forward strand.
ACGGTAAGATGCTCAACTATGCGGTACTCGATACCAACAACGATGGCGCGCTCAACAGTCTCGACACGGTCTCCGCCGGCGTGGTGTTCACGGGCGGTATCCCAACCCTGAGCGCCGTCGTCAATGCCAACGGGGCCACTAACATGATCGTGAACGACTCCGGCGGCGGTATCACCGACCTGTTGGGCAAATCCGTGGGCGGCAGTCGCCGTATCATGTGGCGGCAAATACAGTGAGAGGTTAGGCATGCGTAGATCCAACCGGGGTTTCACCTTGATCGAAATCATGATCGTGATCGCGATCGTCGGTATCGTGATCACCATCGGCTATCCGAGCCTGAGCGAATACATGAAGAAAGGCCGGCGTACCGAGATTGCCGGGCTCTTGTCGGAGCAGGCGCAGATCCTCGAGCGTCACTACTCGAAGGCCAACGTCTACACCAATGCAACTGGCCTGAGCGGCGGCAACGACTTCTATAACATCGATAGGGCGCTGGAGGACCAGCGCTTTACCCTGACGGCCGTGCGCAAGAGTGGCTCGTCCATGGCGACCGACAAGTGTGGTGATTTCACGATTGATAACACGGGCAAGCGGGGCAATCCCAACTCCGCTGCCGGCGTGACCCCCAAGGATTGCTGGGGGCGCTGAGTTTTCTTTTTCGGGGCGCAGTCTTGCGTCTCTGTCTTGAGAGTCGAAACAGAACATGACCAGGCAACAGCAAGTGGTGATTGTCGGCGGCGGAGTCATCGGCCTGCTGACCGCATTCAATCTCGCCTCGGAAGGGCAGCGCGTCGTGCTGCTGGATCGCTCCGGCGTCGGGCAGGAGTCGTCCTGGGCCGGTGGCGGTATCGTTTCGCCGTTGTATCCGTGGCGCTATAGCCCGGCGGTCACCGCGTTGGCCCATTGGTCGCAGGATTTTTATCCACAGCTGGGCGAGCGTTTGTTCGCCGCGACCGGGATCGACCCGCAAGTGCACGTCACCGGCCTGTATTGGCTGGACCTGGATGATCAAGACGAAGCACTGGCCTGGGCCGAGCGGGAAGGGCGTCCGCTGCGGGCTGTGGATATCAGCGCGGTGCATGACGCTGTACCGGTGCTCGGTTCGGGGTTTTCCCGGGCCATCTATATGGCCGATGTGGCTAACGTGCGCAATCCTCGGCTGGTCAAGTCCCTCAAGGCTGCCTTGCTGGCGATGCCAAACGTCACGCTTCACGAGCATTGCGAAGTCAGCGGTTTTATCCGTGACGGTGGGCGTGTCGTCGGCGTTGAGAGTTCAGCGGGGGAGGTTCGCGGTGATCAAGTGGTACTGGCCGCCGGCGCCTGGAGCGGCGAGTTGCTTGGGACATTGGGGCTGAAGTTGCCGGTTGAGCCGGTGAAGGGCCAGATGATTCTGTACAAGTGCGCTGAGGATTTTCTGTCGAGCATGGTCCTGGCCAGGGGGCGTTACGCAATTCCCCGTCGTGACGGGCACATTCTGATTGGCAGTACGCTGGAGCGTGAAGGCTTCGACAAAACGCCGACCGATGCGGCGCTGGAGAGTCTCAAGGCTTCGGCGGTGGCGCTGGTTCCGGCGCTGGCCGATGCCGAGGTGGTGGGGCATTGGGCCGGGTTGCGGCCGGGGTCGCCGGAAGGTATTCCCTTTATCGGCGAGGTGCCTGGGTTCGAGGGTTTGTGGTTGAACTGCGGGCATTATCGCAATGGGCTGGTGCTGGCGCCGGCTTCGTGTCGGTTGTTTGTCGATCTGATGTTGGGGCGTGAGGCGGTGATTGATCCGCGACCTTATGCGCCTGCTGGGCGGTTGTAAGGTTTGGCTCTGTATCGAGCTTGTTATCGCGTACATATCCGTTGCTGCGGTAACGGCTGCTTATGGTTCCGCCCTTACGGCGTCTCACTTTTGAGAAGCGCAAAAGTAAGCAAAACGCTTTTGCCGGTATGACTCACCCACATGGGTTACAAATCAGTTCAAGCACATAGGTAACAGTTATTAACTGGCATGGTCGATTTCGCGAGGATCTGACCATGCCCTGGAAAGAGCTGAAACCTATGGACCTCAAAGTGATGTTCATCGCGGCGTATCTGTCTGAAGAACACAGCTTTAGCCAGCTGTGTCAGGACTATCAGATCAGCCGAAAGACTGGCTATAAGTGGGTCGAACGCTATCAGTTAGAGGGGCCCAGTGGGCTCGATGAGCGTAGTCGGCGCCGGCACAACCAGACCTATGTGGTGCCGCTGGTTGTGAGGCAGGCAATCATTGAGTTTCGCTCTACTGGCGAAACGGTTCCGGGTCCTAAAAAGATTCAGAACGATCTGATGAAACGCTTTCCTGGGCAGGATCCGCCTTCGAAAACGACCATCTACAACATCCTTAAGGCAGCGGACCTGATCACGTCTCGACCGTTGCGCCAGCGTGTCGCTGTCTATCCCAAGCCTTTGCGTAAGGCAGAATCGCCTAATCAACTCTTCAGCGCAGATTACAAAGGCCAATTTCTCACCGGAGCGGGTGTCTGGTGTTATCCGCTGACGATCATGGACCATGCCAGTCGCTTCTTGCTTGCCTGCGAGAGCATGGCTAACACCAATCTCAAGGAGACCCAGCAAACCTTCGAGCACGTCTTTCGGGAGTATGGGATGCCTGAGCGCATCCGAACCGATAATGGCGTGCCGTTTGCGAGCACAGGGCGTGCGGGGTTGTCGCAGTTATCCATCTGGTGGCTACGCCTTGGGATTATTCCTGAGCGAATTGAGCCCGGTCGACCAGATCAAAATGGACGTCATGAGCGTATGCACCGGACATTGAAGAGTACGTTTCCCAAACCGCCGGCCATTGCCTGGGAGGCTCAGCAAAAACACTTTGATCGATTTATGCAGCACTACAATCATGAACGGGGACACGAAGCACTCGGCCAGAAAACCCCGGCGTCCTGCTATACCCCCTCAACCCGAGTTTACCCGGAGAAACTACCGGAAATGGGGTATGCGAGCCATGTTGAGTGTTACCTGGCCGATGGTAGCGGAATCATTAATCGAGATGGTCTGCGGATATATGTGGGGAACCTGCTCAGGCATCAAACCATTGGAATGGAGATGATCAAAGACGGGGTATGGAATGTTATCTTCGGTCCGGTGATCCTAGGTCACGTCAATGCCCGGGACGCAAAAAACGGCTATGTTTCAATCAAAGTGTCACCTATGTGAATGCACTTTTTTGTAACCCATGTGGTTGTTCCGTACATGCCCACCACTTGGCACCTCGCCTAGGCTCGGTGTGCCTGAACTAAGGCATTGCTCCGTGGGCCCGCCGCGAAGGGCCATCCATGGCCCAGCGCGGCTAACCCGGCATCCATGCCGGGTTGCCCACTGCGCAACACCTTAGTTCAGCCAGCGTGGTTAACGGGGCGCCGAGATCAACGTCCGCCGCGAGGCGGCCTGATAGCCGACCTGGTTTTGGTTGGGATTGCGTTTCTCCTGTGCGAGCCTGCTCGCAGCGGCACTCAAGAAAAACGATACCCCCGTGGCGAGGGAGCTTGCTCCCGCTGGGCTGCGCAGCAGACCCAGGACCATTCAGCAAGGTGTATCTGGATAATCGCAGGGTGATTTTCTACGACTGCTTCGCAGCCGAGCGGGAGCAAGCTCCCTCGCCACGGTACTTTCGTCCCCCACGCCTGCTGGCCCACCGTCATCGCAAGCAAGCCCGCATTCACAGAAGAAACGCGATCCCAACCAAAACCAGGTCGGCTATCAGGCCGCCTCGCGGCGGACGTTGATCTCGGCGCCCCGTTAACCACGATGGCCGCACGCAGGCATTGTGGAGTGGGTATCCCGGCATGGATGCCGGGATAGCCGCGCTGGGCCATGGATGGCCCTTCGCGGCGGGCCCACGGAGCAATGCCGGAGGGCGGGCACACCGAGCCTAAGCGAGGTGCCGAGTGGTGGGGCAAAAGCGTTAATGAGATGGTCAGCCCGGCGAGAACCTCAGGTCTAAACTTCTGAGGTTCTCCCTTTTCCTGAGGAGGCTTTCTCATGAACAGCGTGACGCTTCTAGGCATCGACATTGGCAAAAACAGCTTCCACTTGCATGGCCAAGATGCACAAGGCCACATGGTTCTGCGCAAGAAGCTTAATCGCAGCCAGTTGCTACCGTGGCTAGCACAAATACCACCCTGCAAAGTCGCCATGGAATCCTGTGGCGGGTCACAGTTTCTGGCGAGAGAAATCACCAAGCTCGGCCATCAGGTCCAACTGATTGCGCCACAGCATGTAAAAGCTTACGTCACGGGCAACAAGAACGATTTCATTGATGCCGAAGCTATCTGCGAAGCCGCATCACGCCCCAGAACGCGCTCTGTGCAGGTCAAGTCGGTCGACCAGCAGGTATTGTCGACGGTGCATAAATTGCGTAAATCACTGGTAAGTCGACGCACCGGCGTGATCAACCAGGTGCACGGGTTCTTATTGGAGTTTGGCGTTATCTTTCCCGCCGGCTATGCCGCGCTGGATCGGGTTCCTACATTGATGGAAGAACACAATCTACCTCTGCGCCTGAGGCAGGCTATTAATCGGATGCTTGATGACATTCGTCAATTGACCAGCGAAATCAAAGCGCTGGATACCGAGATCAAGCAGCAGGTAAACAGGAGTGACGCCGGCAAAAGATTACAGAGCGTCCCCGGCATCGGCCCCCTCATCGCTAGCGCGTTGGTGGCCGATGTCGGGGATGCTTCGATGTACAAATCGTCCCGAGACTTTTCGGCCTCCCTGGGGTTAGTGCCGCGGCAATACTCGACTGGGGGGCAAACCACGTTACTGGGTATTAGCAAGCGTGGGGATCGGTATTTGCGAACCTTGTTGATGCAGGGCGCCCAAACCCTGCTTTACCGAATCGATAAACGAAACGATGCGCTCGGCGTCTGGGCTAGAAACCTTTTGGCCCGAAAACCAATCAACAAAGTTGCCTGTGCTCTGGCTAATAAAATGGCCAGGATCGTCTGGGCGCTGTTGACCAAAGGTGGCACCTACAACGGGCATTTCACTGCGTGATCCAGTTTTACCACCGGCTTTTGCGACGTCAGTAAGTGATGGCGATAAACGGCAAATATCCTGGCTGAGAACCTGATAAGCAAAGAAGCTTTCGAAGCTGAAGCGCTTTTAAGGACAGGCAGGAGCGAATACTCATCAAGGGCCGAGCGCGTACCCGCGCTCACATGGAGCCCGGATACATTAGCGCAAGCCTGATTTACCGTTCATCGTGACTGAGTAGCAAAAGGTAGGCTGATGTACGGAACAACCACATGGGTTACAAAAAAGTGCATTCACATAGGTGACACTTTGATTGAAACATAGCCGTTTTTTGCGTCCCGGGCATTGACGTGACCTAGGATCACCGGACCGAAGATAACATTCCATACCCCGTCTTTGATCATCTCCATTCCAATGGTTTGATGCCTGAGCAGGTTCCCCACATATATCCGCAGACCATCTCGATTAATGATTCCGCTACCATCGGCCAGGTAACACTCAACATGGCTCGCATACCCCATTTCCGGTAGTTTCTCCGGGTAAACTCGGGTTGAGGGGGTATAGCAGGACGCCGGGGTTTTCTGGCCGAGTGCTTCGTGTCCCCGTTCATGATTGTAGTGCTGCATAAATCGATCAAAGTGTTTTTGCTGAGCCTCCCAGGCAATGGCCGGCGGTTTGGGAAACGTACTCTTCAATGTCCGGTGCATACGCTCATGACGTCCATTTTGATCTGGTCGACCGGGCTCAATTCGCTCAGGAATAATCCCAAGGCGTAGCCACCAGATGGATAACTGCGACAACCCCGCACGCCCTGTGCTCGCAAACGGCACGCCATTATCGGTTCGGATGCGCTCAGGCATCCCATACTCCCGAAAGACGTGCTCGAAGGTTTGCTGGGTCTCCTTGAGATTGGTGTTAGCCATGCTCTCGCAGGCAAGCAAGAAGCGACTGGCATGGTCCATGATCGTCAGCGGATAACACCAGACACCCGCTCCGGTGAGAAATTGGCCTTTGTAATCTGCGCTGAAGAGTTGATTAGGCGATTCTGCCTTACGCAAAGGCTTGGGATAGACAGCGACACGCTGGCGCAACGGTCGAGACGTGATCAGGTCCGCTGCCTTAAGGATGTTGTAGATGGTCGTTTTCGAAGGCGGATCCTGCCCAGGAAAGCGTTTCATCAGATCGTTCTGAATCTTTTTAGGACCCGGAACCGTTTCGCCAGTAGAGCGAAACTCAATGATTGCCTGCCTCACAACCAGCGGCACCACATAGGTCTGGTTGTGCCGGCGCCGACTACGCTCATCGAGCCCACTGGGCCCCTCTAACTGATAGCGTTCGACCCACTTATAGCCAGTCTTTCGGCTGATCTGATAGTCCTGACACAGCTGGCTAAAGCTGTGTTCTTCAGACAGATACGCCGCGATGAACATCACTTTGAGGTCCATAGGTTTCAGCTCTTTCCAGGGCATGGTCAGATCCTCGCGAAATCGACCATGCCAGTTAATAACTGTTACCTATGTGCTTGAACTGATTTGTAACCCATGTGGGTGAGTCATACCCTGACCATACATTTGCTTACTTTTGCGCTTCTCAAAAGTGAGACGCCGTAAGGGCGGAACCCTAAGCAGCCGTTACCGAAGAAACGGATCTACACCCCCCACAATGTCGACCTCACCCCCCAACCAAGATTTGTGGGAATGTTCGGACAACAATCTAAACCAAGCCGACTTTTCCGACGAGTTCTGGCGGTTGCCGGGTGGGAAGATCTCTCGTTAACCTTTCCCCGTCGCTGCAAATTCAGCGTCCGGGCGTCGCGGCCCGCTAACTTGGTAATCCATTTTTTCCTTTGGAGTACCGCAATGAGTGAAAAACCTCCATCACCTTCAGAGCCTAACCCGAACGGGCTCGATGAAGCCGCCAAACGCGTCATCGATTCTTACCTCGACCCAAAACCTGAAACCAAAAAGAAACCAGCACCGAACCAGCTGTTCACCGTCGTGGACGGCATCGACGTCGAATGCCTGCTGACCAACCTCAGCGAAACCCTAGCCTCAGCCAACGCCACCATCAGCGACCTGGCCTTCGACCTGAAAGGCTCACGACGGCAGATCGCATTGGGGATACAACAACTGATTGAACTGAGTGAACTGCTGGCCAATCGTGTATTGAATGAGCAGGTGCCGGTGACCGGGAGATAGGTAAAGGCGCTGCAGCAAACCCAATCCCTGTGGTGGGGCAAGCTCCCTCACCACAGGTATTAGCTGCTACCGGGGGCACGAGCGTCAAACCGTGGCTCAATCCAACCCCAACTTCTTCAACCGATACCGCATCGACCGAAACGACAACTTCAACCGCTGCGCCGCCGCCGTGCGGTTCCAGCGGGTTTCCTCCAGTGCCTGGAGAATCACCTTGCGCTCGACCTCTTCGAGATAGCCGTCCAGATTGTCGACCTGCATCAAATCGGGACTGCCCGAGTCGCCAGCGCTACCGCCCTCGGCCAGCCGCAGATCTTCGGCCTCGATCTGTTGGTGTTCGCAGAGGGTATAGGCCCGTTCGAGCATGTTTTCCAGCTCCCGCACGTTGCCTGGGAAGCGGTAATTGCGCAGGGCGTCCAGCGCGCGTGGGTGCAGCTTGGCCGCAGGGCTGCCGGTGCTGGCGGCCAGGCGCTGGAGTACGTGGGTCGCCAGCGGTTCGATGTCTTCTCGGCGTTCACGTAATGGCGGGACACGAAGTTCGATGACGTTCAGCCGGTAATACAGATCCTGGCGAAAACGCCCGGCAGCGACTTCCGCGTCCAGGTCTTTATGGGTGGCGCACAGGATGCGCACATCCACCACCTCTTCCTGCTGGCCTCCCACGGCGCGCACGGCTTTTTCCTGGATGGCGCGCAACAGCTTGACCTGCATCGCCAATGGCAAGTCGGCCACTTCGTCGAGAAATAGAGTCCCGCCATGGGCAGCCTGGAACAATCCGGGCTTGTCCTCGATGGCGCCGCTGAAGCTGCCTTTTCTATGACCGAAAAATTCGCTTTCCATCAGCTCTGTCGGAATCGCCCCACAGTTGACGGGCACAAAGCGCTGGCTGGCTCGGGGGCCTTGCTGGTGGATCAGACGGGCGACCAGTTCCTTGCCGCAACCCGACTCGCCACTGATGTACACCGGCGCTTGGCTGCGGGCGAGTTTTTCGATCTGTTTGCGCACATTGCGCATGGGCGGGGAGTCGCCCAGCAGGCAGCGCTCGACGGTCGCTCCTGGTGAAGCGACGGGCGGCATGCGCAAGGCACTACCGACCAACTCCCGCAGGCGGGCCAGGTCGACGGGCTTGGTCAGGAAGTCGAAGGCACCAGCCTTGAGGGCGTCGATGGCGACTTCCAGGCTGCCATAGGCGGTGATCATCGCCACCGGCAGTTGGGGCTGGCGTTGCTGGATGTGTTGCACCAGTTCCAGCCCGGTGCCGTCGGGCAGGCGCATGTCGGTCAGGCACAGGTCGAAGGCTTCGCCCTCCAGCAGCGACCGGGCCTCGGCAAGGTTCTTGGCGCTGCGGGTGTCGAGTTTCATCCGTCCCAGGGTGATTTCCAGGAGTTCGCGGATGTCCGGCTCGTCGTCGACGATCAGGATTCGTTGCCGTGAGCGTGTATTCAAATCTGTTTCCGTCCGTGAGCAAAAGTGATGCGAAAGCAGCCGCCGCCTTGGCGTGGTTTGAAGTCTAGGCGGGCCTGGTTGCTTTCGCACAGCTCACGGGACAGATAAAGCCCAAGGCCGGTGCCCTGGCTGCTGGTGGTGAAGAAAGGCTCGAACAAGTGCACCTGCTGATCGGGTGTTACACCGGGGCCGTTGTCGATGATGTCCAGCGTGGCCAGTTGGCTGTGCGGGTCGACGAACAGTTTCAGCCAGGCCTCGGCCTGCCCGTGAACCATGGCGCTGTGGCGCCAGGCATTGCGCAGCAGGTTGTCGAGCACTTGGGTCAGTTGGTCGGGGTCCATCAGCGTGACGTAGTCGCCCGGGTCGATGCTCAGGTGCAGATGCTGGTGTTCGGTCACGCTTTCGCGAGCCTGTTGGACGTACTGCTCCAGCCATGTGCGCAAATCCAGGCGTTGGGGCGCGGTTTGCTGGCGGCGTGACAGTTGCAGGACGTTTTCAATGACGCGATTCATTCGTTGGGAGTGATCTTGAATAATCTGCGTCAGACGCCGGTCCGCGTCGTTCAGTTCCTCGGATTCGCGCAGCAATTGCGCGGCGTGGCTGATCGCCCCCAAGGGATTGCGGATTTCATGGGCGATACCGGCAGTGAGGCGCCCGAGGGAGGCGAGCTTCAGTTGCTGGGCGTGCTGGGCTATCTGGGCCAGGTCTTCGAGAAAAACCAGGATCTGTTGCTGGTCCTGCGGCCCCAGGACGATGAAGCTGGGTTGCAGGGTCAGGCCCGTGCCGCTGATGGTCAGGCTTTGTGGCCGCAGGCTGGGATTGTTCAGCCATCCTTGCAGCCGTTCGACCAGGGCGTTGGAATAGTCGTCGATCCGCTGGCCAATCAAGTCGTGCATGCCCAGCAGGTTCAGGGCGCTTTCGTTGGCCAGTTGCACCTTGCGCTGGCGATCCAGCACGAGGATGCCGGTGCGCATGCGTTGCAGGATCAGCGCGTTGAGCGCTTCGAGGCTGAGTACTTCGCTGGCTCGTTGCTCGGCCAGGCTTTCGCTGACTTCCAGGCGTCGGGTCAGGCCTTGTACCAGCAACGCGGCGGCAAAGCACAAGGCGCCCAAGGTGCCGGCCTGCAAATAACTGCTGGGGCGGCTCGAGTCGCTGAGGCCGAGGAACAAGCTTGAACCGACGATGCCAATCGTGGCGACGGCGGCGAGCAACAGGCCGATCCGACCGCGCAACAAGGTATTGCCAATTGCCACTGAGACAATGATCAGGTTGCCGATGGCGCTGGGAGCACCGCCTGCGACAAAGAACAGCCACGACAGCAGCAGGACGTCGGTCAGTGCCAGGCCGAACAGCCGGGCCGGGCGGCGAGTGTTCTCAAGAAACACCACCAGCAGGATATTCAGCACCAGATACAACCAACTGCCGCTGCGCAGCAGATCGTCGTTGGCGAACTCCAACAAGCGGTTGTCCATGTTGCTGGAGATCAACAGCACCAGGGTGATGCCGATGCTCAGGCGGTACAGGTGATAAAGACGCAGCAGGCGCTGCGCCTGTTTGACGCGAGGGCGTGAAGCCTCAGCGATCACGAGTGCCCGGGCCTTGCTCAAGGTGAGCCTGGCTGCAATACCACTGTTGCTGGAGCGTCAGCGCCCGGTCCCGCGGCAGATGGACGCCGCAATGAGCGCAACGAACCATGGGCGGTGCGTCCTGTTCCCGGTGCGAGTTCGGTGCGGAGGTGGCCCCCTTGAATTTGCGCCACAACCATATCGCGGCGGCAATCAGGACAATCCAGAACAGTAAACGAAGCATGATAGGCGGCTTTTCGGCTAGAGATCAGGCAGTTTAGCCAAGGACTGGAACGGCGCACAGCGCAATAAAACCCAGGCACAAAAAAGGAGACTCGCAGGTCTCCTTTTTCGTCAGGCCTTGTCTCAGTCAAACATGCCGAAGGTCATGTAGCTGAACCAGGAGCGGTCGCTGGATTCGCTCTCAGGCTCTTCTTCTTCGATCACGTCGCCATTTTCGTCCTTGGGCTTGAGCTCGTTCGGAATGGCTTCCTTGGCATCCTGGAACTGGCGCTGGACGTCCTGGTTGGCGCGGGTTTCGCCCGGCGGCAGCGGAGGACGGGATTCGATCAGGCCCAGGGTGGCCTTGCTCAGCCACGAACGGTTGTCGGCTTCGTCGACGCGCGGGGTGAACTGGCCGTCGGCGAGGGAAGGGTGGTCCGGGTAGTTCAGCTTCAGGGTTTCCAGGCTGGTGGCCGCGAGGTCATCCAGGTGCAAACGCTGGTACGCCTCGGTCATGATTGCCAGGCCGTCGCCCACCGATGGGGTTTCCTGGAAGTTTTCCACTACGTAGCGGCCGCGGTTGGCGGCGGCGACGTAGGCCTGGCGGGTCAGGTAGTAGTCCGCCACGTGGATTTCGTAGGACGCCAGCAGGTTGCGCAGGTAGATCATGCGCTGCTTGGCATCTGGCGAATAACGGCTGTTGGGGAAGCGGCTGGTCAGCTGGGCAAACTCGTTGTAGGAGTCGCGCGCGGCGCCCGGGTCACGCTTGGTCATGTCCAGCGGCAGGAAGCGCGCCAGCAGGCCGACGTCCTGGTCGAAGGAGGTCAGGCCCTTGAGGTAGTAAGCGTAATCGACGTTGGGGTGCTGCGGGTGCAGACGAATGAAGCGCTCGGCGGCGGACTTCGCGGCTTCCGGCTCGGCGTTCTTGTAGTTGGCGTAGATCAACTCCAGCTGGGCCTGGTCGGCATAGCGACCGAACGGATACCGCGACTCCAGCGCCTTCAGCTTGGCGGTGGCGCTGGTATAGCTGTTGTTATCCAGGTCGTTCTGCGCCTGTTGGTACAGTTCGACTTCGCTCAGGTTTTCGTCTACGACTTCCTTCGACGAGCAAGCAGCAGTCAATGCGAGGATGGCGATCAGCAGCAGGTGTTTCACTTGCATGGCGGCTTGCGTCCCTATGACGGCCGCTGTCTTGGGCGGGGCCGTCCTGTTATGATGAGCGCCCCGTTGAAAGCCTCGGGGCAAAAGACGCCGTATTTAACCACAAGCGCGCAGCCGAAACCAAAGGCTGTGCCGACGCCCAGTCCGAGCATGTCCGATAAAATAGAACTTCGCGCAGAGGTGCCGTCCGAATTGGGCGGCCAACGCCTCGATCAAGTCGCCGCCCAACTCTTCGCAGAGCACTCGCGCTCGCGCCTTTCCGCCTGGATCAAGGACGGTCGCCTGACGGTGGACGGCGCGGTGATCCGCCCGCGAGACATTGTCCATGGCGGTGCCATCCTCGAACTCACCGCCGAGCAGGAGGCCCAGGGAGAATGGGTCGCCCAGGACATCGCCCTGGACATCGTCTATGAAGATGATGACATCCTGGTGATCAACAAGCCTGCCGGCCTGGTGGTCCATCCGGCGGCCGGTCATGCCGATGGCACCCTGCTCAACGCCTTGCTGCACCACGTGCCGGACATCATCAATGTGCCACGCGCCGGTATTGTGCATCGCCTCGACAAGGACACCACCGGCCTGATGGTGGTGGCCAAGACCATCCAGGCGCAGACACAGCTGGTCACACAGTTGCAGAGCCGCAGTGTCAGCCGCATCTATGAATGCATCGTCATCGGGGTCGTCACCGCGGGTGGCAAGATCAACGCCCCGATCGGTCGTCACGGCCAGCAGCGCCAACGCATGGCGGTGATGGAAGGCGGCAAGCAGGCGGTCAGTCATTACCGCGTGCTAGAGCGTTTCCGTTCCCACACCCATGTGCGGGTCAAGCTGGAAACCGGTCGTACCCATCAGATCCGCGTGCACATGGCCCACATCAACTTCCCGTTGGTGGGCGACCCGGCTTATGGCGGTCGTTTCCGCATTCCGCCGGCCGCCAACCAGACCATGGTCGAATCGCTGAAGAATTTCCCGCGCCAAGCGCTGCACGCGCGTTTCCTGGAGCTGGATCACCCGACGACCGGCAAGCGCATGAGCTGGGAGTCGCCGTTGCCGGATGACTTCGTCTGGTTGCTGACGTTGCTCAAGCAGGACCGCGAGGCGTTCATCGGATGAATGACTGGCTGACACCCGACTGGCCCGCGCCGGCCTGGGTCAAGGCCTGCGTCACCACCCGCGAGGGCGGCGTCAGCCTGGCGCCGTTCGACAGCCTCAACCTGGGCGATCACGTGGGCGACGACCCCACCGCTGTCGCCGAAAACCGTCGCCGTCTCACTGATCGCTTCGCCATGCGTCCGGCCTGGTTGCAGCAAGTCCACGGCATCGACGTGGTCGAGGCTGATCCGGCCCAGGTCGTCACCGCCGATGCCAGTTGGACCGCCGCGCCGGGCATCGCGTGCACCTCGATGACGGCCGACTGCCTGCCCGTATTGTTCTGCAATCGCGCCGGCACCCGTGTCGCGGCGGCCCATGCCGGTTGGCGCGGGTTGGCGAATGGTGTGCTGGAAGCCACCCTTGATTGCCTTGAAGTACCCGCCGATGAAATCCTCGCCTGGCTCGGCCCGGCCATCGGTCCGCAAGCCTTCGAAGTCGGACCGGAGGTGCGTGAAGCTTTTATCGCGCACCTGCCCAAGGCAGAGCAAGCCTTCACGCCCAGTCACAACGTCGGCAAGTTCCTGGCGGATATCTACGCGCTGGCACGACTGCGCCTGGCGGTACGTGGCATAACGGCCGTGTACGGTGGCGGCTTGTGCACCGTGACCGATCCACACTTCTTTTCCTACCGCCGTAACGCCCGTACCGGTCGTTTCGCTTCCCTGATCTGGCTCGAACGCTAGACTTCCCTGATCTGTATCAACAGCGCGCTGCTTGAATCTTCCAGAATCGACCACATCTATAGCGGTATCTGGCAGGTTTCTTCATTCAGGACGTTTCGAAGGTCCGGCCTGCTCAAAAGGAAGGTGACCCATGCGTATTGATCGTTTAACCAGCAAATTACAGTTGGCCCTCTCCGACGCCCAGTCCCTGGCCGTCGGCCTGGACCATCCCGGTATCGAACCGGCGCACTTGATGCAAGCGATGCTCGAGCAGCAAGGCGGTTCCATCAAGCCCCTGTTGATGCAGGTGGGCTTTGACGTCAGCAGCCTGCGCAAGGAGCTGGCCAAAGAACTCGACCAGTTGCCAAAAATCCAGAATCCGACCGGTGACGTGAACATGTCCCAGGATCTGGCGCGGCTGCTCAACCAGGCCGACCGCTTGGCCCAGCAGAAAGGCGACCAGTTCATCTCCAGCGAGTTGGTGTTGCTTGCCGCGATGGACGAGAACAGCAAGCTCGGCAAGTTGTTGCTCGGCCAGGGCGTCAGCAAGAAAGCCCTGGAAAACGCCATCAACAACCTGCGTGGCGGTGGAGCGGTCAATGACCCCAACCACGAGGAGGCACGCCAGGCGCTGGACAAATACACCGTCGACCTGACCAAGCGCGCCGAAGAGGGCAAGCTCGACCCGGTGATTGGCCGTGACGATGAAATTCGCCGCACCATTCAGGTCCTGCAACGCCGTACCAAGAACAACCCGGTGCTGATCGGCGAGCCTGGCGTGGGCAAGACCGCCATCGCCGAGGGCCTGGCCCAGCGCATCATCAACGGCGAAGTGCCGGACGGCCTCAAGGGCAAGCGCTTGTTGTCCCTGGACATGGGCGCCTTGATCGCCGGTGCCAAGTACCGTGGCGAATTCGAGGAACGGCTCAAATCCCTGCTCAATGAACTGTCGAAGCAGGAAGGGCAGATCATCCTGTTCATCGACGAGTTGCACACCATGGTCGGTGCCGGCAAGGGCGAAGGTTCGATGGACGCGGGCAACATGCTCAAGCCTGCACTGGCTCGCGGCGAGCTGCATTGCGTCGGCGCGACCACGCTCAACGAGTACCGCCAGTACATCGAGAAAGACGCTGCTTTGGAGCGGCGCTTCCAGAAAGTGCTGGTGGAAGAGCCAAGTGAAGAAGACACCATCGCCATCTTGCGCGGCCTTAAAGAGCGCTACGAGGTTCACCACAAGGTGGCAATTACCGATGGCGCGATCATCGCGGCGGCCAAGCTCAGCCACCGCTATATCACCGACCGGCAATTGCCGGACAAGGCCATCGACTTGATCGACGAGGCCGCCAGCCGCATCCGCATGGAGATCGACTCCAAGCCCGAGGTGCTGGACCGCCTGGAGCGACGCCTGATCCAACTCAAGGTCGAGTCCCAGGCCCTGAAGAAAGAAAGCGACGAAGCGGCGAAAAAGCGCCTGGAAAAACTCCAGGAAGAAATCGTTCGGCACGAGCGTGAATATTCCGATCTCGAAGAAATCTGGAATTCGGAAAAGGCCGAAGTCCAGGGCTCGGCGCAGATCCAGCAGAAGATCGAGCAGTCTCGCCAGGAGCTGGAAGCGGCCCGCCGCAAAGGCGATCTCAACCGCATGGCCGAGCTGCAGTACGGGGTGATCCCGGACCTGGAGCGCAGCCTGCAAATGGTCGACCAGCACGGTAAGAGCGAAAACCAGTTGCTGCGCAGCAAGGTTACCGAGGAAGAAATCGCCGAAGTGGTCTCCAAGTGGACCGGCATTCCGGTCTCGAAGATGCTCGAAGGCGAGCGCGACAAGCTGCTGAAAATGGAAAGCCTGCTGCACCAGCGCGTGATTGGTCAGGAGGAAGCGGTGGTGGCGGTGTCCAACGCCGTCCGCCGGTCCCGCGCCGGTTTGTCTGACCCTAACCGCCCGAGCGGCTCGTTCATGTTCCTCGGTCCGACCGGTGTGGGTAAGACCGAGCTGTGCAAGGCCCTGGCCGAATTCCTCTTCGATACCGAGGAGGCCATGGTGCGCATCGATATGTCCGAATTCATGGAGAAACACTCCGTGGCCCGGCTGATCGGTGCTCCGCCGGGATATGTCGGCTATGAAGAGGGTGGCTACCTGACCGAGGCTGTGCGGCGCAAACCGTATTCGGTGATCCTGCTCGACGAGGTCGAGAAGGCTCACCCGGACGTGTTCAACATTCTGTTGCAGGTGCTTGAGGACGGTCGCTTGACGGACAGCCACGGGCGGACGGTGGACTTTCGCAACACCGTGATCGTGATGACCTCCAACCTGGGCTCGGCGCAGATCCAGGAACTGGTCGGTGATCGCGAGGCGCAACGTGCTGCGGTGATGGATGCGATTTCCACGCACTTCCGGCCGGAGTTCATCAACCGGGTCGACGAAGTGGTGATCTTTGAACCGCTGGCTCGGGATCAGATCGCCGGCATCACCGAGATCCAGTTGGGTCGCCTGCGCAGCCGCCTCACCGAGCGCGAGCTGAAGCTGCAACTGAGTGATGAGGCATTGGACAAGCTGATTGCGGTGGGTTACGACCCGGTCTACGGCGCACGGCCGCTGAAGCGGGCGATCCAGCGCTGGATCGAAAACCCGCTGGCGCAGTTGATCCTGTCCGGTCGCTTCATGCCGGGCGAAACCGTGACCGGCACCGTGGAAAACGACGAAATCGTTTTCAACTGAAAGCCACAATAGCCTGTGATTGGAATGGCCTCGTTTTGCGAGGCCATTTTTTTCATCAGGCCGTTGAACTCAAAGGAAAAGGCTTGTAAAGTGCGCCCCGCAGTACGTCACCCCCAAGGGCGACTTCTCGTTGAGAGGAAACCCAAAATAAGTTGCAAATCATTGTCTTGAAAGCAATTTAAGGGGTTGACAGAGGTTTTGAAGATTGTAGAATAGCGCGCCTCAGACACACGAACGCAGCGATGCAGACGGGTCGAAGAGGTTGAAGCTAGCTTCAATGCAGTAACTTGAAATATCAGTTCCGTGATAGCTCAGTCGGTAGAGCAAATGACTGTTAATCATTGGGTCCCAGGTTCGAGTCCTGGTCACGGAGCCATTTCAATCGGGGTATAGCGCAGTCCGGTAGCGCGCCTGCTTTGGGAGCAGGATGTCAGGAGTTCGAATCCCCTTACCCCGACCATATTTGGGTCGTTAGCTCAGTTGGTAGAGCAGTTGGCTTTTAACCAATTGGTCGTAGGTTCGAATCCCACACGACCCACCATTTTTGAAACCAGCTTCGCTGGAATCGAATCTTAAGATCAGAGGCCAAAAGCGCTGATCGAAGAAGGCGACTTGCGAAGGTCGCCTTTTTTTTACCGGGGTATAGCGCAGTCCGGTAGCGCGCCTGCTTTGGGAGCAGGATGTCAGGAGTTCGAATCCCCTTACCCCGACCATATTAAAAATCCTCGTATCGAAAGATACGGGGATTTTTTTTGCCTGCGAAAAAACGGATTGACTTAAGTCGTCGTACAACCCGCCGATAACCCACCGACAGGGGCATGGCCCCACTTCAGGCCAACAATAAAAAAGGCACTCCCTATGGTTCTTCGTCAGTTGAATATCGCCCCCCGTGCCGCGTTGGGTTTTGCCTTGATCGCCGTACTGGTGGCGTTGCTCGGGGTGTTCGCGCTAGGGCAGATGTCGAGTATTCGTGACAGCGAGGTCGCGGTGGAAACCCAATGGCTGCCGAGCATTCGCGGCGGTGACGAGATTCGCGAGTGGATGTTGCGCATTCGTACCATTTCCCTGCGCATGGCCCTCGACCAGGACCCCAAGAACATTCCGGTGTATCGCGGGCAGATGGACACGCGCGACAAGGAGCTGGGTGAAAAAATCGCTGCCTACGAAAAGCTCGTCGTGACGCCTGAAGGCAAAGCCCTCTATGACCAGTTCAAGCAGACTTTTGCCGCTTACCGTGCAGGTATCGCGCAATCCTTCACCCTGGCAGAGCAGGGGCGCCGGGACGATCTGATCAAGCTGCTGCTGGTGGACATGAAGACCGTCGTGGACGGGTCCGGCAAGCAACTCAATGATCTAGCCGAGCTTTTCTCCAAGCAGGTTTCCATCGAGAGCCAGAAATCCCAGGAGCACTATGCCGAATCGCGGCTGATTGTCAGCCTGTTTGTCGTGCTGGCCGCCCTCGCCACGGTTGCCTTGGCGATGCTGCTGACGCGCAGTATCGTCAAGCCCCTGAGCGAAGCGTTGAGTGCAGCGGAGAGCGTCGCCCGAGGTGACCTGACCCGGCCGATCGAGACCCAGGGCAACGACGAAGTAAGCCGCTTGCTCAAGGCGCTGGCGACAATGCAGCGCAACCTGCGTGATACGTTGCAGGGCATCAGCGGCTCGGCGACGCAATTGGCCACCGCCGCCGATGAACTCAACGCGGTGACCGTCGACAGCACCCACAGCTTGCAACAGCAGAATAACGAAATCGAACAGGCCGCCACGGCGGTTACGCAGATGACCACTGCCGTGGAAGAGGTCGCGCGCAATGCGGTATCCACCTCCGATGCCACGCGTCAGTCCAGCGAGTCGGCTTCCCTTGGGCAACAACGGGTCAGCGATACGGTCGATGCCATCGGCGCCTTGGCCAACGATGTGCAGGTGACCGGCGGCTTGGTGCAGTCTTTGGCCAACCAGTCGCAGGATATCGGCAAGGTACTGGACGTGATCCGCGCCATCGCCGAGCAAACCAACCTGCTGGCCCTCAACGCGGCCATCGAAGCCGCCCGTGCCGGTGAGAGCGGGCGCGGGTTTGCGGTGGTGGCTGACGAAGTTCGTGCGCTGGCTTATCGTACGCAACAATCGACCCAGGAAATCGAGCAGATGGTCCAAGGCATGCGCAGCGGCGCGACCCAGGCGCTGGATTCCATGCAGGCGAGCTCGACGCGCGCTGCCAGCACCTTGGCGATGGCGGAGCGGGCGGGGGAAGCGCTGCAGACGATCACGTCGTCGGTCAATGAAATCCACGAGCGCAACCTGGTGATCGCCAGCGCCGCCGAAGAGCAGGCGCAAGTGGCCCGCGAGGTGGATCGCAACCTAGTCAATATTCGTGATTTGTCAGTGCGCTCAGCCACCGGTGCGGACCAGACCAGTGCGGCCAGCCATGAGTTGTCGCAACTGGCCAACTCGCTGCGCACGATGGTGCAACGGTTTCAGGTTTGATCGGGCTGTGTTCCCACGCAACGCGATGATCGCTCCCACGCAGAGCGTGGGAACGATCTTCAGTAAGGCCTTAGTGCAACTTCAACCGAGGCTCGGTCCCGCGCCCGATCTTGCTGCCGAGCATCAGCATCGCCGTGCGGAACATGCCGTATAGCGCCATCTGGTGCATGCGGTACAGCGACACGTAGAACATCCGCGCCAGCCAGCCTTCGAGCATCACGCTGCCAGTGAGGTTGCCCATCAGGTTGCCGACCGCCGAGAACCGCGACAGCGAGATCAGCGAGCCGTAGTCGGTGTACTTGTAGTGAGGCAGGGCCTTGCCCTCGATCCGCAGCTTCAGGGATTTGGCTAGCAGCGAGGCTTGCTGATGCGCGGCCTGGGCGCGGGGCGGGACGTTGCGGTCACTGTCGGGTTGCGGGCAGGCGGCGCAATCGCCGAAGGCGAAGATGCTTTCGTCGCGGGTGGTCTGGAGCGTCGGCAGCACTTGCAGTTGATTGATCCGGTTGGTTTCCAGCCCGTCGATGTCCTTGAGGAAGTCCGGCGCGCGGATCCCGGCGGCCCAGACTTTCAGGCTCGCATCGATCACCTGGCCATCCGCAGTGATCAGGCTGTCGGCGGTCACCTGGCTGACGGCGGCGTTGGTCATGACATTCACCCCGAGTTTTTCCAGGGTCTTGTGCACCGGCCCGCCGATCCGCTCCGGCAGTGCCGGCAGGACCCGTGGCCCAGCCTCGATCAGGGTGATTTGCATGTTTTCCGGTTTGATCCGGTCCAGGCCGTAAGCGTGCAATTCATGGGCGGCGTTGTGCAGTTCCGCCGCCAGCTCGACGCCAGTAGCGCCCGCGCCGACAATCGCAACGCTGATGCGCTCGACGATATCGGTCTGCCCGGCGTGGGCACGCAGATAGTGGTGGAGCAATTGCTGATGGAAGCGCTCGGCCTGCTTGCGGGTGTCGAGGAACAGGCAGTGTTGCGCCGCGCCTTCGGTGCCGAAATCGTTGGTGGTACTGCCGACCGCGATCACCAGTGTGTCGTAGCCCAACTCCCGGGCCGGCAGCAGCTCCAGGCCTGCCTCGTCATAGGTGGCGGCCAGCTGGATTCTCTTGCGCTCGCGATCCAGGCCGCTCATGCGCCCCAGTTGGAACTCGAAGTGGTTCCATTTTGCCTGGGCAACGTAGTTGAGTTCGTCTTCGGAAGAGTTCAGGGACCCGGCGGCCACCTCATGCAGCAGGGGTTTCCAGATGTGGGTCAGGTTCGCGTCGACCAGCATTACGCTGGCCGTACCGCGCTTGCCCAGAGTCTTACCCAGACGGGTAGCCAACTCCAGACCGCCGGCGCCGCCGCCAACGATGACAATACGATGAGTCATGGGGATATCTCGCAAGGCTAAAGGAATTCAGTGCCGTTACCTGCGCGAGTGCCAAGCAACTCATAGCGTCAGGTAACTGATCAATCGGCTCAACAGGCCCAGGCCAATCGTGATGGCCAGTACCACCACCAGGAGCATCCACGGCCGGAAAGGCCGGCGCTCGACTCGGTGCTGGGACAGTTGCAGGTACTCTTCGACATGCTTCTGGTCATCTGGGTTCAGGCGGCTGGTCATAAAGGCCTCGTCAGGTAGACGTTGCGAAATGTGAAGACGTTACAGCGTCCGGCTATCCGGCATTGAAAGCAGCATAGCCGCTCGCTGGGACGGGCTCGACGAGAAGGTTGTCAGCCAGGCGAATGATTCCACTTTTTATCACCCGGGCAGTGATTCCGCCATGGCCGCGTACGGCCTGGAAGGTGCCTTCGCCCAGGTTCCGCTCCAGGCGCGCGCAGGGCTGGCACCAACCGGTGGTTTCGAAGATGGCCTGGCCGATGCGAAAGCGCCGGCCCTTGAGGCTGAACAGATTGATGCCACTGACCACAATGTTGCGTCGCAGCTCATGGGGCAGCACCGGTTGTTCCTCGGAGCGGCCCATCAGCGAGCTGATCACCGCCAGGTGTTCCCATTGGATCAACGTCACTTGCCGCGCATTGCGCACGCCGGGCCGGGCATGATCGCCGGTCAGCCCAGCCTCCAGGCGGGCTTCCACAGCGTCGAGGACGATCATCGGCGCATGCCCCTCAGGGCGCACGCCGATCCAGCGCACGCGGCCCTGTTGCGGCACGGCGGCGATCAGCTCCTGCAGCGGGCTCACAGGCTGATCCCGACGTCGAAGACGATGCTGCGACCCAGATTGCCCCGCAGGAAATCCGGCGCGTCGGGATGGGCGAACAACACCCGGGCAAACGTCGGCCCTACCAAAGACAGCGAACGCCAGCCCTGGCGCAGATATTCGGTGGGCGGTGGAAAGTGGCTGTTGAGGTCCAGCACTTCGCGCTTGAGGCTGGCGAAGGCGATGATGTCCAGTTCCCCCAGGTCCATGCCGCGCTCGGTGTAGTTATGGGCTTTCTTGCGCAGGGTCGGCGCCAGTCTCAGCAGGAATTCGTTGGCCGGGATGCGCCGGGGCTTGGCTTCACGGCGCACCAGTTGGCTCAGGGAAAAGGCGCTGCGGCGACGTTGCAACTCGTCGCGCCATTCATCGTTGAGGCGCCGGCCTTCATCGAGCACAAAAAACACCTCGAAATTGGCATCGCGAAACAACACGTCTGGTGGCTCCCCGGCGGGCGCGAACTCATCGGCGCGATAAGGCACGTTCAGCCCTTGCAACAGGCGCTGGCAGACCCAACGCTCACGCTCCCATTTGCGGGCATTGGAGAGAAAGGCGTTGGCTTGCTCAGCCGCGATGGTCAGCAAGCGTAAATAATCGGAATCATCCATGGGCCCTAGCTTAGCGTTCAATTACGACAAGCCCAAAGCGTTGCGTCGATAAATGGCGGTCGGGTGGGGTGTAGACTGCCGGCTTGAATCTCAGGCTTATCACGGGGTCTTTTGATGCAAGGGCAAGTCACAGGAGTCGCTCGATGATCGGTGCCCAATTGCTCTCGTCCCAAACCCTGGCGGCCGGCTGGCTGATTTATCTGCCGGTTTTGGTCTGGGCCGTGCTGCGGGCGCCGTGGGTCGAGTTGTTTACCGACAGCCGTCGCCAGCATTTGCTGTTCGGCACGGTGTTCGCGTTGTTCATGTTGTGGCTGGTACGCCGCGACTTCGACACCGGCGTTTCGTATCACTTCATCGGCATGACCGCCGTGACCCTGCTGCTGGACTGGCCGCTGGCGATCCTCGGCGGGCTCCTGGCCCAGCTCGCGCTGGTACTGCTGGGGCGTCAGGACTTGGCGGCGGTGGGGATCAATGGCGCGTTGCTGGTCTTGCTGCCGGTGTTGATCACCGAATGCTGCGCGATCCTGGTGGAGCGTGCCCAACCGCGCAATCTGTTCGTGTACATCTTTTGTTCGGGGTTCCTCGCAGCTGCGCTTTCGGCCTTGATATGCCTGCTGGTGGGGCTCGGCCTGTTGTGGCACGACGGCCTGTTCGCGATGCCTTACTGGCTGGAGGATTTCATTGGCTACCTCTGGCTGATTATTTTTCCCGAGGCGTTCATCAACGGCATGGTGATCAGCGCACTGGTGGTATTCAGTCCCGAATGGCTGGAGACCTTCAACCGCACGCGCTACCTGTCGGCTCCCTGGAATGACGACGACAAGCCTTGATTCACGTCAAGGCCGGCCCAGCGGGGCCCCGGCATGCTCTGGAAAATTTCCAGGAGTACCGTCATGAGTGTTTATGAGTGGGCGAGACAAGAGATTCGGCGCAGCCACGATGCCGCCATGGAAATCGGTTTCGACCCGGGCTTGAGCCTGCGGGCCTTGCTCAGTGCAATCGTGCAACAGAGCAAGACCGTGCGCAGCGTTGATGATTTGGCCGATGAGTTGAGTTTCCTGGCGGAAAATCTCGACGACAGCCAGGACTACGGTTTCATGCGGCCTTAACGACCTTAATGATGGGAGCGAGGATTGAAGTCTTCGCTGAACAGCTCATCTTCGGCGTCTGGGGCAACCGGGATCTTGTGCTCCTCCGACGCCCAGGCGCCCAGGTCGATCAGCTTGCAACGGTCGGAACAGAACGGCCGGAATTTATTCCCTGGGGTCCATTCCACGGGGGCGCCACAAGTTGGGCAATCAACGGTTGGGGCTTGGCTCATGATTGGCCTCCACGCAAAGTTAGGTAAAAGTGATGCAGGCGCTCGACCTCGCTATGCAGCCAGGCGAGGTCGCGGTCATTGACCAATACGTCGTCGGCATGGCTCAGGCGGTCCTGGCGGCTGGATTGGGCCTTGAGGATCGCCTGGACCTGCTGTTCGCTGGTCTGGTCACGCTGCAAGGTGCGCTCGATCTGCAACTGCTCCGGCGCATCGATCACCAGGATCCGCTGGGTCATGGCGTACTGGCCTGACTCGATCAGCAGCGGCGAGACCAGGATCGCGTAGGACGATTTTGCCTGGGCCAGATGAAGGGCGATTTCCTCGGCAATCAAAGGGTGCAACAGCGCCTCGAGCCAGCGGCGCTCCTCGGCATTTTCAAAGATCAGTTTGCGCAGCGCCGCGCGGTCCAGCGCGCCGTCTGCCTGCAATACGCCAGGGCCGAAGTGCTCGGCGATTTTCGCCAGTGCCGGGCGCCCGGGTTCGACGACCCAGCGCGCCGCGTGGTCGGCGTCGATGACGTGTACGCCTAAGTCGATGAAATGCTCGGCCGCCGCGCTCTTGCCGCTGCCGATGCCACCAGTCAGGCCGAGAATCCAGGGTTTTTGCGCAGAGCTTTTCATTAGAAACCGACTGACTGCCAATAGAAGTCGGTTATTTGACCACCCCAGAGCAAGGCAATCCAGCCGGCAATTGCCAGATAGGGGCCAAACGGTATCTGTGTCGACGTTGGCGCGTCGCGCAGGCGCAGCATAATGACCCCGATAACCGCGCCCACCAGCGAAGACAAGAGCAGCGTCAGCGGCAGGATTTGCCAGCCGCCCCAGGCCCCCAGCATCGCCAGCAACTTGAAATCGCCGTAGCCCATGCCTTCCTTGCCAGTGATCAATTTGAAGACCCAGAACACCGACCACAGGACCAGATAACCGGCCACCGCGCCCCACAACGCCTGGTCCAGCGAGACGAACAGCCCGAAACTGTTGACGATCAAGCCCAGCCACAGCAGCGGCTGTACCAGCGAATCGGGCAGCAGTTTATGTTCGGCGTCGATCAGGCTCATGGACAGCAAGCCCCAGCCCAGCACCATCACCATCGCGGCCTGCCAGCCGAAGCCGAAGTGCCAGGCGACAAACGCCGACAAGACGCCGCAAGCCAATTCGGTCAACGGATAGCGTTTGCCGATGGGCGTGGCGCAACTGGAACAGCGGCCGCGCAACATCAGGTAGCTCAACAGTGGGATATTTTCCCAAGCCCGGATGCGATGGCCGCAGTGAGGACATTGGGAATGGGGCAGCATCAGGTTATAGGTCGGGCCGGGGGCTTCGGCAGGAAGACCAAGGAGGTCATGGGCCTGCAGGCGCCATTCGCGATCAAGCATCTTGGGCAGGCGCCACACCAGCACGTTGAGGAAACTGCCGATGACCAGCCCGAGCAACAGGGCCGTCAGCACGAAGGCTGCGGGGTAAAGCACGAAGAATTCGCTCAGGGGCATGTCAGATCGCAGAGCCGAGTTGAAAGATGGGCATGTACATCGCGACCACCAGGCCACCGACGACCACCCCCAGGACCACCATGATGAAGGGTTCCATCAGGCTGGTGAGGTTGTCCACCAGATTATCCACTTCGGCTTCATAAAAACTCGCCACTTTGTCGAGCATGTCATCCAGCGCACCGGATTCTTCGCCGATGGCGGTCATCTGGATCGCCAGGTTCGGGAAGATCCCGGAAGTACGCATGGAAAAATTCAGCTGCATGCCGGTCGAAACGTCCTGCCGGATGCGTTGCACCGCGCGTTTGAATACCACGTTGCCGGTGGCGCCCGAGACCGAGTCGAGGGCTTCCACCAGCGGTACGCCGGCCGCGAAGGTGGTCGAGAGCGTGCGGGCGTAGCGGGCCACGGCGGACTTGTACATCAAGGTGCCGATCAGCGGGAGCTTGAGCAGCCATTTGTCTCGCCAGTCCCGAAACGCCTGGGAGCGCCTGAGGGCATATTTCACACCGAAGAATGCCCCCACCGCTCCGCCAAGCAGCATCCACCACCACTCTTGCATGAATTCCGACAGGCCGATGACCATCAGCGTGAAGGCCGGGAGTTCGGCGCCGAAGCCGGAGAACACCGATTCGAACTGCGGCACGACCTTGATCAGCAGGATGCTCGTGACCACGGCCGCGACGAGGATCACCGCCGCGGGGTAGGTCATGGCTTTCTTGATCTTGGCCTTGAGCGCTTCGCTCTTTTCCTTGTAGGTCGCGACTCGGTCCAGCAACGTGTCCAGGGCGCCGGCCTGCTCGCCGGCATCCACCAAGTTGCAGTACAGCTCGTCGAAATATTGTGGGCACTTGCGCAGCGAGGCGGCGAAGCTGTTGCCGGCGGCGACTTCCTGTTTCACCTCGTCTACCAGCTTGCGCATGTTGGCGTTGTCGAAGCCTTCGCCAATGATGTCGAACGCCTGCAGCAGGGGCACGCCGGCCTTGAGCATCGTCGCCATCTGCCGCGTGAAGAGGGCGATATCCAGCGGCTTGATGCGCTTGCCTTTGCTGAATATCGACGTGGACTTCTTGCGCACCTTGCCCGGATTGATGCCCTGCTTGCGTAACTGCGCCTTGACCAGCGCCGGGCTCTGGCCGGTCAGTTCGCCGGACATCTTCGTGCCTTTGCGGTCCTTGCCTTCCCACGTATAGACGTCGGTTTTTACTGCCTTGACCGCCATGTTCAATCCTTGGTGACCCGGTTGATTTCTTCGAGGCTAGTGATGCCTTGCATCACTTTGGCCAGCCCCGAGGTGCGCAAGTCATTGAAGCCGTCCTTGCGCATTTGAAGGTCGATTTCCAGGGAGTTGCCTTCGGCCATGATCAGCCGCTGCAGCTCAGGCGTGTTCTTCACCACTTCGTAGACCCCCAGGCGACCTTTGTAGCCGTTGTTGCATTGCTCGCAACCGACCGGCTCATAGATCGTGAACGAGCCAATGCGTTCCCGAGGGAAGCCTTCCTTGAGCAAGGTTTCCTCGGGAATCTCGATGGCTCTCTTGCAGTGGGTGCACAGTTTGCGTGCCAGGCGCTGGGCAATGATCAGGTGCACCGCCGTGGCGATGTTGAAGCCGGGGATGCCCATGTTCTGCAAGCGGACCAGGGTTTCGGCGGCGCTGTTGGTGTGCAGCGTGGACAACACCAAGTGCCCGGTCTGGGCCGCCTTGATGGCGATTTCGGCGGTTTCCAGGTCGCGGATCTCGCCGACCATGATCACGTCCGGGTCCTGGCGCAGGAACGAGCGCAGGGCATGGGCAAAGTCCAGCCCCTGGCGCGGGTTGACGTTGACCTGGTTGATGCCTTCCATATTGATTTCCACCGGATCCTCGGCGGTGGAGATATTGATGTCCACGGTGTTGAGGATGTTCAAGCCGGTGTAGAGCGAAACGGTCTTGCCCGAGCCGGTCGGCCCGGTCACCAGGATCAGGCCTTGCGGCTGCTTGAGGGCCGCCATGTACAGGTCTTTCTGTTCCGGCTCGTAGCCCAGGGCATCGATGCCCATTTGCGCGCTGGAGGGGTCGAGGATCCGGATCACCACTTTTTCGCCCCAGAGAGTGGGAAGCGTGTTGACCCGGAAGTCGATGGACTTGGTTTTCGACAGGCGCATCTTCAGCCGGCCGTCCTGAGGTTTGCGTCGTTCGGAAATGTCCAGGCTGGCCATGACCTTGAGGCGCGCGGCGATGCGGTTCGCCAACTGAATGGGTGGCTTGGCGACCTCACGGAGGATGCCGTCGGTGCGCACCCGCACCCGGTAGCTTTTTTCATAAGGCTCGAAGTGCAGGTCGGAAGAACCACCCTTGATCGCATCCAGCAGCATCTTGTTGACGAAACGCACCACCGGCGCATCGTCGCCGTCCTGGCCGGCGATGGCGTCTTGCTTGCGGTCGTCGATCGATTCGATGTCCAGGCCGTCGAGGTCGACATCCCCCATGCCTTCCAGGCCCGTGCTGCTGGACTCGAAGAACTTCTCGATGGCATCGCTGAGCTTGTCGTCCTCCACCAGGATGGCTTCGGTGGTCAGGCCAGTGCTGAACTGGATGTCGTTGATGGCTTGGTGATTGGTCGGGTCGGAAATGCCTACGAACAGCTTGTTGCCGCGCCGCCACAACGGCAGGGCGTGATGCTGGCGCACCAGTTTCTCGCTGACCAGTCCGGCGGGCTGGGTGTCCTTGTCCAGGCTGTTGAGGTCGAGCAGGGCGATGCCGAAATGCTCCGAAGCGATTTCTGCCACCTGGCGGCTCTGGACGAGTTTGTTCTGCACCAGGTAACTGACCAGGGGCAGGCGATTGCGCTGGGCCTGTTGGTAGGCCTGCTGGGCACTTTGTTCGGTGATCAGTTCGGCCAGCACCAATTGCTTGGCCAGGCCGCTGAGGGCGATGTCATTCATGGGGATACCGGACGCGGGCTGTTCATGTCTTATAGCCTAGTCAAGCCTCGACGCCTAACCAGTGGAGGCAGGTGACAAAAAGCGTCAGATAGTGCGGTTGTTGGGGTAGGACGTTGCCGTTCGCTGGCCCGAATGCCAGGCGGGACGGGGGCGGGCGGGTTGGCATGTGCCATGCAGCAGACATATCAGGTCATGAGATTTCGGCTCATGCATGGGAGATGTCTATGAATAAGCAGAAGGGTTTTACGCTGATCGAGCTGCTGATCGTGGTGGCGATCATCGGCATTCTGGCGACGTTCGCGTTGCCGCAATATTCGAAGTATCAGGCGCGGGCGAAGGCGACGGCGGGGCTGGCGGAGGTGTCTGCATTGAAGGTGCCTTTTGAAGACGTCATGAATCAGGGGACAAGCCCGACCTTGGAAAACATTGGTGGCACGTCGCCCACCAGTAACTGCACCATGACCATTTCAGGTACCGCGTCGGCTGGAACTGGCTCAATCGCGTGCACTTTGCTTAATGCACCAGCCCCTGTGCTTGGTAAAACAATTACGCTGTCCCGCTCTGATAAAGGGGTTTGGACTTGTGGCTCCACAGCCGCTCAGGAATACTTGCCAGCTGGCTGTACAGGCGGCGCTGCTGCCGCTCCCGCTGGCTAAAGACAGCTTGAAATCCAACCAAAGCCCCGCTCCTGCGGGGCTTTGTGGTGGATGCAGAGGGGCGTTCAGGTCCTTAAATAAAAGCTCGGGAATTCATAAGCTTAGCGCCCGATGAAAACCCGCAAGTTGCATGTCCCAAATCACCCGGTCATGCAATTTGCATGATTGCGAAAAAAGCCGCTTCGCTTAACTATCTGATTTATAAGAAGAATATTATTGTTTCAAAACTGGCACAGCGTTCGCACTACTCCTGACAACCTGCCGAGATGCACTTGCGGCAGTTTCTGAGAAAAACAGGAGTTACTCGTATGAAGAAGTTCGCTATCACTGCCGCTGCTGCCACTGCACTGACCCTGTCCATGGCTAGCGCTTTCGCCGAGACCACTCAAGCTACTCAGGCCCCGATGATGCTGGCTGCGGGCGAAGTGACAGAGGCTAAGGAAGACGTTTCCGATACCTGGATCACCACCAAGGTCAAAGCTGACCTGGTTACCGAAAAAGGCATTCCAGGCAGCGACATCAAAGTCGAAACCAACAAAGGTGTTGTGTCCCTATCTTCGATGACCAAAGTCACTGAGGCACAAAAAGACACCGCTGTGGCAATCACCAAGAAAATCAAAGGCGTCAAGGCCGTATCGGCTGACGGCCTGAAAGCCGAGTAAGGCTAGAGCTTCTCGCCTGGACTGGGAGAAGGCACGGCAAGCGGGCTGAGATATACGTTTGTCGTTGCTTTGGAGTTCATGCGAAAGGCCACACGGACGTGGCCATTACAGGCCCCCGGCATTCGTGCCGGGGGCCTGTTCTATTCTGGGGCGGGAAAAGGTGCGTGTTGCGGAGTGACGATCAGCGCCCACGCTTGCTGGTGATCTCCACCAGCCGATTGCCCTCGAAGCGCAGGTATTGATACATGCCGCTATGGGGCCCGTAGGTCCATTCTTCCACCGGGTATTCTTCCCGGCGATTGACGCTGCGCTTGTAGCCCAGGTCATCGCGCGCCGCGGGCTGACCGCACTTTTGCAGCACCTCGCTGGAGCGATCGCCGACGCTGATCAACTGGCTGCCGCAGCGCAGCGTATTGGCAGCCGACACGTGGCCAGCGGCCAATAACATACCCAGGCCAAGTCCGCACAGGCGGTTCATGTCATTCGGCATCCAGGTGCATCGGTGTGATGACGGTACCGTCGCTCTCGGCTTGGCCGAGGCTGGCGTCGATGAAGTACACGCGGTCGTCGGCCAGCTTGCCCTTGTCCACCAGGAAATCCTTGATGCTGCTCGCCCGCTCCTGGCCCAGTTCGCGCAGCAGCAGGTCGCTGCCGCTCCAGAAGTTGATGACGCCTTCACGGAGTTTGTCGATGCGGGCCTTTTTATCCAGTTGCGTCCATTCGGCCGGCGGTTGGGTCTTCAGGCGGGTGCGGTAGATTCCTTCCAGCAGCGGGGCCTTCTCATCTTCGGGCACTTCCAGCAACGAAGCCTTGGCCGGGACTTTGTCGCCCCGACGCTGGAGCATCTTGTAGTAGTTGTACTGGTATTCGCGCTCCAGGCGCTGGGCGGCGAGCAGCGGGCCGTCGCTGCTTTGGGCGGCGGTGCCTTCGATCTCCAGCTTCAACTCCGGACGTTTGCCCAGGGCTTCGGCCAACTTGAGCAATACGCCTTCATTTTCCTTGCTCAGCTCACTGGCCCCCGCCGCGAAAGCCACGCTGCCAAGGTCTTCCGAGCCACCGCCAGCCACCAACCCACCGATGAGCTTGAACGGCGCCTGGGCCGCTCGCACCACCAGATTGCGCAGGGTCTGCCAGACGATCGGCATCACGCTGAACTGCGGGTCGTTGAGGTTGCCGGACACCGGCAGCTCGATGGTAATCCGGCCCTCGGAATCCTTGAGCAGGGCAACGGCGAGTTTAAGCGGCAGGCTCACGGCATCCGGGCTGTCGACCTTTTCACCCAGTTGCAATTGCTCGACCACCACTTTGTTGTCGGCCTGGAGCTGGCCCTTGGTGATTCGATAATGCAGGTCGAGATTGAGCCGGCCCTTGCGGATGCGATAGCCGGCAAATTTGCCGGAGTAAGGCGTCAGGGTCGTCAACTCGACGCGCTTGAAGCTGGTGGCGATGTCGAGGCTGGCCATCGGGTCGAAGGGGTTGACCGCGCCCTTGATCGTCACAGGTGCGTAACGGTCGACCTTGCCTTTCACGTCCACGGTGGCCGGCTTGGCCTGGCGGCTGTCGATGGTGCCGATCTCACCGTTGAGCTGCTGGATGGCCGTGGCGAAGTTGGGCGTCAGGCTGAAGTCGGCGAAATTGGCTGAGCCGTCATTGATGGCGATGCCGCCGATGTGGATACCCAGCGGCTTTTCCTTCGAGGCCGGTTTGGCTCCGGTGGTCTTGGTCGCGCCGTCGGCCGGTTGTGGTATGAGCAGATCGTCGACGTTAGTGGTGCGGTCGTCGTTGATCATGAAGCGCGCGTACGGCTGGAACAGGTTGACCTTGTTGATCGACAGGCTGTCGCCATGCTGGTAGTTGAGGCCCTGGATTTCCAGGCGCTGCCATTTGAGGAAATCGCGGGTCTTGAGCGTGTCGAGGGTATGCAACTGATCGACCTGGGCGCGGCCCGTGACGGCCAATGCCAGCGGCTCGGTGCTCTTGAGGTCTACTACCAGGTCGCTGCCGAGCATCCCGGAGCGCAGTTCCAGGCGAATGAACGGGTTGATATAGGACTGGGCAACCCGCAGGTCGATGTCCTGGGTCTTGACGTTGAGCTTCGCCGTGACCGGATTCAGGTTAACCACGCCGTCGGCTTGGATCTTGCCCTGCTTGCCCAGGCCGGTGTCGAGCTTGAGGTTGAAAGGCGAGCCGTTGAGCGTGTCGTAATTCTGCAAGTCGAGGTTCAGCGGGCCGACGTCCAGCGCCACGGCCGGTTGTGCCTGGCGGTCGGCCAGATGCACGTGGTAATCGCGCAGTTGCACGTCCTTCAACAGCACCTGCCACGGCTTGCTCGGCGCTGTAGGCTCCGCTTTGGGTGAGTCGGCGGCTGCCGGGGCCGATGCCGGTTCAGCCTTGACCTCAGGTTTGGCCGGTTGGCTGGCGAAGAGTTTCTGCCAGTCCAATTGCCCGTCCGCTTCCCGTGCTGCCCAGGTTTCCAGTTTCTGGCTGCGGATCTTGCCGACGATCACTTGCTGCTTGGCCAGGTCCAGCGAGGTTTCGCTCACGTCCAGGCGCTCCAGCTTGACCAGCGGGCGACCATCAGGCGCCTTGATGGCGAAGGGCGCGACACTGACGGCGGCGTTGCTGAGCAGCAGTTCCGTGCCTTTGGCGAGGTTGAGCTTGTAGTCCGTGCTCAGGTCCAGTACACCGTTTTCCAACACCAGGGGCACCGCGTCACGTACGTAGGGCCAGAACGCTTTCATCTGGCCGCGAGTGATTTTCAGCGTGCCCTCGGAGGCAATCGGCGCGAGGCTGAAATTGCCGGTCCAGTCGAGTTGGCCGCCTTGTGGACTGATCGCCACCAGAGTCATGTCGGCGCTGTCATCGGGCAGGGTGCTGAGGTTTTTCAGCTCGAAATCGAGGGTGTCATACAGGAATTCGATGGGCTCGCTGGGACGCAGGTCCTGAAAGTGAACGTAGCCGCTGGCAAGTTTGATCCGGTCGACTCGCAACGGGAACGGCTTGGCGTCGGGATCTGCCGGGGTCGGCTCGCTGGGCGGCAGCTTGAACAATCCCAGCAGGTTCAGCTGACCGTCCTTGGCGAACATGACTTCGGTCTTGGGCTTGTCCAGCTCGATGTCGGCCAGGTGCAGGGCGCCGGACCACAAACTGTCGAGTTGCAGGTTTGCGTACAGCCGTTCGAAACCGAGCTGCTCCTTGCCGGGCTCGCCGACATTCAGGCCCCAGAGCGTTACTTCAAGGCTGAAGGGATTGAGTTCGATACGCTGGATCTGGGCGGGCACCGTCGCGTGGGCGGCCAATTGCTGGTTGGCGATGCGCAAGGCAATGCCCGGCAGGATCAGGAAGCCCAACAGGCTGTAGAGGGCCAGTGCGGTCAACAGGGCGCCGATAGCGCGAATCAATCCTTTGGGCATGTGTGGCTTCGTCTGGTGTGAATCGGAGTGCCTTGGAGTATGGCATGCGTTTACGGTTCCGAAGCCACTGTGTTTTATCAGATTTGTCCGTTTTTTCGTGGGATTGCCGAGCGCGATCAGAACTGAAGGATCAATGTTTTCAGCGGCGGCTGTTGATCAAGCGACGGAAAATCGTCACCTGGCGCCAGTACGCTCCACTCGCGCACCGGGCGGCCGGCCTTTTGCGCGCAACGCAACACTTGTTCGCGCCAGTCATCCATGGGCACTTTCGCCAGGTTGTTGCAGCAGATCAGCACGCCGTCGTCGGCGGTCGTGAGCAATGCCGGCTTGAGCAGGCTTTGATAGTCGCGCAACAGATCGACCGTGCCGAATGCGCTTTTGGCCCAGGCGGGCGGGTCGAGTAGCACGAGGTCGTATTGGCGTTGTTCCAGGCGCACGTAGCTGGGCAGTTTCTGTCCGCGCCGCTGGCTGATGGGCAGGCCGGCCAACTGGCGGATCGCCGGGAAATAATCCGATTGCACGAACTCCATCGCTGGCAGATCGGGGTTGAGCAGGCCGTTTTCGCGTCCCACCGCCAGGTTGCCCTCGGCAAAATCCAGATTGCATACTTCGCGCGCCCCACCTGCCGCCGCGCTGAGGCCCACGCCGCAGGTGTAGGCGAACAGGTTCAGCACACTTTTGTTCCGGCTATGGTCCTTGACCCAGCCACGGGCGTTGCGCAGGTCGAGGAACAGCAACGGATCCTGCCCGGCATGCCGCCCGCGGATGCGGTAATTGAGGCCCCATTCATGCCCGACCAAGTCTTGCAGCGCGGCCTCGTCAGCCTGATAGACGTTGTCCTGGCGATCGACGCGCGAGTTGCCCCGGGCGCGGTCGTTATAGACAAGCAGGGTGTCCAGGCCCAGCCGTTCGTTGACGATGGCGTGCAACTGCAGCAATTCCTCCCGCGCCAGCGATTGGTGAAAACTCTGCACCAGCAGCTGCGGGCCGTAGCGGTCCACGGTCAAGCCGGGCGCGCCTTCCTGGCTGCCGTGGAACAGGCGATAGCAGTCGGTGCCTTGCTGGTGCAGTTGGCCAAGAAGCGGCTGGCGCTGGTCGAGGGCGGCGCGCAGCGCCAGATTCAAGGAAGACATGCCGTGCGCGCCTTAAGGAAATGAGGCGCGGGAGTTTAGCAGTTATGCATACTCGGGTATTGCCTGAAGGTTTGAGTCAGGCAGCGCTTTTGTGGCGAGGGAGCTTGCTCCCGCTGGGGTGCGAAGCGCCCCCCCTGTTTTCCAAGGGCGACCGCGATTTTGCGTCTGCTGCGCAGCCGAGCGGGAGCAAGCTCCCTCGCCACGGGAGGTTTATGTTGTCTCAGCGGTTCAGTCGCGTGTCGATCAACCCCTCCACCACGCTCGGATCGGCCAGGGTCGAAGTGTCGCCGAGGCTGTCGAGTTCATTGCAGGCGATCTTGCGCAAAATCCGTCGCATGATCTTGCCCGAACGGGTCTTGGGCAGGGCTGGCGCCCATTGGATCAGTTCCGGCTTGGCGAAACTGCCGATTTCCTTGCTGACATGGGCGAGCAGTTCCTTTTTCAACTCGTCGTTGGCTTCCACCCCATCCATTGGCGTGACAAAGGCATAGATGCCTTGACCCTTGAGATCATGGGGATAACCGACCACCGCCGCCTCGGCAATGTTGTCGTGCAGCACCAGGGCGCTTTCGATTTCGGCGGTGCCGATGCGATGTCCGGAAACGTTGATCACGTCGTCGATGCGTCCGGTGATCCAGTAATCGCCATCTTCGTCGCGACGGGCGCCGTCGCCGGTGAAGTAGTAGCCGGGGTAGGGCTTGAAGTACGTATCGACCATGCGTTGATGGTCGCCATAGACGCTGCGAATCTGCGCTGGCCAGCTGGATTTGATCGCCAGCACGCCGCTGCCGGCGCCATTGATTTCCTTGCCCGTTTCATCCAGCAGCACAGGCTGCACGCCGAACATCGGGCGGGTGGCGCAGCCTGGCTTGAGCCGTGGGGCACTGACCAGGGGGCTGAGCATGATGCCGCCGGTTTCGGTCTGCCACCAGGTATCGACAATCGGGCAGCGCTGCTCGCCTACGACGTTGAAATACCATTCCCACGCCTCCGGGTTGATCGGCTCACCGACGCTGCCAAGCAATCGCAGGCTTTTGCGGGACGTGTCCTGCAACGGCCCGGCGCCTTCGCGCATCAGCGCGCGCAGGGCGGTCGGAGCGGTGTAGAAGATATTGACCTGATGCTTGTCGATGACCTGCCAGAAGCGCGAACTGCTCGGGTAGCTCGGTACGCCCTCGAAAATCAGCGTGGTGGCACCGTTGGCCAGCGGGCCGTAGACGATGTAGCTGTGGCCGGTGACCCAGCCGACGTCGGCGGTGCACCAGAACACTTCGTTGTCGCGATAGTCGAGTACGTACTTGAAGGTCATTGCCGCTTGCAGTAGATAACCGCCAGTGGTGTGCAGCACGCCCTTGGGCTTGCCGGTGCTGCCGGAGGTATAGAGGATGAACAGCGGATCCTCCGCGTCCATTGGCTCAGGCGGGCAATCGTCGCTCATCTCGTGCATCGCCTGGTGATACCAGAGGTCACGGCCTTCGACCCAGTTCACCTCACCTTGGGTGCGCTCGACCACCAGCACGGTGCTGACGTTCGGGCAGCTTTCCAGCGCCTTGTCGACGTTACGCTTGAGCGGTATGAACCGCCCGCCGCGCACGCCTTCGTCGGCAGTGATGACGGTGCGGCAATCGGCGTCGAGAATTCGATCACGCAACGAATCCGGCGAAAAACCGCCGAACACCACAGAGTGCACCGCGCCAATGCGAGTGCAGGCAAGCATGGCGTAGGCCGCCTCAGGAATCATCGGCATGTAGATGCAGACCCGGTCGCCTTTCTTCACGCCGCGGCTTTTCAACACGTTGGCCAGCCGGCAAACGTGATGGTGAAGTTTTTTATAGGTGATTTCTGCCGATTCGGCGGGATCGTCGCCTTCCCAGATGATCGCGGTCTGGTCACCGCGCGTATCCATATGGCGGTCGATGCAGTTGGCGCTGACGTTCAGCTTGCCGCCGGCGAACCAGTTGGCTTCACCGCTCTTGAGGTCGTAGCGCTGGACAGTCTGCCAGGGCGTCATCCAGTCGAGAAAGCGCGTGGCTTGCTCAGCCCAGAATGTGCTGGGGTGCTCGATGGATTCTTTGTAGAGCCGCTTGTACTCGTCCTGACTCAGTTGCGCAGCCCGGCGGACGGCATCGGCGTGGGGGTACTGGCTGATATCGAACATGACGGTTCCTTATTCTTGTTTTTGCGACAAGACATAAAGATGCGCCGAGTGAATATCCAGTTCAAGTTGTACATGGAAACAGTGTGGGGGCGAGCAAGCCCGCCCCCGCAGTGTGTCTGACCAGGGTCAGCCGCGATGACGCCCGCGGAAGTAGTTGATCAGGCCTTGGGTCGAAGCATCTTCGGCGGCGGTTTCTTCGCTGCCCACCAGGCGGTTGTAGACGCCCTTGCCCAACTCCTTGCCCAACTCCACGCCCCATTGGTCGAAGGCGTTGATGCCCCAGACCACGCTTTGGACGAAGACTTTATGTTCGTACAGCGCAACCAGCGCGCCGAGGCGGCGCGGGCTGATGCGTTCGACCACCAAGGTGTTGCTTGGACGGTTGCCCGGGATGACCTTGTGGGAGGCCAGTTTCTGCACTTCTTCTTCGCTGGCGCCCTTGTCCCGCAGCTCGGCCTCGGCCTCGGCGCGGGTCTTGCCGAGCATCAGCGCCTGGCTCTGGGACAGGCAGTTGGCGTAGAGCCATTGGTGATGGTCGGAAACCGGGTTGAAGCTGACGATCGGCACGATGAAGTCGGCCGGGATGAATTGGGTGCCCTGGTGCAGCAACTGATGGTAAGCGTGCTGGCCGTTGCAGCCGACGCCGCCCCAGATCACCGGACCGGTGTCGGTGGAGACCGGCGTACCGTCCTGGCGCACGCTCTTGCCATTGGATTCCATGTCCAGTTGTTGCAAGTGCTTGGTGATGTTGCGCAGGTAATGGTCGTACGGCAGGATCGCATGGCTCTGCGCACCCCAGAAGTTCCCGTACCACACGCCCAGCAGCGCCAGCAGCACCGGCATGTTCTGTTCAAATGGCGCGCTCTGGAAATGC
Source organism: Pseudomonas marvdashtae (assembly GCF_014268655.2). Lineage (NCBI taxonomy): Bacteria > Pseudomonadati > Pseudomonadota > Gammaproteobacteria > Pseudomonadales > Pseudomonadaceae > Pseudomonas > Pseudomonas marvdashtae. The sequence goes on from NZ_JABWQX020000002.1 coordinate 297,163, forward strand.
TGGTCCATGGAGTAGGCGCCGGACAGCAGTTCCTTGAAGTTCGACATGCCGATGGCCAGGGCGATGGGCAAGCCGATGGCCGACCACAGCGAGTAGCGCCCGCCGACCCAGTCCCACATCGGGAAGATATTTTCTTCGCGAATGCCGAAGGCCACGGCGGCGGCGTTGTTGCTCGATACCGCGATGAAGTGGCGGTAGAGCTCCGCTTCTGAGCCACCCTGGGCCAGATACCAGGCACGTGCCGCCTGGGCGTTCTTCAGGGTTTCAAGGGTGTTGAAAGATTTCGACGAGACGATGAACAGCGTGGTCTCGGCGCGCAGCTTCATGGTCAGCTCATGGAACTCGCTGCCGTCGATGTTCGCCAGGTAATGACAGCGAACGCCTTTATGCGTGTACGACAACAGTGCTTCGGACACCAGCTGCGGGCCGAGGAAGGAGCCACCGATGCCGATGTTCACCACGTCGGTGATGGGCTTCTCGGTGTAGCCGCGCCATAGGCCATCGTGGATGCGGCCCACCAGGTCGGTAATCTGGTTCAACACTTTGTGCACATCGGGCATCACGTTGGAGCCGTTTACCAGCAGCTTGTCGCCCACCGGCCGACGCAGGGCGGTGTGCAGGGCGGGGCGGTTCTCGGAGGCATTGACGATTTCGCCTTCGAACAGCGCCTTGATTGCGCCCTGGAGGTCGACTTCGTTGGCCAGGCCCACCAGCAGGTCGCGGGTCTGGGCATTGATCAGGTTTTTCGAGTAATCGAGAAACAAGCCACAGCTGGAAAGGGTGAACTGATTGAAACGCTGCGGATCGGCATTGAACGCTTCGCGCATGCTGAAATCCTGCATGGCTTTGCGGTGGTCATTCAGCGCTTGCCAGGCGGGCAGAGCGGTCACGTCTTGAGGAGTTCGGTAATACGCCATCGCTGCGGGTTTCCTTTTTACTTGAACGACCTTTTGTACACTAAAAATTCCGGCGAGGCCCGCGGAGGGTGTCCGGACAACTGCGTCGACAGGATCGCCGGGCACAGGGCGAATACAGTAAACCTCGCGTTGCGATCTGTCTTGACTTTGTCTGACCGCTTCCCGGTACTTTTTTATACAAAAGGGGTGGGAATGGTCCGACAGGCGGAAGCGAAATGCTTTTGCCTGGAAGGGGAAAGCAGGTGGGGCTGGTCAGGCAACCTGGACCGGAATGGCGTTGCTGGTGTGGCTCAGTTCGTTGCCCGGTGCCATGTACAGCATGCGCGGCTTGAAATTGAGCAGCTCCGCTTCGCTGTAATGGGCGTAGGCGCAAATAATCACGCGGTCGCCCACCTTGGCCTTGTGCGCCGCGGCGCCGTTGACCGAGATCATCCGCGAGCCTTCCTCGCCACGGATGGCGTAGGTGGTGAAGCGCTCGCCGTTGTCGACGTTGTAGATCTGGATCTGTTCGTATTCACGGATGCCCGACAGGTCCAGCCATTCACCATCAATGGCGCAGGAGCCTTCGTAATCGAGCACGGCGTGAGTGACTTCGGCGCGGTGCAGCTTGGCCTTGAGCATGATGGCGTGCATGAGTGTTTCCTCTGGTCGGGTCCAAACGGCGGGCAGTTTGCCCGAAGGCTGTCGAGGCGGCAATAACACTGCGCAGCCCCTGTGCAAGCCTGCTCGCTGACACAGGGGACGAGGGCTCAGGCAGGCGCGTCGAGGTCCAGATGCAGGTTGTCGATCAACCGGGTGGTGCCCAGGAAGGCGGCCGCCAGGATCACCAGGTCGCGATTCTCGGCCACGGCCGGGCGCAGCGTCTTGGCGTGCCGGATTTCCAGATAGTCGGGACGCAGACCGGCGGTTTCGAGTTGCTTGAGCTGCTCGGCGATCAGCGCCGGATAATCCCGTTGTCCCTGCTTGATCGCCTCGGCGATCTGGCCCAGGGCACGGTAGACCACCGGCGCGACGGCCCGCTGTTCAGCACTGAGGAAGCCGTTGCGCGACGACAGCGCCAGGCCGTCTTCGGCGCGCACGGTAGGCTCGCCGATGATCTGGATCGGCATGTTCAGGTCATGGACCAGAGCGCGGATCACCGCCAGTTGCTGGAAGTCCTTCTGGCCAAACACTGCCAGATCCGGCTGGACCATGTTGAACAGCTTGCTGACCACCGTCGCCACGCCCTCGAAATGCCCTGGCCGGCTGGCACCGCACAGGCCTTCGGACAGCTGTGGGACGCTGACGCGGGTCTGTCCGGCCATGCCGTCGGGATACATTTCCTCGACGCTTGGTGCGAACAGCAAATGACACCCGGCCTGGAGCAGCTTCTCCTGGTCGGCCGCCAGGGTGCGGGGATATTTGTCCAGGTCTTCGCCAGCGCCGAATTGCAGCGGATTGACGAAGATGCTCGCCACGACAAAGTCGGCCCGTTGCGCCGCCTTGGTCACAAGCGCCATGTGGCCGCTGTGCAGGTTGCCCATCGTCGGGACGAAAGCGATACGTTTGCCTTCGCTGCGGGCACGGGCCACGGCGGCGCGCAGTTCGCGTACGGTCTTGACGGTGTTCATGCAGAGAATCCGTGTTCGGCGCCCGGGAAGGTCACGCCCTTCACCTCGGCAACATAAGCGGCGAGCGCGGCCTGGATGGTGCTTTGCCCGGCCATGAAGTTCTTCACGAACTTGGGCACGCGACCAGTGATCGACAGGCCGAGCATGTCGTGGAGCACCAGCACCTGGCCATCGGTGGCGCTGCCAGCGCCGATGCCGATTACCGGGATCTTCACCGCCTGGGTTATTTCTTCAGCCAGCTCGGTGGGTACGCATTCGAGCAGCAACATCGCCGCGCCCGCCTGCTCCAGGGCAATGGCATCGGCGCGCATCTGCCGTGCCTGGTTTTCATTACGACCCTGGACCTTGTAGCCGCCGAGGATATTCACCGCCTGCGGGGTCAGGCCCAGGTGCGCGCACACGGGAATGCCGCGTTCGGCCAGCAGGCGGATCGAGTCGGCGAGCCACAGCGCGCCTTCGACCTTGACCATGTGGGCACCGGCCTGCATCAGCATGGCGCTGTTGGTCATGGTTTGATCGAGGGTGGCATAGGCCATGAACGGCAGGTCGGCGAGGATCAACGCATCGGTGTTACCGCGTTTGACGGCGGCCACGTGGTAGGCCATCTCGGCAGTGGTCACCGGCAATGTGCTGTCGTGACCCTGCAGCACCATGCCGAGGGAGTCGCCCACCAGCAGCACCTCGACACCAGCCTCATTGCAGGCATGGGCGAAGGTGGCGTCATAGCAGGTCAGCATGGTGATTTTTTCACCTTTTTGCTTGAGACCTTGCAGCGTGGTCAGGGTAATAGCTGGCATGTAAAAGTCCTCATTAGGCGCTCGAATACAGGCGCACCCTCTATGCGTGGTGCTTGTAAGGCCCGGATTGCGCCCTTTAGCGCCGCGTTGGCGGCAACGGGATGCCTATAGTCGTGAGGAGTACCGGGGAAGTCAATTGGATGTGTTACCGCCGGGTGTTACCTAGGTTACTGATGCGTTTCAGCTGGGAGGCGCGCCCAAATTGTGACTGTCTGGTACCGCAACCTAAGGATGGGCCAGGCGCTCGAGGCCGAGAAACGGGCACTCGGCGAGCAGATCCTTGAGCAGGCGGCCGTCGGCCAGGCGCAGGTCGGCGGGCGCCAACTCTGCCAGCGGATAGAGCACGAAGGCCCGGGCTTGCATGTGGTAATGAGGGACCTTGAGGCGGGGCTCGTCGATCAGCCGATCACCGAACAGGAGGATATCCAGGTCGAGGGTGCGCGGACCCCAGCGCTCCAGGCGCTCGCGGCCCTGGCCGGTTTCGATGGCTTGCAGCGCATCGAGCAAGTCCAGTGGCGCAAGGCTGCTGTCCAGCGCCGCCACGGCATTGGTGTAGCGCGGCTGGCCGGGGAGCAGGGAGTCGCTTTGATAAAACGCTGAAACCCCCACCAGCCGAGTCTCGGACAGTCGCGCCAGCGCTTCGATGGCGCTGCGCAACTGTTCGGCGGGTTCGGCCAGGTTGCTGCCCATGCCGACGTAGACGCGTTCCATCGATTACTCGTCCGAGGCGCTTGGCACACCGGCACGTTTACGCTTGGCGCCACTGCTGCGCCGACGCTTGCGCGGGCCGCTGGCGCCGTCGTCCTTGCCGCTGAGCTCGCGGATCATGTCGCGGCGTTCGCTGTCGTTGGCATCTTGGTAATCAGTCCACCATTCGCCCAGGCCATCGGTCTGTTCGCCAGCGCTTTCGCGCAGCAGCAGGAAGTCATAGCCGGCGCGGAAACGCGGGTTGTCCAGCAACAGATCGGCACGTTTGCCGCTGCGCCGTGGCAGGCGCTCCTGCATGTCCCAGATCTCGCGGATCGGCATCGTGAAACGTTTGGGGATCGCGATGCGCTGGCACTGTTCGGCAATCAGCTCATGGGCGGCTTCCTGCATTGCCGGGATCGGCGGCATGCCGCGCTCCTGCAAGCGCAATACCCGGGCGGGCAGGGCAGGCCAGAGCAAGGCGGCGAACAGGAACGCTGGGGTCACCGGTTTGTTCTGCTTGATGCGCAGGTCGGTGTTGATCAGCGCTTCGCTGATCAAGGTGTGGGTGTAGGTAGGGTTGTATTCCAGCGCCTCGGCACTGGCCGGGAACAGGGGGTCGAACAACTGCAGGTCCACGAGCATTTCAAAAGTATCTGCGGCGTGGCCCGACAGGAACAGCTTGAGGACTTCCTCGAACAGGCGCGCCGAAGGAATCTCCCTCAGCATCGGGGCCAGTTCGCGAATCGGCGTGGCGCTGTGCTTCTCGATGCCGAAATCCAGCTTGGCGGCAAAACGCACGGCCCGCAGCATCCGCACGGGGTCTTCCTGGTAGCGCTGCTTGGGATCGCCGATCAGCCGGATGAGACGGTTGCGGATGTCATGTACGCCATTGGCGTAATCGAGAATGCGCTCGCTGACCGGGTCGTAATAGAGGGCATTGATGGTGAAGTCGCGGCGTTGCGCGTCTTCTTCCAGCGTGCCGTAGACGTTATCGCGCAGGATGCGTCCGCTCTCGTTGCGAGAAGACTGGTTGCTATCTTCTTCCTCATCACTTTGCGGATGGTTGGCGCGGAACGTCGCCACCTCGATGATTTCGCGGCCGAAGTGGATGTGCACCAGCTTGAAACGGCGCCCGATGATTCGTGCATTGCGAAACTCGGCCCGTATCTGCTCAGGCGTGGCGCTGGTGGCGACGTCGAAATCCTTGGGGGTGATGTTCAACAGCATGTCGCGCACGCACCCGCCGACCAGATAAGCCTGGTAGCCGGCGTTCTGCAGGCGTTCGACGATGTTCACCGCATAACGGCTGAATTGGGCCTTTTGCAATGAATGCTGGCCGCTGTTGAGCACTTCAGGCGTGCTGCGAATGTGTTGCGTACGACGCAAGGGAGAACGGAATGACTGGAACAGCTTCTTCAGCATGGGAGGCACTGTTTGAAGGAATATTCGGCCAAAAACAAAGAATGACCGCATGATGGGCGGGGATTCTAGCATTTAGTCGAGGGATGGTGTAGGACGGAGCGGATTTGAGTGCGGGCCATAGGCGCCAAGGCTTGTAGGCTGCTTCGAAGGGCCGGATGCCAGAAACCACAAGGGGAGCCGAAGCTCCCCCAGAATTAGTTGCGTGCTCGTTTTTATTATTGGTTTCGGGCTTCTTGTTTTTGTTGAGTGCCCGCGCCACGAGGTTTTCCCTTCGTGACCCTCCCAATCGGGAGCCAAGAGCAAACGGATTGCTTTGGTCGCTGTGTTGCAGTGATCAATCGATCCAACCAGTTCAGGCACCTGTCTTGAGACAGTTTTATTGTTCTCAGCCTGGTTGCGGGGCAAGCCCCAAATACAACGCCTCTCCAAAAGAATCAGTTAGCTGCGCCTCTCGCCGTCTTGTTTTTATTGTGCGTGAGTCGATTCGTCTTATTTTTATTGTCTTGTGCATTGCTTGTTATTGTTCTTGTACCAAAGCTATAGCAGGGTGCGTGCCAACTTTTGTCAGGCCCAGGGAAACCGGGGGTTCTATGGTTATAGCGGTTTTTTCAGGGCAAAAAAAAGCCGGGGTTTCGTTACCGTAAACCCCGGCTTCTGTTACGTGAAAAGGCTGGGGTAACAGTTTTTTCACATTCGACTGTGTTACCCGCACGGGTCAGCTCTCGCTGGCAACCCCGGTCTTGCGCCGTGGGATACCCAGGCGTTGGCGGCGTTCCCACAGGCATTTGCGACTCACGCCCAGCTTGCGAGCCAGTTCGGTCTCGGTCATGTGATCCTGGTGTTCCAGGACGAAATGCTGGAAGTAGTCTTCCAGTGACAGATCTTCGGTAGGCTCGTGGCTGTTGTTGTTCGCACCGCCTTGCTGAGGTGCGAGACCGATGAATTCGTCATCGTCCAGGTCGCTCAATTCAATGTCGATACCCAGCAGGTCAGCGGAAATTTCCGGGCTTTCGCACAGGATTACCGCTCGCTCCACAGCGTTTTCCAGTTCACGGACGTTACCAGGCCAGGCGTAGTGACGAATGGCCTGCTCGGCATCCGGGGCGAATTTCAGGTCGGTGCGGTTGACGCGCGCGCTCTGACGGGCAAGAAAGGCGCTGGCGATCTCGTTGACGTCCGCGCCGCGTTCGCGCAGGGGCGGCAGCTTCAGGGCGATCACGTGCAGCCGGTAATACAAGTCTTCCCGGAACTGGCCGATTTTAGCCAGGCTCTTGAGGTCTCGGTGGGTCGCCGCGATCAGGCGTACATCGACCTTTTGCGACTGGACCGAACCGACTCGACGAATTTCGCCTTCCTGGAGCACCCGCAGCAATCGCGCCTGGGCTTCCAATGGCAGTTCACCAATTTCATCGAGGAACAGCGTGCCGCCATCCGCCGCTTCCACCAGGCCGGCGCGTCCGGCGCTGGCACCAGTGAACGCGCCTTTTTCATGACCGAACAGCTCGGACTCGATCAGGCTTTCCGGAATGGCTGCGCAGTTCACTGAAATCATCGGTGCCTTGGCCCGACGGGAAAGATTATGCAGCGCCCTGGCCACCAGCTCCTTGCCAGTACCGGACTCGCCCTGGATCAGGACATTGGAGTCGGTCGGTGCCACTTTGCGAATCTTGCTGTAAAGGTCCTGCATGGGCGGGCAAGAACCGATGATGCCGATTTCGCCGTTACTGTTGCTGGCGCCTGCCTTGCCTGATGCCGCCTTGCCGTTCGTCGGTTCCGAAGGCTGGCTGGTCGCCGTTTGTCGATCGCGCAGGATCCGGGCCACGGCCTGGAGCATTTCGTCGTGGTCGAAGGGCTTGGCGATGTAGTCCACGGCACCCATTTTCATCGAGTCGACCGCCGAACGCAGGCTGGCGTAACTGGTCATGATCAGCACGGGCGTGCCCTGGCCGAGCTTGATCAGTTCGGTGCCGGGGGCGCCGGGCAGGCGCAGGTCGCTGACGATCAGGTCAAACGTTGGAATGCTGAAGCGCTCTTGTGCTTCCTGCACAGAACCGGCTTCGCTGACCTGGTACTGGTTGCGTTCCAGCAGGCGGCGCAAGGCGGAGCGGATAATTGTTTCGTCTTCGACGATCAAAATGTGCGGCATTGATTCGATTCTCTCGACGGTCTCAGTTCACAGCGGACGTCGCTTCGACATGACGTGGCAAGGTTACCCGGATACGGGTGCCGCGTTGGCTCTGAACATCGGCCGGGCTGTCGATGGTGATTTGTCCATAATGCTCTTCAACGATGGAATAGACCAGTGCGAGGCCCAGACCGGTGCCCTCGCCAGGATCCTTGGTGGTGAAGAAAGGTTCGAACAATCGGTCCATGATGTTCTGTGGGATACCGCTGCCTTCGTCTTCGACGATCAGGTCGACAGTATGTTCGAAAGCTTCGCTCTTGACGCGCACCGCACTGCCGGCCGGTGAAGCGTCGCGGGCGTTGGACAACAGGTTGATCAGCACTTGGGCGAGTCGCTGGGGGTCGCCATCGACCCAATGATCCGGATCGCACAGGTTGAAAAACTGGACTTCGAAATTGCGTCGGTTGAGCGCCAGCAGGCCTATGGCGTCCTGGGCCACTTCGGCCAGGCAGACCGGTTCGTCGTTGTGCTGGTGGCCGCCGGCATGGGCGAAACTCATCAAGGACTGGACGATGCGTGACACGCGCTTGGTCTGTTCGAGGATCTGGCCGCTGATTTCCGTCAGCTCGCCGTCGTCCTCGCGCTCTTCGCGCAGATTCTGGGCCAGGCAGGCGATGCCAGTGATGGGGTTGCCAATTTCGTGGGCGACGCCGGCGGCCAGTCGACCGATGCTGGCCAGCCGTTCGGAGTGGACCAGCTTGTCTTCGAGCATCTGGGTGTCGGTCAGGTCTTCAACCAGCAGCACCAAACCGCTGTTACCGGGCGCCAGCGGCTCGTCGATGGCCGCTTTGTGCAAGTTCAGCCAACGGGTCTGGCCGTCGAGCGCCAGGTGTTGTTTATGCAGGTGTTCGTCGGGCAGATCGATGAAGCCTTGCAGCAGACCTTTCCACGGCTCGCCCAAGGTGCTCAGGCGCGAGCCGACCACGCGCTGGGCGGCGATGCCGGTCAGCTCTTCCATGGCCTTGTTCCACATGAGGATCTCCTGATCCTTGGCCAAGGAGCAGACGCCCATCGGCAGTTCCTGCAGGGTCTGACGGTGATAGCGGCGCAGGGCATCCAGCTCGGCGGCCAGGCCGGTGAGGCGCGAATGGTAGTCCTCGAGGCGGCTTTCGATGAAGTGGATGTCTTCGGTCACGTAGTTTTCGCCGCCCGCCTTATAAGGCAGGAAGGTTTCGACCATGTCCTGGGCCACGCTGGGGCCCATCAGGCCGGACAGGTTGGCTTCGATCCGATCCCGCAAGCGGCGCAAGGCGTAGGGGCGGCGTTCATCGAATGGCAGGTAAAGGTCGCGCAGGGCCTGTTCGACTTCCTTTTGCGCGGCCTTGGCACCGAGGGGCTTGGCCAGTTGCGTAGCGAACTCTTGGGGTGAGGCGGCATGCAATTCGCGGCGTTGCGGACGACGAACGTTATCCACCGCGCAGGCTTCGGCGGCGCTGGCTTCTTCACTGCTGGCGTTGGTGAACAGTGAAATCAGGGTAAACATCAGCACGTTCGCCGCCAGCGAGGCGATGGCTGCCATGTGCCAACTGGTGTCGTCCAGCACGTAGATCATGTTCAGCAGCGGAATATAGAAACCTTGCAGGTTGCCGAGCAGCGGCAAGAGCATGGCGACCAGCCAAACCAGGATCCCCGCCAACAGCCCGGCGATAAAGCCTCGACGGTTGGCGGTTGGCCAATACAGCACCGACAGCACGCCGGGCAGGAACTGCAAGGTTGCGACGAACGCGACGATGCCCAGGTTAGCCAGGTCCTGCCCATCGCCCAGCATCAGGTAGAAGCCGTAGCCAGCCATGATGATCGCCACGATCAGCGCCCGACGAGTCCATTTCAGCCAGCGGTAGATATTTCCCTCCGCTGGCGGCTGGTACAGCGGCAGCACCAGATGATTGAGGGCCATGCCTGACAGCGCCAGCGTGGTCACGATGATCAATCCGCTGGCCGCCGACAGGCCGCCGATATAAGCCAGCAAGGCCAAGGCTTTGTTGTTCGCGGCGATGCCGATGCCCAGGGTGAAGTATTCCGGGTTGGTACTGGCGCCCAGTTTCAGCCCGGCCCAGAGGATCAGCGGCACGGCCAGGCTCATCAACAGCAGGAACAGCGGCAGGCCCCAGCTTGCACTGACCAGCGAGCGGGGATTGAGATTTTCGGTAAACGTCATGTGGTACATGTGCGGCATCACGATCGCCGAAGCGAAGAACACCAACAGCAGTGTGCGCCATGGGCCTTCTTGCAAGGGCGTGTGCAAGGCGGCGAGGGCGGTCTGGTTCTGCAGCAGCCAGAGCTCAAGCTGCTGCGGACCGTCGAATACTCCGTACAAGGCATAGAGGCCGACACCGCCGATGGCGATCAGCTTGATCACCGACTCAAAGGCGATCGCGAACACCAGGCCTTCGTGCTTTTCCCGGGTGGCGATGTGCCGGGAGCCGAAGAAAATCGTGAACAGGATGATCAGGACGCAGAAGCTCAACGCCACGCGATGCTGCACCGGTTCGCGGGTCAGGATACTGATTGAGTCAGCCACGGCCTGCATTTGCAGGGCCAACAGCGGCAAGACGCCGACCAGCATGAAGATGGTGGTCAGCGCGCCGGCCCAGGTGCTGCGGAAACGAAAGGCGAACAGGTCGGCCAGCGATGAGAGCTGGTAGGTGCGGGTGATTTTCAGGATCGGATAAAGCAGCACCGGCGCCAGCAGGAACGCACCGGAGACCCCGAGGTAGCTGGACAGAAAACCGTAGCCGTACTGATAGGCCAGGCCAACCGTGCCATAGAACGCCCAAGCGCTGGCATATACGCCCAGCGACAGGGTGTAGGTCAGCGGATGGCGGATGATCGCCCGTGGGATCATGCCTCGTTCGCTGATCCAGGCCACGCCGAACAGCACCGCCAGGTAGGCGGCGCTGATCAGGATCATCTGGGTCAGGCTAAAGCTCATCGGCATCTTTTTGGCTCTGCAGGATGAAGGTCACGACGATCAGGATCAGCCAGAGCAGATACGGCCGATACCAGGCACCCGTGGCGTCGATCCACCAATCCATGATGGCCGGGGAGAACAGGTAAATCCCCACTACCAGGAGCAGGACCAAGCGATAGATGTACATCCCGGCCTCTCTTGTTTATGCGCGTGCCCGAAAACGTGCGGCGATGGTAACGGATGGGCGCCAAGCTGCAAGGGCCGTCAACGTATTTGCGCTTCGGGCAAGGTCAGCGTGCGCGGGATCAACGTCGCATCCCAGTGACGCGAGCCCCAATCCAGCAGCTCCCGAGGGTTGGCGTCGTCCAGTTCGCAAGGCGGTTGTTGGCCCAGTGCCCTTAATGCTCGCAACAGCAGCGGCGCGGCCTGATCGGCGGCCAGCGGTGGCGAGCGGTAGCTTTTGCCGAGCTTGTGCCCGTCCGGCTGAGTAATCAACGGCACGTGCAGGTAACGCGGTTGCGGCAATCCGAGCAGCTCTTGCAGGTAGAGCTGGCGCGGCGTGGAATCCAGCAGGTCGGCGCCCCGCACGATATCGGTGACCCCCTGCCAGGCATCGTCCAGCACCACGGCCAACTGGTAGGCGTAGAGTCCGTCGCGACGGCGGATCACGAAGTCACCGGCTTCGCGACCCAAGTGCTGGCGGAACTCGCCCTGGACCCGATCGATGAAATGATATTCGAGCTCGGGGACGCGCAGGCGGATGGCGGCGTCCTCGGTGTCGTGGCCGGCGTTACGGCAGAGTCCCGGGTAAATGCCTTGATACGGTTCCAGTTGCTTGCGCGAACAGATACAGGCGTAGGCCAGGCCTTGGCTGAACAAACGATCGATAACCTGCTGGTAGGCTTCATGGCGGTCGCTCTGGCGCACCATTTCGCCGTCCCATTCAAAGCCGTAGCTTTCCAGCGCCTTGAGGATTGCCATTTGCGCGCCGGGTTCTTCCCGTGGCGGATCGAGGTCCTCCATGCGCAACAACCAGCGCCCGCCCGCCTTCCGGGCGTCCAGGTACGAGGCCAGTGCAGCGACCAGCGAGCCGAAATGCAGGTGGCCGCTTGGTGTAGGGGCGAAGCGACCGATATAGGAGGCGGTGATGGTCATAGGGCGCAGGTTACTGAGTTCAATCAGGCAGAAATAAAAATTTTGCGGTCCGATTGTCCCCGACTGGGTTTTGCCAGCTGGCGAAACGTCGGAAACAAAAAACGGAGCGTATGAACGCTCCGTTTCAATGACAGCCCCGGCGATTATTTGCCGACCTGTTTTTCCTTGATTTCCGCAAGGGTCTTGCAGTCGACGCACATGTCAGCGGTCGGGCGTGCTTCCAGTCGCTTGACGCCGATCTCTACACCGCACGACTCGCACCAGCCGTACTCTTCGTCTTCGATCAGTTGCAGAGTCTTGTCGATTTTCTTGATCAGCTTGCGCTCGCGATCGCGGGCGCGCAATTCAAGGCTGAATTCCTCTTCCTGGCTGGCACGATCGGCCGGGTCAGGGAAGTTGGCAGCGTCGTCTTTCATGTGGTCAACGGTGCGGTCGACTTCCTGCATCAAGTCCTGTTTCCACTTGTTCAGGATCTTGGTGAAGTGCGCGCGCATCGGGGCGCCCATGTACTCTTCGCCCGGTTGCGGCACGTATGGCTCAAACCCGCTGAGCGACTGATTTTGATTCTGCTTTGCTTGGGTGGGCATGAATGGACCGCCTCTACTCTTGTAATCCACTACGCAGGATTGCTCCATCACCGACACCTGCCGGCCCTGCGGCTGCAAGCGGGCGAACTTACCAGATCAAATCGGGCCGCGCTACTCCCGGTTGTCGAGCCTGGGACGCTCGGGGCCTGCAAAAGGTGGCCAGGTTCGCTTCGGTGGGGACGTAATCCTGCTTAATGCTTGATTCTAGTCAAGCCTGGACCAATCGCCGGAACCATTTCCAGCGATCTACGGGCTAGGACCGTTTTCGATTGGCGCTCGTTCCCGCACCGGTTCCGGAGTTGGGTAGAATCGGTTCTTTTCAGGCGAAGGAAGGCTAATGGCCCAGCCCTACAGTGCACGCAGCCGTGCCATCGAACCTTTCCATGTCATGGCGCTGCTGGCGCGCGCCAACGAATTGCAGGCCGTCGGGCACGATGTCATTCACTTGGAGATCGGCGAGCCGGACTTCACCACCGCCGAGCCAATCATCCGTGCCGGCCAGGCCGCCCTGGCAGCGGGCAAGACCCGCTACACCGCTGCGCGGGGCATTCCCGAACTGCGCGAGGCGATCGCCGGTTTTTATGCTCAGCGCTACGGCGTGGACATCGATCCCCGGCGCGTCCTGGTCACTCCGGGTGGCTCTGGCGCGTTGCTGCTGACCAGCGCCTTGCTGGTGGATCCAGGCAAGCATTGGCTGCTGGCCGACCCCGGCTATCCGTGCAACCGCCACTTCCTGCGCTTGATCGAAGGCGCGGCGCAACTGGTGCCGGTGGGGCCGGACGTACGCTATCAGTTGACTCCAGAGCTGGTGGATCGCCAATGGGACCAGGACAGTGTTGGCGCGTTGGTGGCATCGCCGGCCAATCCGACCGGGACGATCCTCAACCGCGATGAACTGGCCGGTCTGTCGAAGGCCATCAAGGCGCACAACGGCCATCTGGTGGTGGATGAGATCTATCACGGCCTGACCTATGGCACCGATGCCGCCAGCGTGCTGGAAGTCGATGACGATGCCTTTGTCCTTAATAGTTTTTCCAAGTATTTCGGCATGACCGGTTGGCGGCTCGGTTGGCTGGTGGCTCCTTCGGCGGCCATCGGTGAGTTGGAGAAGCTCGCGCAGAACCTCTACATCAGTGCGCCGAGCATGGCCCAGTACGCGGCCTTGGCCTGTTTCGAACCGGCAACCATCGAGATTTTCGAGCAGCGTCGGGCCGAGTTCGCGCGGCGCCGCGACTTCCTGCTGCCCGCCTTGCGTGGGTTGGGGTTCGGCATTGCGGTCGAGCCTCAAGGCGCGTTTTACCTGTATGCCGACATCAGCGCATTCGGCGGCGATGCCTTTGCGTTCTGCCAGCATTTTCTTGAAACCGAACACGTGGCGTTCACGCCGGGACTGGATTTCGGTCGCCATCAGGCCGGCCACCATGTGCGTTTCGCCTATACCCAAAGCCTGCCGCGGCTTCAGGAAGCGGTGGAGCGAATTGGACGTGGATTAAGGAGCTGGCAAGGCTGATGCGTTTTTCCCCTGATTTGGAAGAAGGACGGCTGATTCGACGTTACAAGCGTTTCTTGGCCGATATCGAGACCGTTCACGGCGAACTGTTGACGATTCACTGCCCTAACACCGGTTCGATGCTCAATTGCATGGCCGAGGGCGCGCGCGTCTGGTTCAGCCGCTCCAGCGACCCCAAGCGCAAGTTGCCCGGCACCTGGGAGATCGGCGAAACCCCACAGGGACGGTTGGCCTGCATTAATACGGCGCGAGCCAACGCCCTGGTCGAGGAAGCGCTGCGCGCCGGTGTCATCCGCGAACTGAACGGTTTTACCGGGTTGAAGCGGGAAGTCGCCTATGGCGTGGAAAACAGTCGTATCGACTTTCGATTGGACTACGCTGATCACAGTTCGGCCTGGGTCGAGGTCAAGAGCGTCACCCTGGGTTTCGCCGGGACGAACGTGGCGGCGTTTCCCGATGCGGTGACACTGCGCGGTGCCAAGCACCTGAGGGAGCTTGCCTGTCTGGCCCGGCAAGGCGTGCGGGCGGTGCAGTTGTATTGCGTGAACCTGAGCGGCATCGACGCGGTGCGCCCGGCGCAGGAAATCGATCCTGTCTATGCCGCCGCGTTGCGCGAGGCGGTGGCAGCAGGGGTGGAAGTACTGGCTTATGGCGTGACCTTGACGCCGCAGCAGATGTGGGTGGATCGCCCGCTGCCGGTGCTGTTGGAACCGCTACAGGTCGACCCAGAGGCCTTGCTCGTCCTCCCGACTTTCTAGCGCCGCGAGGGATTGGCCTGCACAAGGCCCCGCGACGCATTCGCCGCTTTCAATCAGAAACAGCGCGCCATGGGTGGCGCACTGGATCAGGCTGGCGCTGGCGTCGAGGAACTGGTCAGGTTGCCATTCCAATGGCACGCCGCGATGCGGGCATCGATTCACATAGACGTACGCCTGGCCTGCACGGCGCACGGCCAGCAACTTGCGCCCCTCGATGTCGAAGCCGCGACTGCCGTTGTCGAGCAGTTCGGCGGCGGCACACAGAAATTTCATGTCGTTCTCGAACGGTGAGCGGGCTCGCTCGATTTGGATGTGTCGGGAAGTGTCTGCGCTTGACGGTCAAATGAAAACAATTATCAAATGGCGCCTCCTTTGCAGGTGACAAGGATACTGGGTCCGAAGGGTTCCATGTTCAGCCCTGCAAAAAACATCCTTGAGGAAGCTGCCTGATGCGCCTGAATGTTCGCCTTGCTGCGCTCTGTCTCATCCTGCTCGCCAGCCAGCAAGCGCTGGCGGCCGATCTGCCGCAACGCTGGGTAAGCGCTGGCGGTGCCTTGTCGGAGTGGGTCAGTGCGCTGGGCGGGGAATCGAAACTGGTGGGGGTGGACACCACCAGCCAGCATCCCGAATCGTTGCGGGCGCTTCCCAGTATTGGCTATCAGCGACAGCTCTCGGCGGAGGGCTTGTTGAGCTTGCGTCCGCAGATCCTGGTGGGCACTGAGGAAATGGGGCCGCCTCCGGTGCTGGCGCAAATCCGCAGCGCCGGGGTGCAAGTCGAACTGTTCTCGGCGGCGCCGAGCCTGGCGGCGCTGCAAGCCAACTTGCGGCACTTGGGACAATTGCTGGGCGCCGAGACCAGGGCCGCGGCCTTGTTCGATGGTTATCAACAGCAACTCGCCGAGCACGGCGCCCGGTTAAATGAAGTCCGGCTCAAGCAAAAGCCGCCGGGCGTATTGCTGCTGGTGGGCAATGCTGGCGGCAAGACGCTGATCGCTGGCAAGGACACCGCCGCCGATTGGCTGCTGCAACAGGCCGGTGGCGAAAATTTGGCGACTCACAGCGGTTACAAACCTTTTTCCGTGGAAACCTTGGCCAGTCTGAATCCTGAGGTGCTGGTCTTCGCTGATCGTGCCTTGAGCGGAAAAGAAGCCCGCGGGGCGATGTTCAAGGAAAACCCAATCCTGTCTTCGACCCCAGCCGCCAAGGACGGGCGCGTCATGGAGCTGGATCCGACGTTACTGGTCGGCGGATTAGGCCCCAGATTGCCGCAAAGCCTGGAGGCGTTGACGAACGGGTTCTACCCGGCCAAGAAGCCATGACGACATTGGTCAAGCCGCGGGCGTTGTTCATCGGCCTGGGACTGCTGTGTCTGTTGGCGATCTGGCTGTCCCTGGCCTTGGGGCCGGTAAGCTTGCCCCTGTTCGATACCGCGCGTGCCGCCTTGCGCCTGTTGGGACTGCCGGTTGCCGCCGATGGGCTGGAGCAGGCCGAGCTGATCCTTGGCCAGATTCGCCTGCCGCGCACCTTGCTCGGGCTGGCGGTGGGCGGCGTATTGGCGCTTTCCGGTGTGGCGATGCAGGGGCTGTTTCGCAACCCCCTGGCCGATCCGGGGCTGGTAGGCGTATCCAGCGGTGCGGCGCTGGGTGCCGCTTTTGCGATTGTCGGTGGCTCGGCGCTGGGCGGGTTGCCCGAAGCGTTGGGGCCCTACGTGTTGTCGTTGTGTGCGTTTATCGGCGGGCTCGGGGTGACGGCGCTGGTCTATCGCCTTGGCCGGCGCAACGGCCAGACGCATGTCGCCACCATGCTCCTGGCGGGTATTGCCCTGACCGCGCTGTCCGGCTCGGCGGTCGGCTTGTTCACTTACCTGGCGGACGATGCGACGTTGCGGACCCTGACGTTCTGGAACCTGGGCAGCTTGAACGGGGCCAGCTATGCGCGGTTATGGCCTTTGCTGCTGGTCAGCGCAGGCGTGGCGATCTGGTTGCCACGTCGAGCGCGGGCACTCAATGCATTGCTGCTCGGCGAGTCTGAAGCCGCGCACCTGGGCATTGATGTCGAACGGCTCAAGCGGGAGTTGGTGTTCTGCACGGCATTGGGCGTTGGGGCAGCGGTCGCGGCGGCTGGAATGATCGGCTTTGTCGGGTTGGTGGTGCCGCATCTGGTGCGGCTGATGGCCGGCCCCGACCATCGCATCCTGTTGCCCGCCTCCGTGCTGGCCGGCGCGAGCCTGCTGTTGTTTGCCGACCTGGTGGCGCGCCTGGCGTTGGCTCCCGCTGAATTGCCAATTGGCATTGTCACGGCTTTCATAGGGGCGCCGTTCTTTCTTTATCTATTGCTAAGAGGGCGCGCCTGATGTTGCGAGCGCAGGACTTGCACATCCATCGCGGCCGGCAAACCGTATTGGCGCAGGTCGACCTGGAACTCATTCCTGGCGAAGTGCTGGGTGTGCTCGGCCCCAATGGCGCGGGTAAAAGCACTTTGCTCGCCGGGTTGTGCGGCGAGTTGCGCCCGGACCAGGGACAGGTTTGGCTGGATGACCGGCCCTTGGCCCAATGGGACGGTACCGAGCGTGCCCGGCGCCTGGCAGTGTTGCCACAATCCTCGACGCTGGATTTCGCGTTCCGTGTAGAAGAAGTGGTCGGCATGGGACGCCTGCCTCATCAGAGCGGCCTGGTGCGTGATGCGCAGATCATCGAGTCGGCATTGCAGGCCGCCGACGCCGCGCATCTGCAAGGCCGCAACTACCTGACCCTGTCTGGCGGCGAGCGCCAGCGGGTGCACTTGGCGCGCGTGCTGGCGCAGTTATGGCCGGGAGAAGCGGGGCAAACCTTGTTGCTGGACGAGCCGACCTCGATGCTCGATCCGCTGCATCAGCACACCATATTGCAAGCGGTGCGTGAGTTTGCCGGTCGCGGCGCTGCGGTGTTGGTCATCCTGCATGACCTGAACCTGGCGGCGCGCTACTGTGATCGCCTGTTGCTGCTCGCCTCGGGCCGTCCGGTGGCCCTGGACACGCCCCGGCAAGTGCTGCGCCCGGAGCCGCTCAAGGCGGTGTTTGGCCTGGAGGTGCTGGTGCAAACTCATCCTGAGCGCGGGCATCCATTGATCATTGCCCGCTGAGGTTACTTGGAGAACGTCGATGCGCCTGTTGCTTGTGCTGGCTTTGAGTCTGTTGTCGGCGTGTCAAACGGTTGCACCGCTACCGGTTGACGGGCGGATCCGCGATCTGCACAACGGCCAATCCGTCACACCACAAATGCTGGTTGAGCGGCTGGCAACGGCTCCTCGGGTGGTGCTGGGGGAGCAGCACGACAATCGTGACCACCATGCGCTGCAAGGCTGGTTGCTCCAGGCCTTGGCCACCCAGCGTGCCCAAGGCAGCGTGCTCTTGGAAATGCTGACGCCGCGCCAGCAGCCGCGGGTCGACGCGGTTCGCCGGTTACCTGCCTTGCCCGGGGATCTGCCCGATGCACTGGATTGGTCGCCGGGTTGGGATTGGAGCCTGTATGGGCCAGTCGTCGAGTTCGTCCTGGCGCAGCCTTATCCGGTATTGGCGGCCAATCTTGATAACGACGAAATCCGGCAGGTCTATCGCCGGGCTCCCGCCTTGAACGGTGTCCATGCCAATACGGCCGCTGTGAAAACCGTGCTGCTGGAGCAAATCCGCGAATCCCACTGCGATCTGCTGCCGGAATCGCAAATGCCGGCGATGTTGGCTGTCCAGCAGCAGCGTGACCGGCGCATGGCCGAGCGATTGCTTGAGGCGCCGACACCTGCGTTGTTGCTCGCCGGCGCCTGGCACGCCAGAAGGGATGTCGGCGTGCCGTTGCATGTACTTGATCTGGGAAGCAGCGACGCGCCAGTTGTCCTGATGCTGGCCGAAGAGGGCAGTGAGGTCACGGCGGCCATGGCGGATTATGTATGGTACACCCCGGCTACGCCCCCTCAGGATTACTGCGCACAGATGCGCGAACAGCAGCAAAAGTGATTCTCGCGGGCAAAAAAAAGACCCGGCAAAAGCCGGGTCAAATAACCGTGATTAGCCTGATGAGGAGATATCTGAGAGTCCGAACCAAGGGCTGTTCAAATATCGACCAGTCTCGCGACTGGATGTGGTAATCATAGCGATTCTCATTACCAAGTCAAACACTGTTTTTCGATTTCCCGAATTCTTGGGCTGCAACAATGCGCATGCGTACGAAATGGTCAGGCTTTGTGGCGCGCCGCCAGGGCGTCCAGCTGTTTATTAAGGGCTTCCTTGCGCTCAGGGGGAATATCATTCCAATGCATGTCCATCAGCGCGCCCTCGATGGCGTACAGCAATACCTTGGATGCGCGAAAGCCGCGAGTGCGAACGGCGCGGTAGGCGTCCACCGCACCGAGCCGACGAAGGTCCGAGGCGCTGTGAATGCCGGCGGCGTGCAGCCATTGGGCTGATGTCTTGCCCAGGTTCTTCAGGTGTTGCAGTTCATCATTCATCGAGCCTCCTTGCGAACGGCCGACTGGTGCAGTGGGCAAGCTTCACAGGAGTGTAGCGCTCAGTAGGAAAAGCGTGATTCTTTGGTGGGATGCGGCGCAAAGCTTCTAATGCATTACGCACGATAAGGGCGGAAGGTAAGCAAGGCGTGTCGCCCAGCGCGGGCGGGGGCGCTGGAGATCGTGGGAAGCCGCAGCCGCGATTACGAGGTTCAGCGAGTGCGATAGCGCAGCCGAGTACCAAAATTCATCGACATCAGGATCTCGTCGGCAGACAGCTCGGGCGGAAAGTAGGCACCGGAAATCTGGGCGTGGGCGAGGCTCGCGCCTTCCAACGACGACTTGCGAAAATCGACGCCACGCAGATCGGCGGAACGGAAGTAGGCGTCAGTGAAGTCCACGTCTTCGGCGTTCAGTTCGCGAAGGTCAAGGCCACGGAAGTCGCCGCCGCGCATGTCGATCGGACCCTTTGGGCGTTCGGTGTTGAAGCCTGTAATGTCGTCTTTGCGCAACAAGGCATATAGCGGCGTGTCGAGAAGCTTGGGATGGCTCATTTCATATCACCGGTTGGTTTTATGACGCCAGTATACTGCCACTATTTGGCGACCGTGAAGCCGGGTGTCGCTTCACGATCGAAATAGTTGCTTACAAGCCCGGCAAGCGTTGGCGGATTTGTGCGACCACGACATCCAGCGTGCCGCTTTCGTTGGTCTGAACCCGCTTGCTGCAGAGAATTTCAGCCGGGGTCAACGCTTCGCGGCTGGCCTGTTGGGCGGCAATGACGGCCAGGTTTGCGTCGGAGGGATCTTTCTGGTCCGCTTGGCGCTGGGCGAGCCTGCTTTCGATCACTGCTTGCGGTGCGTCGCAGTCCAGGATCAGGAAAGGCGCGCCCGTGCCCTCGGCAACCTTGGCCGCCGCGTCGCGTTGGCCTTGCTTGAGGTAAGTGGCATCGACCACTACCGGGAACCCCGCATGCAGGATCACGTCGGCGATTTCATGCAGGCGGGCGTACGTCGCGCTGCTGGCATCGCTGCTATAAATGCCGGCCTGTGGGTCGTTCGCTACTTGCTGCTCACCGAACAGGCGCTTGCGCTCCACGTCCGAGCGCAGGCGAATCGCACCCAGTGCCTCGACCAGGCGCATCGCAACGTGGCTTTTGCCGACGGCCGAAACGCCGTGGGTAATAGCAAGGAAGCGCGACGGAATGGTGCTGTAGCTTTCGGCCAGGTTGGCGTAGTTGCGGTATTGGCGCAGGGTGGTGGCGCGTTGTACCGGGTCGGCTTCGGCGGGCATGCTGAACAGCGCGACCTTGGCGCGAACCAGTGCGCGGTAGGCTTTATAGAAGTTGAGCAGCTCCAGGCCCCGGTAATCGCCCGTCAGTTCCAGGTACTGGCTGACGAACCGCCGCGCCAACGACTTGAGACCGCGGTCTTCCAGGTCCATCGCCAGGAAGGCGGTGTCGGCGTAGACGTCGGTGAAGCGGAATGGCTCGTTGAATTCGATGCAATCGAAAATCACCACGTTGCCGTCGATCAGGGTGACGTTGCCCAGATGGATGTCGCCGTGGCATTCACGGGTGAAGCCTTCGGCCTTGCGCTGTGCCAGCAGCGGCTCGAGGCGTTCGAAGCTGCTTTGGGCCCAGGCTTGCAGGGCTTCAAGTTGCAGCAGGTCTGCCTTGTCGCTGAGGAATGGGCGGATCTGTTCGAAGTTCTGTCGCACTGGCGCCATGACGCTGTCCGGTGTACCTGCGGCGTTATCGGCGGGCACCTTGGGCGTCGAGAGGTGGAATTGGGCAATCTGCGCGGCCATTTCGTCGATATGCGCAGTGGTGAGCTCGCCGTTGGCTTGCAGCGTGCTGAGCAATTGGCTCTGGGGGAACTGACGCATCTTCAGGGCGTATTCGATGGCCGGGCCGTCGCCGCCCAGGCTTGGCGCTTCGGTGCTGCCGGTAATAGGCAGCACTTCCAGGTACAGATCCTGGGTCAAGCGCTGGTTCAGGCGCAACTCTTCGCCACAGAAATGCTTGCGTGCCTCGAGGCTGGTGAAATCAAGGAAGCCGAAGTTGACCGGCTTCTTGAATTTGTAAGCGTAGGGCCCCGTGAGCAACACCCAGGAAATATGGGTCTCGATGACCTGGAACCCTTCGACGGGATGCGGGAAAAGGGCAGGGTTTTGCAGGGCAGCGATCAGTGATTGGCTCACGGGCGATCCTTCAGAGTCTGGAAAAATTCAAGGCCGTCATTATGGCGGCAAGCGGCGCTAACGCAAACCGGATGGCCTGTGTGGTTGGGCTCATGTTGAAGCGCAGCAAAGTGCGTATAATCCGCCGCCATGACTCGTACCCGATCCCCCCGCACCCCTAAAAAACCACCCGCCAGCCGCTTGCGGCCTTGGCTGGGCTGGGCCCTTAAACTCGGCCTGGTGGGCCTCGTCGTGCTCGCCGGTTTCGCCGTTTACCTCGACGCCGTGGTCCAGGAGAAATTCTCCGGCAAGCGCTGGACCATACCGGCCAAGGTCTACGCTCGGCCGCTAGAGCTGTTCGTCGGACAGAAGCTGAGCCGGGATGATTTCCTGACCGAACTCGATGCTTTGGGTTATCGCCGTGAAAGCGTTGCCAATGGCCCGGGCGCGGCCTCGATCAATGGCAATACCGTCGACCTCAATACTCGCGGCTTCCAGTTTTATGAAGGGATGGAGCAGGCGCAACCGGTGCGGGTGCGTTTCTCCGGCGATTACGTGGCCGCGCTGACCGGCGCCAACAACGCCAAGCTGTCCGTGGTGCGCCTTGAGCCGCTATTGATCGGCGGCTTGTACCCCAAGAACCTCGAAGACCGGATTCTGATCAAGATCGACCAGGTGCCGCCGTTCTTGCTCGAGACCCTGATCGCTGTCGAGGACCGGGATTTCTATCATCACTTTGGCGTCTCGCCCAAGTCGATTGCCCGGGCCGTCTGGGTCAATACATCCTCCGGCCACATGCGCCAGGGCGGTAGTACGCTGACGCAACAGCTGGTCAAGAACTTCTACCTGACCAACGAGCGCAGCCTGACCCGAAAGCTGACCGAAGCAATGATGGCGTTGTTGCTGGAGCTGCACTACAGCAAGCCGGAGATTCTTGAGGCGTACCTCAATGAGGTGTTCGTCGGCCAGGACGGCCAGCGGGCGGTGCATGGCTTTGGCCTGGCGAGCCAATTCTTCTTCAGCCAGCCTTTGTCGGAGCTGAAGCTGCACCAGGTCGCGTTGCTGGTGGGCATGGTCAAGGGGCCGTCTTCCTACAACCCGCGTCGCAATCCGGAACGTGCGCTCGAGCGACGCAACCTGGTGCTGGATCTGTTGCAGCAACAAGGCGTGGCAACAGCCGAGCAGGTCGAGGCGGCGAAAAAGATGCCGTTGGGCGTGACCAAGCGCGGCAGCCTGGCGGACAGCTCATTCCCCGGTTTCATGGACCTGGTCAAGCGTCAGCTGCGCGAAGACTACCGTGACGAAGACTTGACCGAAGAAGGCCTGCGGATCTTCACCAGTTTCGACCCGATCCTGCAGATGAAGGCCGAGGCTTCGGTCAACGATACCTTCAAGCGATTGGCGGGGCGCAAGGGCTCCGATGAAGTTGAAGCCGCCATGGTGGTGACCAACCCGGAAACCGGTGAAGTGCAGGCGATGATCGGCAGCCGACAGGCCAATTATGCTGGCTTCAACCGGGCATTGGACGCCGTGCGCCCGATCGGCTCGTTGATCAAGCCCGCGGTTTACCTGACCGCCCTGGAAAAACCGAGCCAATACACGCTGACCAGTTGGCTGTCCGACGAGTCATTTTCGATCAAGGGCGCGGACGGTCAGGTCTGGACGCCGCAAAACTATGATCGTCGTCCCCACGGGACGGTGTTCCTGTATCAAGGCCTGGCGCATTCCTACAATCTGTCGACTGCTCGGCTCGGGCTGGAAGTCGGTGTGCCAAACGTGCTCAAGACCCTGGCGCGCTTGGGAGTGACTCGCGAATTCCCGGCGTTCCCATCGATGCTGTTGGGGGCCGGTGGCCTTACACCAATCGAAGTGGCGGCCATGTACCAGACCCTGGCCAACGGCGGCTTCAATACCCCGATGCGCGGCATTCGCAGTGTGCTCACAGCTGACGGCGAGCCACTCAAGCGTTATCCGTTCCAGGTCCAGCAGCGCTTCGATCCTGCTTCCATTTACCTGATCCAGAGCGCCATGCAGCGGGTCATGCGTGAAGGCACCGGCAGCTCGGTCTACAACGTGCTTCCCCGGACCCTGACGCTGGCGGGCAAGACCGGCACCAGTAACGATTCGCGCGACAGTTGGTTTGCCGGTTTCAGCCAGGATTTGCTGGCGGTGGTCTGGCTTGGACGTGACGATAACGGCAAGACGCCGTTCACCGGCGCCACCGGTGCGTTGCAGGTGTGGACGAGTTTCATGCGCAAGGCCGATCCGTTGCCGCTGGATATGCCGCAGCCGGACAACATCGTCCAGGCCTGGGTCGATTCGCGCACCGGACAAGGCTCCGACGCCAATTGCCCGGGCGCCGTCCAGATGCCGTATATTCGCGGCAGCGAACCGCCGCCCGGCCCAGCATGCGGCGGTCAGAATCCCGCCGAATCGGTGATGGATTGGGTCAAGGACTGGATGAATTAAGCAAAGAGGGTTTCAAGTGAACAAGTGGTTGATTCCAGCGGTAACCGCCGTGGCTTTGCTCAGTGGTTGCTCTACCGTACAGCGCGGTTCGATTCCGGTTGTCGACTCCGGCACCGCCGTGTCCAATAGCGAGCGCGTCTCGGCCAACGGTGGTTTCCGTCAAACGACGGTCAAGCGTCCGATGCCAGGCCAGGTCCAGGCGATTCCCCAGGGCGACACGGGCGTTGTGGTCATGGTGCCGGGAGGCGGCGCAACCACGTCGGCACCGATCAGCAGCGCGCCGATCACGCCGGGTCCCATCACGCCCGGCCCTGTCGAGACCTCGCCGATCGACCAGGGCAGCTACAACATGCCGTCGACGCCGAGCAGCATTCCTTCGGCCAGTTCGGGTGGCTTGTCCGCCGATGAGCAACTGGACGGCCCGGTGTTGGCACTGTTGACCACTGCTCAACAGCAGCAGGCCGGCGGTGACCTCAATGGTGCATCTTCCAGCCTCGAGCGCGCCCAGCGTGTAGCGCCGCGCGAACCTCAGGTCCTTTATCGACTGGCGCAGGTGCGCATGGCCCAGGGTGATGCGCCGCAAGCCGAACAACTGGCCCGTCGCGGCCTGACATTCTCCAGCGGTCGCCCGGCACTTCAAGCAAGTCTTTGGGAGCTGATTGCCCAGGCTCGCGAGAAGCAAGGCGATTCCGCAGGCGCGGCACTGGCTCGCCAGAAGGCCAAGGTTTCACTCTGATGGACGTGCGTTTTCCCCAGATCGCCGATCAATTGCTGCTGATCGAGCGTGAACTGCGTGTCCAGGGTTGGTGGAGCGATGTTTCCCCCTCGGCCGAGGCGCTGGCGAGTGTCGAGCCGTTCGCGGTCGACACCCTGGATTTCGAGCAATGGCTGCAATGGATCTTCTTGCCGCGGATGAAGGCCATCCTCGAGCAGGATCTTCCGTTGCCGAATGCCTCAGGGATTCAGGAAATGGCCGAAATGGTCTTCGCTGCTCGTAATGTGCAGGGCAAGGACCGGCAGTTGCAGGTCCTGCTAAAAGAGTTCGACCAGTTGATCAGTGACGCCAGCTGACTGCCTTTACTGGCAGTGTTCTTCGACCTGGGTACGGGTCTCATCGATGCGCTGGCGCCGCTCTTCATCCGTGAGGCGGCGCATTTCGCCTTCCACGTCCTCCCGCACCCTGGGGTTGTTCTGCAATTGCGCCAGGTTGGTCCGGGCCTGTTCGCAGAACGCCTTGAGTTGGGCTTCCTGTTCCTCGACTTGCTGTTTCACCTTTTGGTCGATGGCTTTCTGGTCGCCAATTACCCCGCCCGACGCGGGCGCCGGTGGTTTGGGCACCGGAGGGGAAGATTTGCCCACCGTCGTGGCCTGCACCCCTTCGGGCGGCTGGGCGCCAAAGTGCGTAACGCCTTGGGCATCCACCCATTTATAGATCTGGCCGGCCATGCTCATCGGGCTCAGGCCAACCAGCAGGCTGGCCGTCAGAAGGATCATTCGCATGCTGTTTCCTTGTCCTGGGTTGCGCAATTGAAGCTAACAGAGTAGCCGTTTAAAGGTTTTTTCTTGCGTTCTCATGTGCTTACTTCAATAAAGCACATTGACGACTTGACTTGCAGAGGGCGAAACAGAAGAATCCAAAGTCCGCTGTAGAGGGACTGCCAGAAGCAGACCCACTCGGCAGATCATGAGGCGCACATCCGCGCCGACCTGTTACACCCGCAACGCGTTACCTCGCGCTGGGTGGGAAAAGCCCGCAACACTTGGGACGATCCCAATACTTGCTCAGTCAGTGCTGACGTAGTCGGCGACCACCGTCGCTCATGCTCTGCCGAGAAGTAAACCTATTAAGACCCGTCCCCTTTTCGTGGGTCGGTATTCTGGCGTTTTAGAGGTGAACAACGTGGAGCTTTTATCTGGCGGTGAGATGCTCGTCCGCTTCTTGCGTGACGAAGGCGTCAAATATATCTACGGGTACCCCGGTGGTGCTCTTCTTCATGTCTACGATGCCCTGTTCAAAGAACCGGAAGTGACCCACATCCTGGTTCGTCATGAGCAAGCGGCCACCCACATGGCTGACGGCTATGCCCGTGCCACCGGCAAGGCCGGCGTGGTTCTGGTGACATCCGGCCCTGGCGCCACGAACGCTATTACCGGTATTGCCACGGCCTACATGGACTCGATTCCCATGGTGATCATTTCCGGCCAGGTGCCTAGCACCATGGTGGGTACCGACGCGTTCCAGGAAACCGACATGATCGGTATCTCCCGGCCGATCGTGAAGCACAGCTTCATGATCAAGCATGCGTCGGAAATCCCGGAAGTCATGAAGAAAGCGTTCTACCTGGCCGAGTCCGGTCGTCCGGGCCCGGTGGTGGTCGACGTGCCGAAAGACATGACCAACCCGGCCGAGAAATTCGAGTACATCTACCCGAAAAAAGCCAAGCTGCGCTCATACAGCCCGGCGGTACGTGGTCACTCTGGGCAAATTCGCAAGGCCGCCGAAATGCTCCTGGCGGCCAAGCGCCCCGTGCTTTATGCGGGTGGCGGTGTAATTCTCGGTGGTGGCTCCGCGCCGCTGACCGAATTGGCCAAGATGCTCAACCTGCCGGTCACCAACACGCTGATGGGGCTTGGCGCCTACCCGGGCACTGATCGTCAGTTCATCGGTATGCTCGGCATGCATGGCAGCTACACCGCCAACCTGGCGATGCACCATGCCGATGTGATCCTGGCGGTTGGCGCGCGTTTCGATGACCGTGTCATCAACGGTCCGGCGAAATTCTGCCCGAACGCCAAGATCATCCACATCGACATCGACCCGGCGTCGATCTCCAAGACCATCAAGGCAGACGTGCCGATTGTCGGTCCGGTAGAGAGCGTGCTGACCGAGATGGTCGCCATCCTCAAGGAAATCGGCGAGGCTCCGAACAAGGAATCCGTGGCCGCCTGGTGGAAGCAGGTTGATGAGTGGCGTGGCGATCGTGGCCTGTTCCCTTACGACAAGGGCGACGGCAGCGTGATCAAGCCGCAAACCGTCATCGAGACCCTGTGCGAGGTGACCAAGGGCGATGCCTTCGTGACCTCCGACGTGGGTCAGCACCAGATGTTCGCGGCGCAATATTACAAGTTCAACAAACCCAACCGTTGGATCAACTCCGGCGGCCTGGGCACCATGGGCTTCGGCTTCCCGGCGGCCATGGGCGTCAAGTTGAGCTTTCCAGACAGCGATGTCGCCTGCGTCACGGGCGAAGGCAGCATCCAGATGAATATCCAGGAGCTGTCGACCTGCTTGCAGTACGGTTTGCCGGTGAAGATCGTCAACCTGAACAACGGCGTGCTGGGCATGGTTCGCCAGTGGCAGGATATGAGTTATGGCAGTCGTCACTCGCATTCCTACATGGAATCGCTGCCGGACTTCGTCAAGCTGGTCGAGGCCTATGGCCACGTGGGCATCCGCATCACCGACCTGAAAGATTTGAAATCCGGGCTTGAAGAAGCATTCGCGATGAAGGATCGCCTGGTATTCCTCGACATCAAGGTCGATACCAGCGAGCACGTCTACCCGATGCAGATCAAAGACGGCTCCATGCGTGATATGTGGCTGAGCAAGACGGAGCGTACCTAATCATGCGACATATTATTTCCCTGCTTCTGGAAAACGAACCGGGTGCGCTGTCTCGTGTAGTGGGCCTGTTCTCGCAGCGCAACTACAACATCGAAAGCCTGACCGTGGCACCGACGGAGGACCCGACCCTGTCGCGTCTGACGCTGACCACCGTGGGCCACGATGAAGTCATCGAGCAGATCACCAAGAACCTGAACAAGCTGATCGAGGTGGTCAAGCTGGTGGACCTGTCGGAAAGCGCTCACATCGAGCGTGAACTGATGCTGGTCAAGGTCAAGGCCACCGGCGCCCAACGCGCCGAGATCAAACGTACTACCGATATTTATCGTGGGCAGATCGTCGATGTCAGCGCCAGCGTCTATACCGTTCAGTTGACCGGTACCAGCGACAAGCTCGACAGCTTCATCCAATCGATCGGCACTGCCTCGATTCTCGAAACCGTACGCAGTGGCGTCACCGGGATTGCCCGTGGCGACAAAGTACTGAGCATCTAAACCAAATTAGCGAATGGCCTGAATGGCCGGATATAGGGGAAATTCATGAAAGTTTTCTATGATAAAGATTGCGACCTGTCGATCATCCAGGGCAAGAAAGTCGCCATCATCGGCTACGGCTCCCAGGGTCACGCCCAGGCGTGCAACCTGAAAGACTCCGGCGTTGACGTGACCGTGGGCCTGCGTAAAGGCTCGGCCACCGTTGCCAAGGCCGAGGCCCATGGCCTGAAAGTCACCGACGTGGCTTCCGCTGTTGCCGCTGCCGATCTGGTCATGATCCTGACCCCGGACGAGTTCCAGTCCGCGCTGTACAAGAATGAAATCGAGCCGAACATCAAGAAGGGCGCCACCCTGGCCTTCTCCCACGGCTTCGCGATCCACTACAACCAAGTCGTGCCACGTGCCGACCTCGACGTGATCATGATCGCGCCGAAAGCTCCGGGCCACACCGTACGTTCCGAGTTCGTCAAGGGCGGCGGTATCCCTGACCTGATCGCGATCTACCAGGACGCGTCCGGCAACGCCAAGAACGTAGCCCTGTCCTACGCTGCCGGTGTCGGTGGCGGTCGTACCGGCATCATCGAAACCACTTTCAAGGACGAGACCGAAACCGACCTGTTCGGCGAGCAAGCCGTTCTGTGCGGTGGTACCGTCGAGCTGGTGAAGGCCGGTTTCGAAACCCTGGTCGAAGCGGGCTACGCGCCAGAAATGGCTTACTTCGAGTGCCTGCACGAACTGAAGCTGATCGTTGACCTCATGTACGAAGGCGGTATCGCCAACATGAACTACTCGATCTCCAACAACGCTGAATACGGCGAGTACGTGACCGGTCCGGAAGTCATCAACGCCGAATCCCGCCAGGCCATGCGCAACGCCCTGAAACGTATTCAGGACGGCGAATACGCCAAGATGTTCATCAGCGAAGGCGCCACCGGCTATCCTTCGATGACCGCCAAGCGTCGTAACAACGCCGCTCACGGTATCGAAATCATCGGTGAGCAACTGCGCTCCATGATGCCGTGGATCGGTGCCAACAAGATCGTCGACAAAGCCAAGAACTGAGTCGCGAGCTTGATTGAAAAAACGCGGCCCAGGCCGCGTTTTTTCGTTTGGGCATCGGCTTCTGGTATAAAGCTGCATCGTTTGCGGCCGAACCGTCGTCCCAGACACCTGTCGAACTTTTCACACCGTTGCAAGGTATTGTCCATGAGCGAACGTCCCGACGAGCCGAACCAGGCTCCTGACGCCGAAAGCCTGTTGCCTATCGACGAGCATGTCGAAGAAGGCCATGACGCTGAAGGCCGTAAGGTCCGGCATCGTGGCATCTATCTGCTGCCGAACCTGTTCACCACCGCGAACCTGTTCGCCGGTTTCTATTCCATCATCAGTTCCATGAGCGCCCAGGCCGCTTTGAGCGCTGGCGACAGCTCCGGCGCGAGTCGCTATTTCGCTTTTGCCGCCATCGCGATATTTGTCGCCATGGTGCTTGATGGCCTGGACGGGCGGGTGGCCCGCATGACCAATACCCAGAGCGCATTCGGCGCCGAATACGATTCGCTGTCCGACATGGTTGCGTTCGGTGTCGCCCCGGCCTTGCTGGCGTTTGGCTGGGCCCTGGGCGACATGGGCAAGGTCGGTTGGATGGTTGCCTTCATCTATGTCGCCGGTGCTGCACTGCGCCTGGCGCGTTTCAACACCCAGGTCGGCACCGCCGACAAGCGTTACTTCATTGGTCTTGCCAGTCCGGCGGCGGCGGGTGTCGTGGCGGGGGTGGTCTGGGCATTCAGCGACTTTGGCATCCAGGGGTCGAAGATGTCCTTCCTGGTGGCTTTACTGGTCGCGGCGGCGGGGATGTTGATGGTCAGTAACATCAAGTACAACAGCTTCAAGGAGCTCGATCTCAAGGGACGCGTGCCGTTCGTGGCGATCCTGGCTGTGGTGCTGGTTTTTGCCGTGGTATTCAGTGATCCGCCGCGTATCTTGTTGTTGGTATTCCTCGCCTATGCGGCTTCCGGCCCAGTGCAATATTTGTTGCGTCTTCGCCGACGCTAAATGTTGCCTTAATGTAATTTCACCCATACTCCGCAGTCTATTGGTGCATCTGCCCCCAACGCTGCGGAGTCGTCATGCTGATCAAGATCCCCAAGTCGTCCGACTGTCGCGAGTCGGACGTCACGCCTGAATCGATCTATCTTTCCCGTCGCCAGATGCTCGGTGCGACCATGGCGGGTCTCGCCGTGAGCAGTTTGCCGCAGTGGGCCAGCGCTGCCGATGCGGCGCGTTATGCCGATGTCGAGCCCGGCAACGCGCCGTCCTGGTTAGCCGAAAAACTTACTTCTACCCAATGGGGCGCTGTGACGGTCAAGGATGAGCCGATCACGCCGTTCAAGGATGCCACCCACTACAACAATTTCTATGAGTTCGGGACCGATAAGGGTGATCCGGCGGCCAACGCTGGATCGCTACAAACCGAGCCCTGGAGCGTGGTTGTGGACGGTGAGGTAAGCAAGCCGGGGCGCTATGGGTTGGAAGACTTCATGAAGCCTTATCAGTTGGAGGAGCGGATTTACCGACTGCGCTGTGTCGAGGCCTGGTCGATGGTCATTCCTTGGGTCGGCTTCCCCATCTCCGCATTGCTCAAGCAAGTCGAGCCTACATCCAGCGCCAAGTACATACGCTTCGAAACCTTGCAGGATCCCAAGGTCATGCCGGGGCAGCGTTCAGGCTTTGCGTTAATCGACTGGCCATATGTGGAAGGCCTGCGATTGGACGAGGCAATGAACCCGCTGGCTATCCTGGCGGTTGGCATGTACGGGCGGGAGTTGCCGAACCAGAACGGCGCGCCCCTGAGGTTGGTGGTTCCATGGAAGTACGGTTTCAAAAGTGTGAAGTCCATTGTGCGCATCAGTTTGGTGAGCGAGCAGCCGAAGACCACGTGGCAAAGCATTGCGTCTGACGAGTACGGCTTCTATGCCAACGTCAATCCAACAGTCGATCATCCGCGCTGGACCCAGGCGCGCGAACGTCGTCTGCCGAGCGGGCTGCTCCGTCCCAATGTCCGCGATACGTTGATGTTCAACGGCTATCAGGATGAAGTCGCTTCCTTATATGCGGGGATGGATTTAAGGAAGGACTACTGATGCGTTTCCTTGCGTGGCGGATCGGCGTATTCCTCGGGACGGCAGTCTGGCCGTTGCTCTGGCTCTACGAGGCCTTGGTGGATTCGCTGGGGCCGGACCCAGGCAAGGTGCTGGTGGATCGGCTCGGGTTGGGGACGCTGATCCTGTTGTTGATTACCTTGAGCATGACGCCACTGCAGAAGTTGACGGGGTGGGCGGGGTGGATCGCGGTCAGGCGCCAGTTGGGGTTGTGGTGCTTCGCTTATGTTGTGCTGCATTTGAGCGGATACGCGGCGTTCATACTAGGTTTCGACTGGTCGCAGTTGGGAGTCGAGCTGAGCAAGCGGCCTTACATCATTGTTGGGGCGCTTGGGTTCCTCGGTTTGCTGGTGTTAACGGTCACGTCCAATCGTTATAGCCAGCGGCGATTGGGTGTCCGCTGGAAGAAATTGCATCGCCTGGTTTATCCAATTCTAGGGCTTGGGTTACTGCATATGCTGTGGATCGTGCGTGCGGATCTCAAGGAGTGGGCGATATACGCCTTGATAGGTGCCTTGCTATTAGTGCTGAGGCTTCCTTCGGTTACGCGCCGGATCCCGCGTTTGCTGGGCAAGAAAGTCCCTTCTGCAATAAAAGCGAAATAAAGGGTTGACGGCAAATCCTGGGTGTCTATAATTCGCCCCACTTCCGGCGCAGTCGAAACGGAAAACTCCTTGAGTTTCAAAGGGTTAAGTAGGTTTCGATGTGGGCGGGCTTCAGTTCATCGAAGCACGGAAGGAGTGGGTAGGGCGGTGTTGTTTGGCCCTGTCGACGGTTCGATCTTCTCGGTCGAAAGCGGTGTAAAAGAGGTGTTGACAGCAGCGACTAACGCTGTAGAATTCGCCTCCCGCTAACGAGAGATCGAAAGCGCAAGTGGTTGAAGTTGTTAAGGATTTCCAAGCGAAACTTTGAAAACTTCTAAAAATAACCGCTTGACAGATACACGGGGCGCTGTAGAATGCGCGCCTCGGTTGAGACGAAAGACTCAGCCAACCGCTCTTTAACAACTGAATCAAGCAATTCGTGTGGGTGCTTGTGGAGTCAGACTGCTAGTCAACAGATTATCAGCATCGCAAGTTACTCCGCGAGAAATCAAAGATGTAACCAACGATTGCTGAGCCAAGTTTAGGGTTTTCTCAAAACCCAAAGATGTTTGAACTGAAGAGTTTGATCATGGCTCAGATTGAACGCTGGCGGCAGGCCTAACACATGCAAGTCGAGCGGTAGAGAGGTGCTTGCACCTCTTGAGAGCGGCGGACGGGTGAGTAATGCCTAGGAATCTGCCTGGTAGTGGGGGATAACGCTCGGAAACGGACGCTAATACCGCATACGTCCTACGGGAGAAAGCAGGGGACCTTCGGGCCTTGCGCTATCAGATGAGCCTAGGTCGGATTAGCTAGTTGGTGGGGTAATGGCTCACCAAGGCGACGATCCGTAACTGGTCTGAGAGGATGATCAGTCACACTGGAACTGAGACACGGTCCAGACTCCTACGGGAGGCAGCAGTGGGGAATATTGGACAATGGGCGAAAGCCTGATCCAGCCATGCCGCGTGTGTGAAGAAGGTCTTCGGATTGTAAAGCACTTTAAGTTGGGAGGAAGGGCATTAACCTAATACGTTGGTGTCTTGACGTTACCGACAGAATAAGCACCGGCTAACTCTGTGCCAGCAGCCGCGGTAATACAGAGGGTGCAAGCGTTAATCGGAATTACTGGGCGTAAAGCGCGCGTAGGTGGTTCGTTAAGTTGGATGTGAAATCCCCGGGCTCAACCTGGGAACTGCATTCAAAACTGTCGAGCTAGAGTATGGTAGAGGGTGGTGGAATTTCCTGTGTAGCGGTGAAATGCGTAGATATAGGAAGGAACACCAGTGGCGAAGGCGACCACCTGGAC